>BNVB01000035.1 GCA_025997795.1 Spirochaetia bacterium | reverse complement strand
CGGCGGCGTATCGGCAGAAACCCTGGCAAAAGCCTGGCTGTCGGTAACCACGAGGGCGGGTTTTTTCCCCAGCTGCTCCAGCGTTTCTTTGAGCTGAAATTCCTTTACCACCATAGCCGCCGCATCCTGGCCTACCACAACAACTTTACCCGCCAGGCGGCGTTCGGCCAAAAGCTGTATTGCCGCTCCGGCAATGGCATCGTTGCCCCCCATGATGGCATCAAAATCTACCGTTTCCTCAAAGATACCTTCAATTTTTTCCAGGGCCTCGTCGGAACTCCATTCTTCCAGCCAGATTTCCCGCAAATGTACGGCCCCGGACTGGATGAGGGGATCGATAATTTCATGGAGTCCTGCGCTTATGTCGGAACTGTTTACATCGTGGATGGAACCGTTCACCGCCAGATAATTCCCCTGGGGTACGGCGGAACGGAGCGCCCTGCCAAACTGGCGGCCCACTTCGCGGGAATCAAAGGAAACATACGCATCCAGGGGAACTCCCTGGATAAGCCGGTCGTAGGCGATGACAGGAATTCCCGCATCCTTAAGCTGCCGTATAGCTTCGGCGATAAGTTCCGTATCGTGGGCAATTACCACCAGGATATCGATATTCTGGTTTACCATGTAGTTGATCTGGGATATCTGTTCCTGTATGCCTCCGGCGGAAAGCTGAACGATTACATCGGCGCCCAATTCCTGGGCTGCACTGGTAAAGATCTTAAGATCCTTATTCCACCGTTCAACAATAAAGGTGGCTGTGGCGATGGAAAAACCAATGGTAAACCGGTCTCCCCTTTGCTGCAATCCCGGCCGGGCCGCACTTGGCCCAGCGGAAACACCGGAGTTATCGGCATCCTTCCTGCAGGAAAGAAGGCACAAGGCAAGGAATAAAAAAAGCAGACGCGGATATACCGGGGATTTATGCATAATCCCGATGGTAGCACACAATTGCGGAAACCGCAATTACGGAGTATGCTACGGCAATGGAAGTTTCTTTGGAAATGGTGCCCCGCAATTTGCTTTCGTTACAGACGGATGCGGGGATCTGCAAATCGTATCCCGGTATTACCTGCGTCAACATTCCCGATTTGCTGCGTTTTCCCATCCGTTCCTGGGAAGCCTGCGGTATCTTAAAGACCCAGCCGCCGCTGGATAAAACGCTTATTCCCCATCTAAGGGCCAGGGACTTTTCGCTGGACGAAGCTTTTCCTTTAACGGATTTTTTCCGGGAACAGTCTATCACAAAAGCGCTGGTTATTGCCGGGGATTCACCGGCGGCGGATAGTAAAACATACTCCGTTAACTCCATGGAGGAGTTAACGGATTCGCCCACCATTCCTTTTATCAAAAAACTTAAAGCCGAACTGCCGGAGCTGGAAATATACGCCGCCTTTGATCCCTACAGAACCAATATCCGTTACGAGCTGGATTACCTAACGGCCAAGGAAGCAGCGGGAGCTGCAGGTTTTATGAGCCAGCCTTTTTTTGATTTGCGGCTCTTGGAAATTTATGCCGAATATCTGGAGGGGAAGCGGGTTTTTTGGGGAATTGCCCCGGTATTAACTGCGGGGAACCGGCAATACTGGGAATCCCGGAACAGGGCGATCTTTCCCCGCTCGTTCAGGCTCGACCTGGACTGGAATATCAGCTTTGCCCGGCAGGTACTGCAGTTCTGCGAATCAAATAGTTTTAACCTTTACCTTATGCCCATCAAAATGGATTTATCCGCATATATTTCGGGCATCTGGCCCGGGTGATACGGTTCTTGCCGAAAGGTAAAAATAAGAACTACACTGTACCTATGAGCATGAATGACACACCCCAGGCCAACCGGGTTCATATCGGATTTTTTGGCCGCCGTAATGCAGGTAAATCAAGCCTTGTTAATGCCGTCACCGGCCAGGACCTGGTTATTGTTTCGGAAATCAAGGGAACCACCACGGACCCGGTTTCCAAATCCATGGAACTGCTCCCCCTGGGGCCGGTGCTGATCATCGACACACCGGGAATTGACGACGAGGGTGCGCTGGGGGAGCAGCGGATCCGGAAAGCCCGGCAGGTCCTTAACAAAACCGACGTGGCAGTTTTGGCGGTGGACGCCGCAGAAACGGAACATACCGGCGGGGAACTTTCCGGTTCGGAAAAAGAATTAATTGCCCTCTTCCGGGAAAAAAACATTCCCTACATTATTGCGTATAACAAAAGTGATTTGCTGGCCGCCGGTTCAGCCTCAAGGGATAAAGCGGGCCCCGCTCAGGCGAATCCTGTAACAACCGATGCGGGCCCTGCCATTTTTGTCAGCGCAAAAACAGGCGCCGCCATCCGGGAACTTAAAGAACAAATTGCCGCTCTGGCAAAAACCGAAGACTTTAAACTGCGCATTGTGGGAGACCTTGTTAAACCAGGTGATTTTGTTGTATTGGTAACGCCCATTGATTCGGCGGCCCCCAAGGGCAGGATGATCCTTCCCCAGCAGCAGACCATCCGGGATGTGCTGGAGGCGGATGCGGCGGCTATGGTGGTAAAGGAATTTCAGCTCAAAGAAACGCTGGAGCAGCTGGGGAAAAAACCCGCCCTCGTGGTTACCGACAGCCAGGCTTTTGCCAGGGTTTCTGCCGATACGCCGCCGGACATTCCCCTTACGTCGTTTTCTATTCTCTTTGCCCGGCTTAAGGGTTTTCTTGCCGCCGCTGTCCGGGGAGTAACGGCGCTTGACCATATCGAAGACGGTGACAAAATCCTCATCTGCGAAGGATGTACCCATCACCGGCAGTGTGACGATATTGGCACGGTTAAACTGCCCCGGTGGATTAAACAGCACACGGGGAAAAATCCCGAATTTGCATTTACCTCCGGCGGCGAATTCCCCGGGGATCTTTCGCCCTACAAGTTGGTTCTCCATTGCGGGGCCTGTATGCTTAACGAACGGGAAATGAAGTACCGCCGGGACTGTGCTGCGGATCAGAACATTCCCTTTACCAACTATGGAATCGCCATTGCCCATATCCAGGGGATACTTAAACGTAGCCTGGGGATGTTTCCCGGTTTACTGAACGAATTACAATGAGGTTCCCCGCTAAAGGCCGCCTGCGGCGGGGTTTTGTTTTTATTCCGCGCTAAACCGCACTGTATCGCTTTCACTGCCGTTTGTTACCGTTAGGGTATGGCGGCCCGGTCTGTAGGGCAGGAAAAACACAAAAGGCCGGGGAACGGTAAAAACTTCGCCGCTATAGTCCACGGTAAGTTCATCGCCGCTGCCGCCGGTTACTTCTACCGGTATGCTCTTGCTGCCTGTTCCACCCGGCGGAAGAAAAACATAGTTGTCCCGGGGGGTCATAATTTCCAATGGCGCGGCGGAATAGTCGATGTCCCCTTCCCGGGGAAAGGAAAAAAACCAGCTCTGGTATTCCGGCGGGTACACCACTTTTCCCGAATCGCTGTGCCAGGTACAATTTTCGCCTGTCCAATCAGGCCGCTCGAATTCTTCGATTATCGAAGGACACGCAGCGGATGGCGCAAGTCCCGAAAGAGCGCAGACGGGAACTTTGATCCATCCCCCGGGTTCGCGGAATTGTTCCACGGGCCGTTGAAAGGGCCCTCGTTCCGAAACGCCTTCTGCCCGCATCAAGAGTGAGCGGACCACCGAAGCGGGGAGAGAACTTCCGGTTCTGCCCATCACCGTAACGCCCGAAAAATTCCCCATCCACACCGCGGCGGTAAAACGAGTTGTGGCTCCAAGCGCAACAATGCTTTGATACTGATTGGCCGTTCCGGTTTTGAACATGGCGGGAAAAGGAGTCTCGAAGTTTGTTCCCCTTCCAAAGGCAAGGAGCCGTGCGCTGCGATCAGAAAGAATGGAACAGATAATCCGCGCCGTGTCGGCGCTCATTATCCGTTCGGCAGAATCACTGCGTATACCGGATTTTTCCCCCTGGTCAAAACCAAGTGAAAGCCTAAGGCCGTCCCGGGGAAAAACGCTGAATGCCGCGGCCAGTTCTGCAAGGCTTACCGGGGCATTGCCCAGGGCCAGCCCCAGCCCTGCGGCTTCTGTTTCTTCCGGGCTCAAGGCAAAACCGGCAGCGGCCAGAAACTGTCCATAGTTTTGTACCCCCAGGCGGTAGAGCAGATCCACCGCAGGTATATTAAGGCTTGAAGCCAGCGCGGTACGAAAGAGCACAGGGCCGTTAAAACGGTTGTTAAAATTCCGGGGTATGTACACTTCGCTGCTGCCATATTTGGACGGAATGTCCGCCAGTACATCAGAAGGTTTGTAACCCTTTTCCAGCGCCATGGCATAGAGGAAGGGCTTCATGCTGCTCCCCATCTGGCTGCGTACCAATACGCCGTCAATTTCACTTCCATCATCGTAAGCGCCGCCTGCCCAGACAAGCACTTTTCCGGTCCGGTTATCAATGACAATGGCCGCCCCATTGGAAAGCCGGGAAGAAGCATAACGGCGCAGATTGGATCCCACAAGATCCTCCGCAAAAGTCTGCAATTCCAAATCCGCAGAAAGTACATAATCGGAAAGACCAGAGAAGCGGGAATAAACATGATACACCAGGTTTGGCATATAGTTGGGATACTGAAAACGCTCCGGCCGGAGGGTTTCCCAATCGCCGCCGCTAAGGGAAGCATAAAGGGGAAAAGCGGCGGCCCGGTATGGGTTTTCCGCAAAACGTCCTGCCAGTTTCCGGGCAGCTTCCACACAGGCAGCCTTTTCGGTAAGGGGGTTGTACGCCGCCGGCCGCCGGGGAATTACCGCCAGACAAAATGTTTCCGCCGGGGAAAGAACGTCAAGATCGGCGGCAAAAAAATTCCGGGCCGCCGAAGCTATCCCTTCGGTTTGAAAACCGAAGGGGATGGCGTTAAGGTACATGGAAAGAATCTCTTTTTTAGAAAAACGGACTTCCAGCCGCAGTGCATTAAATGCCTCTGCCGCTTTTGCGGCAAAACCACGCTGTCCTTTTTTGGGAGCGATGATCCGGGCCAGCTGCATGGTAATAGTCGAAGCGCCGCTTACCCTCCGGCCTTCCCGGATATTTTGAAAAGCCGCCCGCAGTACCGATAAGGGATCAATGCCGGCGTGGCCGTAAAACCGCTCATCCTCGGCACTGATAAAAACTGCCGCCACAGCGGGTGGTATGGCCGGCTCGTATTCCCGGCGCAGGCCGTCTTCCAGGGGAACTATCTGCACAAGATTCCCCCGGCGATCAAAAAAGCGGGTACTACAGGGCCGTTCCAAAAAAAGAGCCAATGCCCCATAGGGAGAAAAGCGGAGAAAAAGATACAACAGCAAAAAAAAGGCCGCAGCAGCCAATGGGGGCCGGTGGTGGTTGTTCATATTTTTTCGTGTAAGTATACTACTATACCTGTGTAAGGTACAGTATGTATGCACCCGCATATTGACGGTCCTTGTTTCACAGCAAAACACCGGGTATGATACATTGTATGGAACAGCATAAACGAACGGTCAATTGCGGAGCCCTGCGCAAAACCGAAACGGGAAAAACCGTAACCCTTAACGGATGGGTAAACCGCAAACGGGATCACGGGGGCATAACTTTTATTAACCTTAGGGACCGGTATGGTATTACCCAAACGGTTATTGACGAAGATGCTCCGGCGGAACTAAGCGCCCTGGCTGCGGAACTCCGCAACGAATATTGTATTGCCGTGGAAGGCCTGGTCCGCTCCCGGCCCGATTCAATGATAAACCCCGATATGAAAACCGGCGAAGTTGAAGTGGCGGTGCAAAAGCTGGTTATCCTTAACCGCTCTGAGGTTCTTCCTTTCCAGGTAAGCGAAGAAGAAACCAACGCCAACGAAGATCTGCGGCTCAAGTACCGGTACCTGGATCTCCGTTCTGCGGGAATGCAGCGGCGTATAAAACTCCGCCACGATACGGCTTTTGCCGTCCGGGAATGGATGACATCCCAGGGTTTTTACGAAATAGAAACGCCAACCTTTATCCGGTCCACCCCCGAAGGCGCCCGGGATTATCTGGTTCCCTCCCGGCTTTATCCGGGTAAGTTTTATGCCCTTCCCCAATCGCCCCAGTTGTACAAACAGCTTCTTATGGCATCGGGGTTCGACAAATATTTTCAGATTGCCCGGTGTTACCGTGATGAAGATGCCCGGGGCGACCGACAGCCGGAGTTTACCCAAATTGATATTGAAATGAGTTTTGTCGGCCGGGACGATGTGCTTGCCATGACCGAAGGCCTTATGGGCCATGTGTTTAAAAAAACCCTGGGGTTTGATCTTCCCCCGCATTTTAAGCGGCTTAGTTATGAAGAGGCCATGGAAAAGTATGGTACCGATAAACCGGACCTGCGCTTTGACCTTCCCCTAAAGGATTTTGATCCCTATGTGGAATCAGGCGGTTTCCAGGCCTTTAAGGATGCCCTCGCCGCAGGCGGTGCAGTCAAGGCGCTGGTAGTTCCGGCGGATATGATGAAGACCCCCTATTCCCGCAAACAGATAGAAGAACTGGAAGCCCATGCAAAAATTTACAAGGCCAAAGGTTTGGCGTGGATGAAGGTAAGTTCCGGCAGCGGTGCCGAAGCCGCAGTCCTGGAAGGCGGTGTCTCCAAATTTTTTGCCAGAGAGGACAAAATGCCAAATGCCCCGGACAACCCGGCGGCAGCAATTATCCGGGGACTGGGCGCAGGCCCCGGGGATCTTATCCTTATAGCGGCGGATGCAAAACGAAAGACAGCCAACACAGCCCTGGGGGCGGTCCGCTCCAAACTTGGCAAAGACCTGGGATTGACCGCCGCACCGGGCGAAAAAACCTCCGGCAAAAACGGCAAAACAAACGGACCTTTCGAGTTTGTGTGGATCCTGGACTTCCCCCTCTTTGAATACAACGAAGAAAAACAAGGCTGGGAAGCGGCGCATCATATGTTTTCGTATCCCCAGGAACAGTACCACCCTTCGCTGGAATCCGATCCCGGTTCGGTTAAGGGCGATCTGTACGACCTTGTTCTTAACGGTTATGAACTGGCATCGGGCTCCATAAGAATCCACGAGCCGGAATTGCAAAAGCGGATTTTTTCCATCGCAGGAATAAGCGATGAAGAAGCGGAAACCAAATTTGGCTTTCTTACCAATGCTTTTAAGTACGGAGCCCCCCCCCACGGAGGCATAGCCCCCGGCCTGGACCGGCTGGTGATGCTTATGGCGGGAGAAACCTCTATAAAGGAAGTTATTGCCTTTCCCAAGAATTCCTTTGCCCAGAGCCCCATGGACGATTGCCCCGGCGAAGTGGAACAAAAGCAGCTTGACGAGCTTCATCTTTCGGTAATAAAACCGGCTCCATAATTTCGTAAAAAACAGCAGTAAAGGACTGCACTTTTTTCAATATCGGTGTATACTTTTTCCATGAAAAATATGCTTATTCTCATACTGATCTTTGTCTGCCTGTCCGTCTGTATAGGGCAGGAAGCTGGTTCCGTGACGGAAGAAACGGCAGGCAGGGCGGATAAATGGGCCGCCTACCGGGAAGTGGCCCGCCAGAGATCAGAAGAAGTGGAAGCAAACAAGGCTGCGGAATCAAACCGTAAGGCAGAAAAATGGGCTGCCCACTGGGAAGCGGTGCGCCAGAGGGCAGAAGAAGTGGCGGCAAACAGGGCCGTGGAAGCCAGCCGTAAGGCAGAGGAATGGGCCCGCATCAGGGAAGAGGCCAACCGCAGAACGGAAGAAATAACAACAGCCAGGGCGGAAGCGGCCCGTCTTAAGGCAGAGGAATGGGCCCGCCTTAGAGAGGAGGCCCAGCGCAGGACAGCAGAAGCAGCGGCAAACAGGGCTGCCGCTGCCATTCCCCGGACAGAAGAATGGATCCGCCGCAGAGAAGAAGCTAACCGAAAAGCAGAGGAAAGAGCCGTTATCAGGGCAGAAGAGTCCCGCCGCAATGCGGAAGAATGGGCAGCCCGCAGAGAAGAGGCCAAACGCAGAACAGAAGAAGCAGCGGCCAGCAGGGCTGCCAGCCGGATAGAAGAAGAAACAGCCCGCAAAGAAGAAGAGGCCCGGCGCCAGGCTGAACGAAAAGCCCTGGCAGAGGAAATAAACACCCAGCTAACCAACAGATCGGTAACAGGCACTACTGCCACGGCCGCCGATCAGGGGGTTACCATCAGCCTTTCCAATATCCAGTTTCTGAGCAATTCGGCAGAACTGGCCGCAGACGAAAAGAGAAAACTAGAGGAAATTGCGGATATTCTTAGAACCATCCCCGGCAGGCGGATTTTGGTAACAGGCCATACCGCTCTGGCGGGAACCGAAGAAGGGCGCCTGCAAACCAGTTTTCTGCGGGCTCGGGCAGTGGCGGATTACCTTATTGTTCTAAAAGCAAGACAGCCCGGGGAAATCACTGTTCATGGTTATGGTGCGGAACATCCTAGAGGAGACAACAGCACTGCCGAAGGTATGGCCGCCAACCGGCGGGTAGAAATAACCATTTTGGAGTAGGATTCCAACTTTAGTGGAAACCGGGATTCCTCTTTAGAGGAGAGCCGGATTGCCTTTTCCTCCGGTTCGGCGTTATACTGTTATGTATGAAAAAGAGGAGCCTTGTATTCATTTTGGCGCTGTTTATTCTTGGAGAGGCCGGGCAAATCCATGCCGCTTCTCTTGCGGATCTGGTTGGTACGGAAAACGCCGCGGCCCTTAAGCGCGGAGAAAAACTAACCCGGGTTCAGGCAAAAAATCCTTCCGCCATCCTTATTCCCCGGGATCAAAACATAAAGGACCTGACAAGCCGGATAATCCGGGAACAGAACCCCAGCTTTTTTGTGGAAACCCTGTCCCTCTATCGTAAACCTTCTGCCGCTCCGTGGACCGACGGACAGCGGACAAGTTTATTTAACCAAACCCTGTCCCTAAGCAGTTTAGCGGGACTACAGTATTATTCAATACGGCGAAAACAGATGCACACCTTTTACGAAACTTCCACGGTAGTCAGCGGACCCGACGGCGCTTCCCCCCAGCCGGATCCCAGCTACACAAATCCCCCGGCGGAATTAACCATCTATGCGCGGCAAAAAGATAATTCCTTTGGGGATAATGTATACCGTTACGATTACTATGCCCGGCCAGATTCTCTTATCTTTGTTCAGGAAAATCTTACCGACATGAGTTACGGTATAATTCCGGCAATAGCAAAAAACAAACTCCGTTCCATTGTGGCGGTTTACGATGCGGATGAATATCTTTTACTGTACGCCGTATCCATTGCCAAGGCATCGTCCTTTCCCGGCCTGAATGATCGTATCGGCGGATCTTTTTCCAACCGGGCAGAGGCCATTTTTAACTGGTTTTCCGGCCGGGCGGATAAGGTGTTTAAGCCCTAACATGATCCTTGCCAAACATTTTATTCAACCGCTTTTTTTTCTGCGGAATATTCCCCGCAGGGCTTTGATCTGTTTATCTCCGCTTATCAAGAGGAGCGCAATACCAATGGCGGCAAACCCCAGGCCTTCAACGGCCAGGGGAAGGCCGTGACGGATAAGGCGGCCGGTACCCAGGTTTGCACAGAATGTGTTGAAGCGGGGGCCCAAGAGAAACACCGGCACAGCGGCAAAAGCGGAAAAGGCAATCAGTTTTACCGCATAGAGGATTGCCGGTCCCAGGGCTTTGCTTACAGCAATCCTGGGGTTGCGGCCCAGAAAAACCAGCAGCAGCCCCGTATTGGCCGCACTGGCTATGGTTAAGGCCAGCGCTACGCCGGAACCCCGCATGGGTCTCACCAGGACCGCCGCCAAAGTTATGTTTACCGCAAAGGAAAGTATTCCCGCCAGGGTGGGGGAACGGGAATCGCTTTGGGCATAAAAAGCCGGCGCCAAAATGCGGTTTAACGCAATAAAAAACAAACCCGGCATATGGAACACAAAAGCCCCATAGGTCAGGGCCACCGATTCTTCGTTAAAACTCCGGGTCTGGAAAAGGAGGCGTATCAAGGTCTCGCCCTGGGCAAGAAAGAAAAAAGTAATTGGGATAGTGATAAGGGCGATAATGTCCATAGCCTGGGACAGCCGCTGGTTGTAGTTTTCCCAGCGGTTTGTCTTGGCATGTTCTGCCAGGTCCGGCAGCAATACCGTGCCGATAGAAACCGCAAAAACCCCCAGGATCAATTCCTGGAGCCGGAGCGAATACTGGAGGCTCGACACCACTCCTTCCCCGGCATAACCTGCCAAAGCGGTGGACACCAGGTCGTTAAGCTGATACGCCGCCATGCCTATGATAGTGGGGCCGATAAGCCGCAATACCGTCCGGGTACCGGGATTTTTTACCGCCCTGCCAAGGCCGGTAAAAAAGAAGCGGAAACCCTTTCGCCATACAAAGGGAAACTGTATGGCCGCTTCCAGAAATCCCCCAATGATAATACCCACCGCCATCGCCCTGGCGGGATTTTTGGTAAACGGCGAAAGCCCGTAGGCGCAGGCAATGGTTACCAGGTTAAGCAAAATCGGCGCAAGCCCCGAAGGGGTAAACACATGAACGCTGTTAAGGATACCCTGGAAAAGGGCGGCGATGGAAATAAACGCCAAAAAGGGAAACATAATCCGGGTAAGAAGTATTGTCTCATCAAAGGCCTTCATGCTAAAAAGGGGAACGATCAACGGACAAAGCAGTACCCCCAATACCACCGCCAGACTTACAAAAAAGGTAAGAAAGGTAAACATACAAGAAATAAATTCCACCGTTTGTTCATCATAACGGCTTTTGGATTGGCCCATGACGGTTTCCCCGGTTTTGTTTTTTAAAAGGTATTCTTTAAGGGTGGGAATAAAGGCCGCCGCAATGGACCCTTCCGCAAAAAGACGGCGGAACAAGTTGGGGATCATGAATGCCACGGAAAAAGCGTCCGACAGGGCGCTGGTTCCCAGGAGAGCCGCTTTGGTCATTTCCCGAAGCAGTCCCAACACACGGGATACCAGCGTCATAAGCGACAGCGCCGAACCGGATCGCAGGAGGGAAGACCGCGGCGCTGCATCAGCGGCGGGCAGACTTGTTATTTCCATAGCGGTACCATATCCCCGGGCCGGTTAGTGATAATTCCTTCGCAGCCGGACTGTATACATTTTTCTGCCAGTCTGCAATCGTCAACGGTCCAGGAAACTACCGGCCGGTTTTCCAGGGAAAAGCGAAACATCGACAGGGGCCTTACCTGTTTGTGGATGGGCTTTAGGTAATCGCAGCCGGATATAAAGCGGCCGGATCCATGGCGAAGCAGCCAGGGTACCTCTGTATCGGCACACCAGATAATCGCCGTGGGAATATCAGCCAAACCGGCGGAAGATCCGGTTTCCCGTATGCCGTTCCAAAACCGTTTAAATGATTTGAGACAAAATGGATTAAATGAAGAAACCGTTACCGCTCTGCTGATCTTTTCCCCCAGAGTTTTTAATTTTTCCGCCAGCAGAAGCGGCAGGGAATCGTCCTTTGTTTTTCGCGATTTAAGTTCAATATCCACATACATGGCGGGGCACAATTCTTCCAGCACCTCTTCCAAAAGCGGCGGCCTTTCGGCGGACCACCGGGGGCCAAAAAAAGAGCCCACATCAATGTGTTTTATTTCGTTGTAACTCAGTTCTTCCGGTTTTTTGCCGCCGCCATTGTTATCCGGCGGTGCAGTGCGGATAAAGGTATCATCGTGGACCACCACAAGTTTTCCGTCTGCTGTAACGTGGATATCCAGTTCTATGCCGGGACTGCCTGTTTCGCGGGCTTTTCTAAAAGCCGCCATGGTATTTTCCGGCGCCTGGGAAGAATACCCCCGGTGAGCGAATACCAGGGGCCGCCGCCGGTCCGGCAGCAGAGGAGTGCGGGCCATGTACTATTCCAACTTTGTCTTAAGCGCTCCCAGAGCCGCTTCCAAATCGTTGAATGTTATCTCCCCGCCGGGATCCCGCTTATTACGTTCACCGGCGGCCATATTTGGCAGCTGTTGAATCATGGTTTGCACCTTGGATTTTAGTTCCGTTATTTCGGCCTTTATCTCTGCGGCTTTGTTTTCAAAGAGAGCCGCCTCGTGTTCAGTTTCTTCTTTTAGTGCGGCAAGTTTTTTTTCGTTTTGCTTGATCGCTGCAATAAAACCTGTTATACATTCTTTGACGGTTTCGATAGTCATTCCAGTTAAATCTTCCATAAACACCATTTCCCTTTTATTTTTTACCCAGGCATAGAGCCCGGATCAGGTTTTCTGCAGCAAAGCTTAGATCCCGCCGGCTCATGGCGATCATTTCATCCAGGCTTGTTTCACCCGAAGAAATGGAAACCGCATAATCGAACATATCAAACAATACCGAAAGATTTCCTCCCAGGCCGCCGGAAAGCAGCGCCGCGGGAATGCCCGCTTTGCGGCTTTCCCGGGCCACCACAGAGCAAAGTTTACCCCCGGCGGTCTGGCTGTCGGTCATACCTTCACCGGTAATTACCAAATCCGCCCTGCGGATCTTTTCAAAAAAACCTGCGTGTTTCATTACCAGCATGGCGCCGGATTCAATTTTTGCTCCCAGGCAAACCCGCAGAGCCGCCCCGGCTCCGCCCGCAGCGCCATCGCCGGGCTGTTCCAGTAGAGCAAGTCCCGTTGAACCGGGATTTGCTTTACCGGAAACCAGTCCCGCATCGATCCAGCATTGTCCCAGTTTTGCCAGCCTTTCGTCCAGGGCCTTAACCATGGCCGGGTCCGCTCCCTTCTGGGGGCCAAAAACCGCAGACGCACCCCGGGGACCCAGGAGGGGATTGGTTACATCGCAGGCAACGGTGATGGCGGTTTCTTTAAGCCGGGGATCCGCCCCGGAAGGATCAAACCGGGCCGCATCCTGTAACGGTTCCGCACCCCTGTTTTGCCAGGCGGATCGTTCTATAAGATTACCCTTCCCATCCAGCAGCCGGAAACCCAAAGCAGCCAGCATACCCATGCCGCCGTCGTTGACAGCGCTTCCTCCAATGCCGATAAGCAGTTCCCGGGCCCCCGTATCCAAAGCGGCGGCAATAAGTTCCCCCGTACCATAACTTGTGGCCCGCATGGGGTTAAGTTTTTCCCGGGGAACAAGTTCTATCCCCGAAGCGGAAGCCATGTCCAATACGGCGGTTTTTCCGCCATGGATAAGGCCAAACGTAACGTTAAGCGGATCCCCCAGGGGGCCAGTTACCCGGGCCTCCGTAAAATGGCCGCCCGCCGCCAGCGTTAATGCCCTGGCAGTCCCTTCCCCGCCGTCCGCCAGGGGAAGTTTAAGCACTTCCACGGCGGGGTCAAAGCGGAGTATTCCTTCTTCAATGGCGGCGCATACCTCGGCGGCGCTCATGTTCCCCTTAAACGAATCGGGGGCGGCGATAATAGTCATTATTATACTGTAAGGGTGAAAACTATTCTTGGCAAGTGAAGTTTACCGGATTTTTTCGTCATCCTGTAAAAGATAGGATTCCTTGATTTCGCCGACCGCTTCATTAAACCGGTCGTTTAACTCATCAAGGTACAGGTGGATTCGTTTGGTTTCTTTGCCGTTCAGGGGATTGGTCATAAAAAGCTGATAGGGTTCCACATCCAGCACTACCGAAAGTTTTGCTATGGTTTCCGGAGATACCCATTTTTTCCTGTTTTCAATATCGTTAACAAAGTTGTGTGCCAGCCCGGCTTTATTGGAAAGGGCGAACTGGGAAAGGTGTTTCCGGTCCCGAAAGAATCTTAGATTCCTGCTGAAAATTTCTCTAATGTCTTCGCCCTGAAAATACTTTGCCATATTCTTATAGTAACCCTGAATGTTCAAGTCTGACAAATAACCGCAAGACGATTTTTACCGCCATTGGCTGTTTTTTTTAATTTCATGAACATTCCCTGTTTTAAGTGTAGTGTTTTTTATAGCGGTAAATACAAAGGCCGCGTGGATTTTCGCGGCCCTTTCAGAGAAAGATGAAAGTACTGATTAAGCGCGGGCGGCCTGTTGCCTGTTATTTAATTCCAACCAGTTCCATTTCAAACACCAGAAAGCTGTTGGGTGGTATAACACCTCCCGCTCCCCGTTCGCCGTAGGCCAGTTCAGGGGGAATAACCACCACCCGCTTTTCGCCTATCTTCATATCCAGTACCGATTTGTCCCAGCCGGAAATTACCTGGCCCATGCCCGCCTGGAATTCCAACGGACCGCCGTGGGCTGCGGAAGCATCGAACACTTCGCCGGAAAGAAACATACCCGTATAGTTTACCTGGACGGTATTACCCTGCTGGGGTTTGGCGCCATTCCCCTCTTTCTGGATCACATACTGAACACCGTTGGCATCGGTTTTAAGGCCGGGGTATTTGGCAGAAACCTGAGCCAGATCCGCCTGGCGGCGAGAGACGGCTTTTTCGGCGGCCGCTGTTTTTGCCTGGGCCAAAAGCGCGTCAAAGGCAGCCTGATCGGCCTTAAAGGCCTGGGCCGCAGACCCGTTCCGCACAATGGTAATGGTTTTAATTTTATCGCCCTGCTGAATGGCGTTAACCACCCGCTGACCTTCCACCACTCTGCCAAACACCGTATGTTTATCATCCAGCCAGGGGGTTTCTTTGTGGGTAATAAAGAACTGGCTGCCATTGGTACCGGGCCCGGCATTGGCCATGGACAAGACCCCCGGCCCATCATGCCGCAGGGAAGGGTCGAATTCATCGGGGAATTGATACCCAGGCCCGCCCCGGCCATTACCCAGGGGATCGCCCCCCTGGATCATAAAATTGGGAACAACCCGGTGAAAAGCAAGGCCGTTATAGTAAGGCTTGCCTCCACAAACGGTCATTTTGCCTTCCGCCAGAGCGGCAAAGTTACAGACCGCCAGCGGCGCTTTTTCATACGCCAGCTTGACAAGGATTTCGCCCCGGTCTGTATCGATCCTGGCAAAAAGACCTTCACCCAGGGCGGCATTGCCCGGGGAACTCTGAGCAGATGCCTCGCCAAGGTTCACCCGGGGAGGCCATTTTTCGGCGCAGGAAAAAAGCACCGCGGTAAGTACAATGGGGCCCCAAACGGGGGCAGTTTTGATCATCATTTAAAAATCCTACCATAGACACTCATTCTTTTTCAATCTATACTATGATATAATGGACATTAGCGAGATTCAGGATGAACTGCTTCGTTTGGAATATCCCAATCTGCTGCCTGATCACGATCCTGATATAGAACGATACTACTACCTCCGCTCAACCGGCCAGTCCCGGGATGCCATGGTCCTTTATCAAAACCGGCTTAAGGTCCGCTATCCCGATGACGATTTCCGGACATGGCTGCTCCGTTCCTACCGCAGCCATGACCCGGCTTTTCGGGGTCTTTTGGCCAAGGGCTACCGTATGCTGGGGGCCCGTTCCCTGGAACGGGTCAAGCAGATCCTTTTGATCATTGCGGGCCTGGCGGAATCCTTTAACGAAAAGGATGTTTATTCCACCATCAAAACCGCAGAGGATATTCTAAAATTTCTTTCGCCGGAACGTTACGAAGCGGTAGCGGGAATGGAACGTTTTTTCCGCTATGCCAGCGCCCTGGACCTTAAAGTAAAATCCATCGGCAAAGCCACCGAACTGGTCCGGGCCTACCTGACCGATACCCTTTCGGTTGTGGAAGAAGAGCGCCGCCGCCGTATTGAAGCCCAGCGCAAAATGGAAGATGCGGAAATGCAGCGCCTGGTCAAGGCCGATTGGGACAGCTACCGCTACCAAAAAAAGTACGGTCATGGGCCGTTTATCGATCTGTCTGCGGTTGTCTTTTCTCCCGCCGATCTTGCCCGGATTGAAATACCGGATTTTTCCCGTGTTGAAGATCAGATACTGGCTTACTGCATCAAGTACTGGGCTATGGTGAACGATCCTGCCTTTGAAAGGATCCTCTTTCTCTATTCCCGCAAGTACGGAAAGAAAAATTACGATGTGTATATGGCCATACGCCGCGGGCAAGAGGCAAAACACCGGGACGATGAAATTCTTGCTTCTATCATGAGTGTCCTGGTTACCGGATATTACTATTCTATCCAGGGAGACCTCTACCTCCAGCGGAGTTGGAACGCCATTAAACATGCCCTGGCAAACCAGCCCAAAGCCCTGTCTGCTCCGGCTTCTAAAACGCCAAAACAAATAACGGCAAAGTCTGAATCAAAAGAGCGTGCAGCAAAATCTGCGCCCAGGCAGATTGAAACAAAAGCCAGGCAGGAAACCAAATCCCGGCAGCCAAAAGCCGCATCTGCAAAAATTCCTTCTGCCGCGAAGAAAACGCAGAAACAGAAAACTCCGGCCAAGCCCGCCAAACCCAGACCTGCTGCCAGGCAAAACCTGCCCAGGATCGCTCCCAAACCTCTGCCAAAGACAGCGCCTAAAATTGCTCCAAAAAGACAGGTACCCAAAACACGGCCGACAGCAGTTGTTGCCCGGTCATCACAACAGCTTAAAACGGCAGAGCCAGTCAAAGCGGTGCAAACAACAAAACCGGTTAAGGTTCCCTATAAACTTAAACCAGCCCAGGAAACAAAAACGACCATTGTAACAAAGGCCTTTCCGCCGCCAAGGCCGGTTGCTGTACCGGCAGCGCCGCCAAAGCCGGCTGCCGCTGCGCCCAAACCAGCCGCACTAATAAGACCCGCTGCTGCGCCGATTGCGCCGCCAAGGCCGGCTGTTGCTGCGCCTAAACCCGCTGTCATGCCGCCCAAGCCCGTGACTGCTCCCAAGCCTGCGCCTAAACCCGCTGTACCCAAACCGCTGGCATCGGCGCCGCCTGTTCAAAAAGGTTACCGGCCCGCACCGTTTGTTTCCGCTTCTCCGCCGCCGGCCCGGCCCAAACAGCGGGTGTTTAACAATAAAACGCTGGGTAAAGCCAAGGGTTCCGTGTCGGACAGACTTAAGGAACTTTCGGGCCGTTCCTACGATGTATACGAGGATCGTTTTTTGGCCAAGGCCCGGAACGCTATCCGCAAAACCCTGGGAACCGGCAAGGGGCTGTTCTTTAACCTCCCCGAAGAAGCGGAAGATCTGGTGTACAATTTCCTTCGGGATCACTATTCGGATCCCTACATGGACTGGGAAGACAGCGCCGACCGCAAAAACCTTTTAACCATGGGTTTTGATCTTCCTTCTCTGCACCCGGTAATTGATGAATGTTACCGGACTTTATAGGAGCGTACGATGCAAAGTTCTTTTTGCAAAAAAATTGGTAAGCTTGTCTCTTTTTGTCTGACACTCCTCTTGCTGCTGGCAGGATGTGCCGCCAAAAGCTCTTCCGAGGCCCAGTCAAGCGAAAGTATGTCCGGCTCTTACGATGATTCCGTCAGCTACGCTGGTGACGGCTTTAAATCCGAGAATGCTGCAGCAGCTGAAACGGGGGGAGCCCGCCAGTTGGATGCCCCGGCAAGCGCTGTAACCCAAACCCGCAAACTGGTAAAGCGGGCGGAAGTTTCTGTAGAAGCGGACAAGTCTCTGGTAGACGGCGAAGGCAGACTAAGCGGAGTCAATTTACACGTTGAGGCGCTTTTAAAAAAATACAACGCATATTCGGAGCAGACCCGTTCTGACGAAAACTACGCCCGGTATACTATCCGGGTACCGCAGCTTTTTTACGAATCGCTCCTTGCAGAAACCGGCACGCTGGGCAAAGTACGGTCCCGGAGCGAAACCGCCGAGGATGTAACCCTTAAGTATTATGACATGGAAGGGCGGCTTAACACCAAAAAGACCCTGCTTGCCACATTCCAGGGATACTTAAGCCGTACCCAAAATATTGACGACATTATGAAGGTGGAAACCCGCATTGCCGAACTGCAAAACGAAATTGACTGGCTGGGTACCCAGCTTACCCAACTGTCAAGCCTCGTGGATTATGCCGCCATTGAGTTGAATATTTACAGTACCAGCTATTCGTCTAATTATACCCTGGGGGATCGCATCGGGAATCTCTTTGGTTCTTTTGGCGGTTTTGCCTCTGGTATGCTGGTGGTTGTGCTGGGTATTGTCATCTTTGGAATACCAATTATCTTTTTTTGTTTCTTCTTTTTCTGGCTGCTCTTTGGCAAAGTGGGGCTGCTTAAAAAAGCGGCCCGCCTGGTTATGGGCAGAAAAAAAGACTAAGGGAGCGATCATGGGAATAAAAAACGAAGCAAAAAAGAAAGGCTTTTTTGTACGGAAGCTCCGGAGCCTCTTTGAACACCGGGCGCTGTGGATGTACCTGCTTTGCGATGAAGCCCGCAAAAAAGGATACAAGCCGGAAACCTTTGTTCCCGCCGCCATACGCCGCTGTGGAATCTACCATGGCAAACGGGCCCTAACCGGCCTTGAAAGCGCCGCCGGACAGACAAAGCAGCAGGAAGGGGGCAGCTGTAGGCTCCTCAAGAAAAAACTTTTCCCGCCCATGGGCCAGGCTATTTTTGAAATGAAATTTCTTGGCATTACCGATGCTGCCTTTGATGTGGATTTTCACTATTGTCCGCTCGTTTCCGCATGGCAGAAGCAGGGCTGTTCCGATGAAGAAATAGACAAACTCTGCGATTGGGCCATGGAAGGGGACCGGGGTATTGCAGAAAGTTTTGGGTGTGAACTGGAATTAAAGAAGACCATTGCCAAAGGAGACGGGATCTGTCAGATCCGGTTTAAGCGAAAACAATAAACCAAGGACATCTATGGCTTTTTTGTACGAGACTCACCTTCATACCTGCCAGGCCAGCGGCTGTGCTGTTTCCCGGGGAGCGGAGTATATCCGGCCCTATCTGGACCGGGGTTTTACGGGGATCATCGTAACCGATCACTTTTTTAACAGCAACACTTCGCTGGACCGCCGTCTGCCCTGGCCCGAATGGGTCAAGGGTTTTTGTTCCGGTTACGAAGATGCCCGGAACGAGGGAGAAAAACTTGGTCTGGATGTATTTTTTGGCTGGGAAGAAACCTTTGACGGTGACGATTACCTAGTCTACGGCCTGGACAAGGCCTGGCTTCTGGAGCATCCGGAAATGGTCCGCTGGACCAGGGAAGATCAGTTCCGGGAAGTCCGCCGTTATGGCGGCTGTATTGTCCATGCCCATCCATTCCGGCAGCACCACTATATTGACGCGGTTCATCTGGCTCCGTATTTTGTTGATGCCGTAGAGACCGCCAATGCGGGAAACCACCAAGCCCTCTACGATGCCCAGGCCCATGAGTATGCCCGTATTCTGGATTTACCCGCAGTGGCCGGATCGGACATTCACGATGTGTGTGAACTGGAAGAAACGGGGCTGCCCTATGGGGTTGAACTTGAAACAAAACTCTCTTCCATAAGTGAGTATGTTTCCCGTATACTAAACAGAGAAAAGACAGCCCTGCATATTCCTGCGGGCCGCTGTGAATACCATGGTTCCGGCGATATGCCCATTTCCCTTAAAACGGAAATACGGGACAAAAAAGACAAAACCCCCGGTCCCCGGCGGATGACTTTTAAAGAAGTGACGGAACAATTGAGGTGATTATGTCAAAAAAACTCAATGTAGGAATACTGTGCGGCGGAAAATCGGCAGAACACGAAGTATCCCTCCAATCGGCAAAAAACATTTACGAAGCCATTGACCGGGAAAAATTCAACCCCATACTCATTGGCATTGATAAAAGCGGCAGGTGGATCTATGGCGCCCATACCCAGGCAAGCGGAGTTATCAGCCATGCCGATGATCCGGCAAAAATATGTTTAAATACCGGCAAAACAGGCGAAGCGGTACTTCCTGCAGAAAGTTCCGGCCGCCTTTCCGTTTCCGGTAATGCCGCCGTCCAGCTTGATGTGATCTTTCCTATACTCCATGGGCCCTTTGGCGAAGACGGCACCGTTCAGGGCCTCCTTAAACTGGCGGACATTCCCTTTGTGGGCCCCAGTGTGCTTGGTTCCGCCGTGGGCATGGACAAAGATGTGATGAAGCGGCTTCTTAGGGATGGCGGCATACCCATCGGCAAGTTTCTTGTGCTTCGCGATTGGGAAGCCGTTCCTTCTTTTATGGATCTTACCCAAAAACTGGGAAACCCTATTTTTGTAAAACCCGTTAACATGGGTTCCAGCGTAGGGGTAAGCAAAGTCCGCAGCGAAGACGAATACCACGCCGCCTTGAACGAAGCCTTTACCTACGATACCAAGGTGATCCTGGAAGAAAATATCCCCGGCAGGGAAATTGAATGCGCCGTACTGGGGAACGAAGAAGTCCGGGCATCCCTGCCCGGCGAAGTAAAAGCCGCCAGGGATTTTTATTCCTACGAGGCCAAGTACCTTGACGCAGACGGCGCAACGCTGGAAATTCCAGCAAAACTTCCGGAGGCAAAGGTAAAGGAAATCCAGAACCTGGCTGTCCGGACTTTTCAGGTTCTGGAATGCCAGGGCTTATCCCGTGTGGATTTTTTCCTTAAAGAAGACGGCGCCGTACTGGTTAACGAAATTAACACCATGCCGGGTTTTACCAAGATCAGCATGTATCCAAAACTGTGGGAAGCCACCGGCATCCGGTATACGGAACTTATCACAAACCTTATAGAGCTGGCCATACGGCGTTTTGAAAAAGAAAAAAAACTGAAAACCAGTTACAGCTGAAAAAAAGTGCCGGCGGGGGAGAAAAAAGTTCAGGCGGAGGGGCTTCTGCTTCCGGAAAGCAGGTCGTTATCGGCATTAATGCTGATTATACTACCTTTGATCCGGCCCTGACCTATGAAAAATCGGCTCATATGATCCTGCCGGTGTTATACGATACCTTTGTCAAATTTGATCCCAAAAGCGCCAGCGGCATTCAGCCTAATTTGGCTGAGTCATGGACCATCAGTAGTGATGGTTTAAGTTATGTCTTTACCCTGCGAAAGAATGTAAAGGCAACTACCGGGAAGACCCTCACCGCCTATGATGCGGAATTCTGTTTTAACCGGCTCATCAATTTGAAGGGAAACCCTTCTTTCCTGGCAGAGCCTATTGCGGGGATAAAGGCAACAGGCGAATATGAGCTGACCGTTACACTTAACGAGGTTACCCCTGCCATCTTTGCCCTTTTGGCAGAAGCTGCCTTTGCGGTCTATGACAGCGATGCTGCCAAGATCAACGGCGCCACCGGCGACCCGGCTACTGATCATGGTCAGCGTTTTTTTGACGGCGCTTCCATAGGCAGCGGTCCCTTTGTGCTGGATACCTATACTCCTAACGAAGTATTGATCCTTAAAAAGAACCCCAACTATTGGGGAACTCCTGCAAAGATCGATACCATTATCCTCCAGCAGATGAGCGATCCTTCCATGCAGCTTATGAGTATCCAAAAGGGAGATATAGACTTTGCCTTTGACCTTACTGCTGCCCATATCAGTTCTCTGGATACTGCCAAAGTAACGGTGAATACCTTCCCTACCTTTGATATTTTCTTCCTGATGATGAATGTTACCCCTGCAGTGGGCAAGCAATTTGCCGATGCCAGGGTACGTGAAGCCATGTACTATGCCCTGGACTATGAGGGGCTTTGCGCCATTGCAGGAAACGGAACCAAAACACCCTATAACATTATCCCTAACGGCTTTGTGGGTTATTTGGGAGAAAGCAGGATTAAGCGCGATATTGCTAAGGCAAAAGAACTGTTAACCCAGGCCGGTTTTCCCAATGGTTTTTCCTTTGACTGCGGTGTCATTCCCGATATGGCCCCGGCGGGGGTGTCCTTTATGGATTGTGCGGTAAAAATCCAGGCGGACCTTAAGGAAGCCGGGGTTACCATGAATATTTTACCCGATGAGGTCAGTGTATATTTGGATAAGATGAGGAACGCCAAGTATCAAAGCTGTGTTAATATGTGGGGCCCGGACTATAATGATCCTGCTACCCAGCTTGCATTCCTCCCGGGAGAAACGGTAGGACTCAGGAGCAGCTGGGCTGCCAATATGGCCCCGGACCTGGCAAAGCTCTGCGTTCAGGCCAAGGCTGCGACCGATCCGGATCAGCGGGTTGCCTTAATCCGGCAAATTCAGGAACTCTATACCCAGTTGGCAGGTCCTTCTCTGGTGTTCCTCCAGCCCTATCGTTCTCTGCCGGTTACCAAACGGATTCAGAACCTGGAGTATACGCCATCCCAAATGGTAAATCTGGCAGTGCTGGATACTCTTTAACAGTCTAAAAAGCTGTGAACCCCGAACTGCTGCGTTATATAGGCCGAAGGTTCCTTCTCATGCTGATCGTGATTGTGGGAGTGGTGATAATAACATTCACCATTGCCCATATGGTTCCCGGGGATCCTCTGGTGGCCAATCTTGGGCAAAGCGCTTTGAATAACCCGGAAATCATAGCGGCCTATCAGCAGAAATGGGGGCTGGATAAGCCCCTGATCGAACAATTTTGGATATATGTCAAAAACCTGGTTCACGGTGATTTGGGTGTATCTATACGCACAAAACAGCCGGTAACTGCCAATTTGGCGCGGTTTTTTCCCGCTACTATAGAGATGGCAACGCTGGCAACTGTGATGAGTATGGTCTTTGGGATACTCTTTGGTCTGTTTTCGGCGGTAAAGCGGAACAGTCCTTTGGATCACAGCCTTAGGGCAGTTTCTCTGGTAGGTATTTCCATGCCTGCTTTCTGGCTGGCCCTGCTGCTGCTTTATCTGTTCTACTTCAAGCTGGGGATGTCCCCGGGTTCGGGACGGGTTAGTCTTCGTTTTTTGGGATATCAACCTAAAACCGGTTTTCTTCTATTAGAATCTCTGCTTATGGGGAATTATCCGCTCTTTTGGGATGCCCTTTCCCATGTGTTCATGCCAGCTTTGGTTTTGTCCGCCTCTACCATGGGGATCATGACCAGGACGGTGCGGTCTTCCATGCTGGATGTGATGAGCCAGGATTATCTTCGTACCGCAAAAGCCAAGGGTCTTAAAAGCGGTCAGATCCTCATGGGTCATGCTTTGAAGAACGGCCTTATTCCTTCAGTAACCATGTTCGGCCTCTGTTACTCAAGCCTTTTGGGGGGAACGGTATTGGTAGAAACCATATTTGATTATCCGGGATTGGGCTGGTATGCTTATCACTCTGCAACTACCCTGGATTTCCCCGCTATCATGGGCTGTACCCTGGTAATTACCCTTATCAATTGTATTATGAGTCTGGTCATCGATCTGGTTTACGGACTTATCGATCCCCGGATCAGGTATTAGGAGGCAAGTATGAATAAAAAGAAAACCCGCCGCCTGGTGCGCCGGTATATGCTTGCCCTGATAGGCGCCTTTATCTGTATTGTATTTTTGGTTCTGGGAGTTCTGGCGCCGGTGATTGCCCCCTATACTCCCTTTGAACAGGATCTTTCCCAGCGCTTCAATCCTCCCAGCGCGGCTCATCTTTTTGGTACCGATAACTTCGGCAGGGATATTTTTAGCAGGGTGCTTTACGGCGCCCGCATAAGCCTTCCTGCGGGGTTCCTGGTGGTTATCTTTGCCTGTATTTTTGGGGGCATTTACGGTTCCCTGGCAGGGTACCTGGGCAAGGTTGTGGATGAGGTGCTTATGCGTATCGCCGATATTGTGATGAGCTTTCCCAGTCTGGTATTGGTCATGGCGCTGGCGGCGATTTTTGGTAAAACCATGTTCAATACGGTGATGATCATTGTCTTGGTTTGGTGGCCCAAGTACGCCAGGATG
>BNVB01000034.1 GCA_025997795.1 Spirochaetia bacterium | reverse complement strand
GGGTTTTCTCCCGGTTCCAGGAGGTTAATGCCGTCATCGGTGGCCATGGACCAGTTGTTGTGTTTCCCCGATCCGTTAACTCCCGCAAAGGGTTTTTCGTGGAGCAGCCCTTCCATACCGTGACGGCGGGCCACGGTGCGGATCGTTTCCATTACCAGCTGGTTGGCGTCCACTGCGGCGGTACTGTTCTGGAAAACCGGGGCAATCTCAAACTGATTGGGAGCCACTTCGTTGTGTTGTGTTTTTGCGGGGATCCCCACTTTCCAGAGTTCGGTATTAAGTTCCCGCATAAAACCCGCCACCCGTTCCTTGATGGCTCCAAAATAATGGTCCTCCATTTCCTGGCCCTTGGCGGGCAGTACGCCAAAAACCGTGCGGCCGGTAAGCATCAGGTCCGGCCGCTTGTTGTAGTATTCCTTGTCCACAAGAAAATATTCCTGCTCGGGCCCAACAGTGGTGATAACCCGGGTGCTGGCTTCATTGCCCAGGGCCCGGAGTACCCGCACGGCTTCCCGTGAAAGGGCATCCACCGATTTAAGGAGCGGCACCTTTTTGTCCAGCGCCTGGCCGTAGTAACTGATAAACGCCGTGGGGATACAAAGCGTGGTGCCGGTGGGGTCCTGTTTAAGGAACGCCGGACTTGTTACATCCCAGGCGGTATAACCCCGGGCTTCAAAGGTCGCCCGGAGACCGCCTGATGGAAAACTCGACGCATCAGGCTCGCCCTTGACCAGTTCCTTGCCGGAAAATTCCATAATTACCTTGCCGTCTCCGGTGGGAGCGATAAAGGAATCGTGTTTTTCTGCAGTCAGACCCGTCAGGGGCTGGAACCAGTGGGTATAGTGACTGGCCCCCTTGGCAATGGCCCAGTCCCGCATTACTGCGGCAACTACCTCTGCCACCGCCAGGGTCAATTCCTTTTCTCCCGCCTGGACGGCAAGAATTTCTTTAAAGATATTTTTTGGCAGCCGTTCCTTCATCACGGCGTTGGAAAAACAGTTGGAACCGAACAGGTCGGCCACCGGGGTCTTGGTAAAATCGATCACATTCATGGGATCCTCCATACTCGATTGTCCGCCACAAGGCGGGAATTTACTATAGATTTACTTGCAAGAATCGTGCCAAGTGGGGGTGGTATAAGGAAATTTTAACAATAAAGCTAAAAAAAGTCGAAGATGGGGAGGAATGGGGGGCGGTTTAGTGCGATTTCTGCGCGTTTTGCACATTTTTTTGCTGCTTTATTGATGTGACTCGCGGTTTTCTTTGGTTTTACTCTTTGTGAAGGTTTCAAAAGCTACGAAAGTGTAGGAATATATAGTATAGATACATTTATGTAAGAATTTATTATGCTTCGTGCTTAAAGTTTCTCCGGCTTTTCCAATTTGTTACTTTTGTCTATTTTGGATATGCAAAAATCATATACCAGCTGCGCTTGGTCAATGGCAATTTTGGTTATACCCTCGTCAACAGCTAATTCGTTTGGATAACGAACATGAACCCCATATGCTGTTAGTATTTTACAATTTTCCCGTAAAGCGATGAAATCATTGTCTTGTTTGATACACATTTCACACAAAGCGATAAGGTCATGAGTTCGCGGGGGTTCAGTATTATGATGAACCAAAATACTCTTTAGGGATTTCTCAGCACATTGCTGGCTTAGATAACACGCTATTTCTGTTTGTTTGGGATGCAAATCATGGAATGAATGTTTTGCAACTATAAGGTCATTATCCGCATAGCGCAGCCATTCCTTTGCAATTGTATCATCGTTCTTATCGTTCATATAATACTACCCCTTTATTTGCAATTGTTCGTTCAATGGTTGGCTGTGTGCTTCGCCATTCAAAGCGTGTTTTATAATTTGCCAAAACATCTACTGGTTTGTAATCAGGACAGGCAAGATTTCCGTAAATATTTTGCATGACAAGGATAGGGTGTTCCGTTCCGTCCTTCAACACTACATAAAAATCATAATCGCTGTCTTCCTGCGGCGTACCATAGGCATACGAGCCAAAGAGGATGATTTTCTCGCAATTCTCCCCTACGGTGTCAAGAATGCTGTCTTTTATTCTTATGATGTCATCGGTTATCATTTATCCACCTGTTTGGCATCAAGTACCAGCCGGTGACTTGCAGGTAATTCAACGGTTTGTTCAATGGTCATAATGAGGTAAGTATAGCATGAAAAAGGCTTGTGGATCACCGGGTAGTAAAGAGCGGCGCTTGTTTTTTTCGGCTCCCCGCTTTTACCAGCAAGAGCGAAGTCCCGTATCCAATAAGCACCGATACCGGCCGGTCTATAATATTGATGGGAATACGCGCCAGAATTTCCGCAATTACCAGGTTGAAACCCCGCTGGAGCAGCCCCAGTTTGAAGGCATCTTCCACCGATGCCACTTCGGCAATGGAATGTAAAATGCGGGTATTAAAGACCGAAATAAAAGCGCCCATAACACTGATGATAATCCACAGCGCCAGAGAAAGGAGGGACAGCATGATGATAAGGTTCAGCATACCGGATTGCCGGGGCATGGGGTTTAAGCTGCTCAATTTTTCATGCTGATTATGCCGGGCAAATAGGAGGAGGGGCGCACATTCTTCGGGAAAAGAACGGGCAAACAGCCAGGTAACCAGCGCCGTAACCGCAAAACAAAGACCGTAGAGATACCATCCCCAAAACCAGGGGCTGCCCCAAAAAAGGTAATGACTAATCCCGCCAATGACGGTGGTAAAAAGCGATGCCAAAAGCCCCGCCGGAAGGCCGCCGGAAAAAGTTGCGGTAATGATAAAGGCCGTATCAAGGAAAAGGCCGGTGTGGAGTATTACCGACAGAAATCCCAGAGCTTTGTTTGCGGCGGTGGCGCAAAGGCATAACAGCAGAAGCCCCAAGAATTTTCGCGCCGGTTTGCTTATTCCTGCCATAACAGTAGTATACCATAAAACTGCATAAAAAACTGATTGATTTTAGATCGACATGGATGTCGCACACATGACTTGTACGCACGCTTTTTCCGTGAAAAAACACTCTGTTCAAATCTTAAAAACCGCCGTTATAGTTATTTGTCATAACAGTTTTAGTTAAGGTGGATCAAAATGAGTAGTTATACCGGAAGAAAAATTTTTAGCGTGCTATGCGGGTCGTGTAAGCATTATTTGTATACAAAATCGTCAGATCCCCATGAGTGTACCGCAGGGGTTATGTCTTCTAATTGCGCCGCCAATTCCAAGAATTCCGGTGGCTCGGTGGTAACCCAAACCCAGTGCAAGTATTATGAAGCGGGCAGTGCGGCTGATAAAAAGGCGGAAAAGGAAAAATACAAAGGAAAGTTTGGCGTAGGCAGCGGACTGGGACAAATGTGGAATAGTTTGGATTCCAAAGGCGGTAGTATTGACGGCGGCGCCATGATGACAGGCGCCGCAAAACTCGGCCTAGGCTTATTGGGCGGTGCAGTAGGAATCGCCGTCGGAGCACATGCGGCAAAGAAAAGGAAAGCTGAAAAAAAAGCTGAAAAAAAGGCCGCGGAAGAAGCGGCCGAAGCGGAAGCCGCCGAAGCAATTGCGGCAATTCCCCAATGTGATAATCCGGCGGCACTCATGGCGAAAAATGACGGTTATACGCCGATAACGATCGCCGAATTTGCCGATCGCTACAGCGAAGATGATGAAGAAGACGAAGATGAAGATGAGGATGAAACATCTAAAAAAGGCATGCGTTTTAAATCAGTAGCGGCTGTTTTGTATGTGTCTGATTCTGATGATCGCACCTCTATTAATTTTAGAGATGTCGATTCAAGTGATGAAGAAGATGAGGATGACGATGACGATTACGATGAGGACGAAACCCGGTATTTTGACTATCCGATGCCGCATTTTAATTTGGAGAGCGGGGATGAATACCTGATCTACTACAATACAGGCGGGTATGGTTTCCCCCAAATCGAAAAAATTGAAAAACTTACCCCTCGGGCTTCCAAATCATGGAAGAGCGGCGGCGGGATTGCATCTGTGCCCGCGGCCTTTCCTGCGCCTGCAGGTCCCGTCTGCTCCTGCGGTACGCAGCTTGTGCCGGAGGCAAAATTCTGTCCGTCATGCGGTAAGCCCGCGCCCGTCACCGCATTTTGCAGTAACTGCGGCGCGCAGCTTGTACCGGATGCAAAGTTCTGTGGAGGATGCGGGCAGCCTGTGGCATAAATCAGGGAATGTTGTTCCCTGTTCAAATAAACATGAGCGGCAGCAGCGCCGTTTAACAGGAGTGAAATATGGCATTTTGTATCCATTGCGGAAAAGAAATGAATGATGGAGTAAAGTTCTGCCCCTCATGCGGGAAACCGGCCGGTGAGACCGCAGCGCCGGCAGCAGCGCCCCAACCGGCAATAGTACCTAAACCGGCGGCGAAAGAGCTGACAGAGGCGGAAAAAGCAGCTAAGGTCCTTAGGGTACTAGCTGACACTATTCAACTTTCTATTCCAGATGTTGGATTCCTCGGCCTTGGAGACCGTTCTGCTTTAGAATTGCAAGTCCAAAATAATGTTATGAAAGCTTACAAAGCCGGGGAACGAAGTATAACCGCACTGGCACAAGCTGCCGTTGAAGGAGTTAAACCAAAAGAGGCAGTGAAAATTCAGTCCAGTTTATTGTCTGGTATGCAACGCAGTAATAAGAACTTGGGATTCGAACCGTAAGCGTGTGCAGCTACGGAGATGGATATTGCACGCACGAATTTTACGCACGGTTTTTCCGTGAAAAATTGCTCTGTTCAAGTCTTAAAAACTACCGTTATAGTTTTAAAAGGTATTACCCGCTTATGCGGTAAACATATCAATCTTGTCGGCGGGACATAAAAACGCAAGGAGTTTATTATGAAAAAAAATAGATTTTTCATAGTAGGAATATTGATGGTTTTACTGACATTCGGATTGGTTCTATCTGGTTGTAGTAATAGCTCAGGTTCAACGCCTGTTGCGAAAACCGTGGTTATTACAGGAATTCCTGGTGCCGTGCGCGCAACTATTGAAAGTAGTAGTTTCCAGATAGGCATTTTTCCGCCGGGTATAAACAATACTAATGCGCAAGCGGAGACAGGATTGGTAGCAGGAACAGCTAGTGCTTATTTGTCGGGGTCAGGTGGCAATAACACCCTTACAACTACAGAAATATGGGTTGCACCTGGTTTTACCGAAAAATGGACTGGTTCCGGTACTTACGATCTTGTGTTTAATGTTACTAGTGGTTCGGGGACGTGGCAAGTAGTTAGGAACCTTTCAATTACTAACGCAACAACATCGGTGGCCTATACCAGTTTAGTCACGCTTACAGATTAATAATAGAGCCAGTTCCAAAATCTGACATTTTGGAACTGGCTTAATAAACTAAATCTTGTCGGCGGATATTCATGGACTTCTTATAAGAATGGTGATCCATGGGGGAAAGGCACTTATACTAAAGGAAATGGAAATGTTATGAGTGCACATTCCACTCATACATGGGAGCTGTCTGGTTTTTATTGGTATCCATATCCCTTTGATTTCAGTTTTGGTACATTCGATGAATCAACATACTCTTTTACAATGGATGCTGGGGGTTGGGATTCAAATTTTTCAGGGACCTATAAACGGCAGTAAGATAAATAAGCCGGGGCTGTCCAAAAAGAAAGGACAGCCCCGACGTTTCACCACTCATCGCGCATCTTCTTTTGATATTCCACACCGTCAATACCCGCAAAAGGCATACTTTTCATCGAATCCCGAAGTTCCACAAGCGGGTCTTTCCCCGTGGCATCGAAATAAGCCTGTTGTTCCGCTGTTTTGCGGGCAGCTTCGGCTTTCAGATCTTCCAGAGTAAGGGTAATCATATCGTACAGTATACGGCAAAAATGGCAATCCAACAAGGACACATATACCATGGTTTTAGAATTTTTGGTATATTTTGTTAATGCAGAGGATAACCCGCAGTATGCGGATGGGTATTAGAGAGAACTGACAAGGCGCGATAGGCATTTACTTAATCCAAAGTACGGACAGATGTTCCTTTCCCTGCGCCGCCTCAATCTCGCTATCCTTGGTTACAAGTGTTGCGTTAAGGCTCTTGGCGGTACCGCAAGCGAAAGCATCAGCAAGGGACATGGAATACAGCCCCTTAAAGCGGGCGGCTTCACGACAGACAGTATCAGTAATGGTATTGATAATCCGTATGGGAAGATCAGAAACCGCTTCCATATAGGCATCGGCAGCCATTTCTCCTGCGTCTCTGACATAACCGTAGTAAACCTCAACCAGATTAACGATACACATATAGATATCAATATTCCCCAGTTTGGTGCTTTCTATGAGTTCCTTTACCCTGATACCTTCCGGCTCACGGTTAAGATATGCAATCAAAGCACAGGCATCAAGCACGTAGATCATGATACGTTTTCGTTTTTACGGAACATCCGATGGTATTTGGCTTCTTCCCGGTCCTTATCCTTGCGGCGTTCTTCAAGCAGACGGTCGCTGGTCCAACTACTGCCTTCGGCAATACCCCAGCATTTTTCAATCGCCTCTTGGGGACTAAGGCGGTGTTCCGGTTCGGGGGTAAATGTAACCCGTACCCTGCCAGTGGGAATAACAGGGGGAACTTCAAGCGTCAGCCGGTGACTAGCTGGTAATTCAACCGTTTGTTCAATGGTAATCATATCTTTCAATCTATAGCAAAGCGCTTTTTGCGTCAAACGTATATACCATGGTTTTAGAATTTTTGGTATATTTTGTTAATGCAGAGGGTAACCCGCAGTATCCTGATTTTGTGCGCTTTTTTTGCGATTTCCGGGTGGGAACCTTTGTCTGCCTCCGAAACCATGCCGGGGAGGGAACTTCTGGAAGCCTGGTCCCTGGTCGAGGCTGCGCTGCAAGGGCAGACGCTGGAAACCCTTTTGCCTGATCCTGTTCTGGTTTCTGCCGTAACCGGTTTCAGGCAATCCCTAAAAAAATTGAGCGCCACCCCGCTTTATGCCGAATATGTGGGAAAGGGCTTTGTGGAAGATCGGGAGGACATGGTTTTTCTTGCTGCCTCCCTGGAAACCGCGGTCAAAACAGGAAACCGGGCGGAAATAATCCGGGTCTCTGGAGGTATACGGGAAAAAGTAATGGCCTGGCAGCGCATGGAACTCAATATTTCCGGCCGGGCTTTTGTACGGCTCCTCAATTTTTTTATCGTTTTTATTCTGATTTTCTGCGGCCTGGTTTTGCTTATTGAACTGTTACGCCGGGCCCTGCGCCGTTCCCGTTTACAGGAAGAAGACAGCGCCGCCTTTTCCCGGCTGATCATGCTGGCCCAGGAAACCGAGCGTTCCCGGATTGCCGGGGAATTACACGATACGGTATTGCAGGATATGGGACAACTCCTGCGGGTTTCAGGCAGATCCGGGGAACTCCTTGATTTACAGCGGCGTATTATGGATAAGATTAGGGCTGTGTGTCTGGACCTTTTGCCGCCGGATTTTTCCCGCCTGGCCCTGCCGGATGCCCTTACCCGGCTGTGTATAGATTTTACCAAACGAACCGGTGTGGAGTGCCGTTCCGTTATTCTTCCCGGTTTTACCGCCGAAGCTTTTAGACCGGAGGCCCAGCTCCAGATATACCGGATTGCCCAGGAAGCTTTGATGAACATAGAAAAACACGCCCATGCCGCCGAGGTAACTCTCTCTGCCCGGAATGAGACGGAGGGCGGCAAGTCTTCTATCCTTATGTGCATCTCCGACGACGGCAAAGGATTGCCGCCCCGTTTACCCTCCGACCGGCTGGGAATACAGGGTATGCGTAAGCGCGCCGCCCTATTGGGCGCGGATCTTTCGTTTGTCGGCGGTCCCGGCAGCGGACTAACGGTACGGCTGGAAATCCCTAGTATCCCGATAGGAATTGGGGGGGGGGGGTATTTCTGACCTATGAAAACAAAAACACTGATACTTATCGACGATCACGACATGATACGCCGGGGCCTTGTTTCCTGGCTTACCGAGGACAAAGACTGGCAGGTGCTGGGCGAGGCCGCCTCGGTAACAGAAGCCGCTGTTTTGTGTAAAGACCTCGCCCTCTCCAATTCCCTGCCGGATTTAATACTTTTGGACATTGACTTAAAAGACGCAGCAGGCAGCCCCGGCTCCTGGGGCCTGGATCTTATTCCTATGCTGCAGGAATGGTACGGCAAAAAAACGCCGCCGGTATTGGTCTATTCGATATATGACGATTATGCCCACCTTAAAGCCGCCTTCCGCGCCAAAGCCCGGGGTTATGTCTGTAAATCCCAGGATACGGCGGAACTGCGGACCGCCATGGAAAAAATAGTCCAGGGCGGCGAATGGTTTTCGCAGGATATTCTTTCCCGAATAACTGCCGTTTCGGATCTGATGTTGTCGCTGACAAAACGGGAACGCCGGGTTTTCGATCTGGTCCAGCGCCGCTTAAGTAATAGAGAAATAGCCGCCGAACTGGGCATCTCACTTCGTACCGTAGAAAACAACCTGAGCATTATCTACGACAAGACCGCTGTCAAAGGCCGCAGGGAACTGGAAACGCTGTAAAAAATCGCTGTTTAAATGCGGGATTGTCAAAAAGCTGTTTTTATAAATACCCCACTGGAATAACCCTGTCGGTATCGGTCAATGAAAAAATCTCATCATAAAGACACACCAGAGCGCCTTCACCCCGTTCATAGGGGGCGGGTAACTTGTCCAGAACGCTAAAGGCAGTAATATGTTTTTTGGCAGGATTGGCGGTCATCTTTATTTCCAGGGGGTGAAGGAGGCCGTTCCTCAGGATAAGCAGGTCTATCTCCCGCTGCTCCTTGTCGCGGTAGTAATAAAGGGGCGGCTGAATGCCTTTGTTGAGGTAGCTTTTGATTATTTCGGCAATGACAAAAGTTTCAAAAAACGCACCTCCCATGGCCCCGTTGCGCAGTACAAGAGGAGTATCCCAGCCGATTAAGTACGAGGCCAGACCGGTCTCAAGAAAATAAAGTTTAGGGGCCTTGATCTCCCGTTTGTTGATATTCACATGAAAAGGCCGCAGTAAAAAAACAACATTGGCACTTACCAGGATCGAAAGCCATCGCTCGGCAGTACTTCGGGAAACATCCGTATCTTCCGCCAGTTTGGCGATATTCAATATTTGGCCGGTTCGGGCTGCCGCGCCGCGGACAAAGGAGAGAAACTTTTTCTCATCTCCGACATTGATGAGCGTACGCACATCCCTTTCGATATATGTTTTGAGGTATGCGGCATAGTAGGAATGAACAGGAAAGTCCGGATCTGCGTAAAGTTTCGGCATGGCCCCCCGCCAGATGATTTCCCAAATTGTATCAAAATCAAGCGCCGTCAGATTTTTTTTCCGTGCATTAAGATATGCCTTATCCGGACAAAAGGGTTCGCCAAACGGGTCCTTTCTGATTTCCCGCAATGATAACCCCAAAATGTCCAGAATACCCACCCTGCCGGCCAGGGATTCACTCACGTCTTTCATAAGCGAAAACTGCTGAGAACCGGACATAAAAAAGAGGCCGTTTTTCTTTTCCCGATCAACGATCATTTTTATATAGGGGAAAAGAGTAGGCGCGTATTGAATCTCATCAACAAAAACCGGTGGCTTGTGATCCTGAAAAAAACGCCCCCCCTCATCCCGTGCCATTTCAAGAGTCAAGGGATCGTCCAGGGTAACCTGGCTAACCTTCTTTTTGCCCGCCTTGATAACGGTTTCCTCAATCAATGTAGTTTTACCCACCTGCCGGGGACCGCTTACAAGGATTGCACCGAAATGCCGTCCCAGTTCCTGCAATGTACGAGAAGCATGACGAAAAATATACATTTTGTACCTCGACTAATCTACTTTTTAATAGTAAATTAGTCGGTATTTTTTGTCAAGCTGTCACTCTTGTGTGATTCCCCGGCCAGGCGGTATACTGTTTGCGTGAGGCAGAATGACCAGCTTTAAACAAAGTGTAACAAAATTGTTCGACCTCACTTTTTTCAAATTTATTCTTGTTGGTATTATAAATACCCTTGTTGGAACCGGTATTATGCTCTTCCTTTACAATATAGCTGGTTTTGGTTATTGGCAGTCATCTGCGGCAAGTTATATAGTTGGGAGTTTTCTTAGTTTTTTCTTGAATAAGTATTTTACGTTTAGGGTTCAGCAATGGTCGGCATATATGGTTTTTGCTTTTGTATTTACTATAGCCGTATCGTATTTACTCGCTTACGGTATCGCAAAACCGGTGGTGTATCACGTTTTGTCTAACCACTCCCAAAAATTTCGTGATAATACCGCCATGCTTGCGGGTATGTGCCTCTTTACCGGGTTGAATTATCTTGGGCAGCGCTTTGTTGCATTCAGGAAGAAAGCTACAAAAATGTAGGAATTGTGGAGGTTATATATGACCGTTACTCCTTCGTGTATTTCAGCTATTTCTTTAGTTGTACCTTGTTATAACGAAGAAACAACGCTGCCCTTTTTTTACCAGGAAGTCTCTACGGTTCTTGGTACTATAAACGGCGGTAAAACCGGTGAAATTATTTTTATTGATGATGGTTCCACAGATGCTACTTTAGCCGTATTAAAAAATCTTGCCGCAGAGGATAGCCGTGTTCATTATATTTCCTTCTCCCGTAATTTTGGAAAAGAAGCGGCCCTGCTTGCCGGCTTACAGGCTGCGCATGGCCAAATTGTTGTTACCCTAGACGCAGATTTACAAGACCCGCCTTCGCTCATTCCGCAAATGCTTGAAGCAGTTGCTTCCGGCGAATTTGATTGTGCCGGAACACGGCGTGTAAGCCGAAAAGGCGAGCCGCCTATCCGTTCGTTTTTTGCCCGCAGATTTTATAAGATCATGGCAAAACTAAGCGATATCGAAGTAGTAGACGGCGCCAGGGATTTTCGCTTAATGAACCGTAAGTATGTTGATGCAATTGTATCGTTACCGGAACGAACCCGGTTTTCAAAAGGTATTTTTCCATGGATCGGTTTTAAAACCAAATGGTTTGAATATGAAAACACACAACGCATTGCGGGTAATACCAAATGGTCTTTCTGGAAATTACTGCTCTATTCTTTTGACGGAATTATTGCTTTTTCATCAAAACCCCTCGCCGTTGCCTCAATTATGGGAATTCTATTATTCCTGATTGCGCTGGTGGTTATTTGTTTTATCGTTATTCGCAGACTGGTATGGGGAGATCCTGTTGACGGCTGGGCATCAACAGCTTGTATCATTTTGTTTTGCAGCGGTATCCAGCTTTTTACTACCGGTATTTTGGGACAATACCTTGCAAAAACATACACAGAGGTAAAACAACGCCCCCATTTTGTAATACGTGAGGCAAAATGATCGGTTTTGGGGGCGCCGGACAAGACCAGTTTCCAAACCAGTCTTTTTTTACTATACTGTACTTATGGAAAAGTTTTACCGGTATCCTTGGCTTATCACAGCGCTTATCGTTCTTATAACGGTTTTTTTCGCCTTTCAGATTCCCAACCTTGAACTGGACAACAACAATTTCCGGTTTATTTCGGAGACAGATCCTGCACGGCAGGTTTCAAAATATATTGACGATACCTTTGGCAGTTCCCTCTTTATTCTGGTGGGGCTCCACCGGAAAACGGGGGATGTCTTTGACCCGGCCTTCCTTTCCCTTGTTCGGGACTATGTGGAAAAGGTCGAGGCCATCGACATTATCGATCCGGTTACTTCCATAGTAAACGCCGATTATATCACCGGGGATAGTGAATCCATTGTGGTGGAAAAACTTCTGGGGAACGATTTTTCCGGCGTGCCGGAAAAATCGTTCCCCAGAAGTTTTTCCACCACAATGGATTCACTATCCCCGGTGATATAATCGGCGCTTATCGTTCTTATAACGGTTTTTTTCGCCTTTCAGATTCCCAACCTTGAACTGGACAACAACAATTTCCGGTTTATTTCGGAGACAGATCCTGCACGGCAGGTTTCAAAATATATTGACGATACCTTTGGCAGTTCCCTCTTTATTCTGGTGGGGCTCCACCGGAAAACGGGGGATGTCTTTGACCCGGCCTTCCTTTCCCTTGTTCGGGACTATGTGGAAAAGGTCGAGGCCATCGACATTATCGATCCGGTTACTTCCATAGTAAACGCCGATTATATCACCGGGGATAGTGAATCCATTGTGGTGGAAAAACTTCTGGGGAACGATTTTTCCGGCACGCCGGAAGAAATCGCCGTTCTTAAGGAACGGCTCCTGTCCTGGGATATGTACAAACGGGCCCTTATATCCGACGACTTTTCTTCCACCCAAATCCTTGTACCCATGAATGTGCCCACCGATGATGCGGGAAAACCCGAAGTAGTGGATAGTTTTATCCGGGTCCGGGATATAGCCCGGGAAATGTTTGCCGGCCAGGCGGAAGTGTATGTTACCGGTATTCCGGTGATCAGCGCCACCATCAACGAGGCGGTCCGCTCGGACCTTATTCTGCTGGTTCCCCTGGTGCTGGCGGTGGTACTGCTTATCCTCTTTTTTTCGTTCCGCCGTCTTTCCGCGGTGGTGCTGCCCCTCTTAACGGTGGCCGTTGCCGCCATCTGGTCCATGGGGGCCATGCCGCTTTTTGACATAAAATTGTCGGTTATTTCCACGGTGCTTCCGGTAATCCTCGTGGCGGTGGGAAGCGCCTACGGCATCCATGTAATCACCCACTATATGGAAGATTATGCTGCGGCGGGGGGTGGAATGGATGCCGCGGGGAATGGAATGGATGCCGCGGGGAGTGGAATGGATGCCGCGGCTCACCGGGATTTGGTCTTCTCGCTGATTAGAAAGATCTTTAAACCGGTATTTCTTGCCGCCCTTACTACTCTGGTTGGTTTTCTTTCCTTCTGTTTTACTACGGTACTGCCCATCAGGGAATTCGGCGTTTTTGCCGGGTTCGGCGTAATTGCTTCCTTTGCCGTGGCCATTACCCTTATCCCCGCCCTGCTGATTATCCGGGGGCCCGGAAAGGCGCTGCGAAAAACCAGCGGGACCGCAGATAAGGCCGCCATACCGGGGGCGACCGACCATCTTAGTATCGCAGTAAGCCGGGTTTTTTCTGCCATTGCTCTGCGGAAAAAAACGGTTTTGGCGGCGGCGGTTTTGTTGGTTCTCATTGCGGTCATAGGCGCTTCAAAGATCATCATTGACAATGTATTTATCGAATACTTTAAGAGCGATACAGATATCGCCAAATCGGACCGTTTTATCCGGGAACAGTTCGGCGGCTCAAAGGTTGTCAGCCTCGTGGCCGAAGCCGCTTCCAGCGATATACTCTTAAGCCCCGGCTGTCTTTCCGCCATGGACAAGCTGAACCGCTATCTGGAAACCAGTGTTCCCGAGGTTGGCAAAACCACCGGTTTTACCGATTTGATAAAGCGGACTAACCAGGTTTTTAACGCCGATGAAAGTCCCGCCGGGATAAAAGCTCCAGCCGCTTACGGAACGGATTCCGGGTACGAAAGCGGCCATGATTCGGCAGATTTTGGCTTTGATGGGGCAGACGGAGCGGATTTTGGTTTTGGCAACTTTGGTGTTGATGATGCGGCGGAATTTGGTTTTGGCGCTTTTGAAAAAGATGAAGTCCCGCCGCCTGAAATAGTTTCGCCCGTTTATACCGTGGAAGACATGGTTTCGCTCTTAAGTAAAGCTGCCCAGCATGGCAGTACAAGGGAACTCAGCACCGCAGAGCTGGTGAACGAGTTAAAGAAGCTGGTGAACTTTGAAGGCGCCAGTTATTATGAAATCCCGGCGGATCCCGCCCGGTATGGAAAAACCAAACCGGAAGAACTGGCAGCCCTGGCGGCCAACTATCTGGTATTACTTTCGGGCAGCATCGATTCCTATGCCAACGATCCCCTGGAGCCGACGGCAATAAAAACCACGGTGCAGCTGCGTACCCTGGGGGAATCCGACACTAACCGGGCCATTGAGGCCATCGGCGCTTTTGTGGACGCGCATTTTCCCAAGGATATTAAAGTTACCCTGGGAGGCAGCGCCCTTGTGGAAGCTTCCCTAAACCGGCAGGTGGTGCGGTCCCAGATCATTTCGCTCTTCATTTCTCTTGTGCTGGTGTTTATTATCATTGCCTTTTCAAACCGTTCGTTAACGGCGGGACTTATCGGCATTGCTCCCCTGTCCATTTCTATCCTTATCAACTTTGCCGTCATGGGTTTTTTGGGAATCAAACTTAACCTGGGAACTTCGATGATAGCGAGCCTTGCGGTGGGCATAGGAATTGATTATACAATCCACTACATGGAAGCCTTTAAACGGGAATTTGATACCACCCTGGGGCTGCGGGAATTTCTTGTAAAGACCTTTGCCGTATCGGGCAAGGCTATCATCATCAACGCCCTTTCCGTTGGAGCGGGTTTTGCGGTATTGCTTTTTTCCCGCTTTAACATGCTGGGGGACTTTGGCCTGCTTATTGCTCTGACCATGGGGATCAGCGCCCTCGTGAGCCTTACGGTGATCCCGGCGCTGCTCTTGACGGTAAAACCAGCCTTTGTTTTTTCCGCAAAAAAAGAAGATACTAAATAGGAGTAGACATGAAACGTTTATGCTTTTTTATGCTGATGGTACTAACGGTCTTGAGTGCCTTTGCACAGCCGGTGGACGCTCTTTCCATTATACGGCGGTCCCGGGACCGGATCACCGCCGCTACTATTCAAAGCCGTTCCCGCTGGGTTATCACTGCCAAAAGCGGCAGTACCACCGAGCGGCTTATCGATCAATTTTCCAAGGATGATGCCGCGGGGAATGGAATGGATGCGGCGGGGAAATCCCGGACGGTGATTGAATTCCGGGAGCCCGCCAATGTGGCAGGAACCCGCTTCCTTACCATGGAAGCGGGAAGCGGCGCCGACAACCGGTGGATATTCCTCCCCTCATTGGGAAAGGTCAGGCGTATTGCCGCTTCGGAAGGGTCCGGCAGTTTTATGGGAACCGACTTTTCCTACGATGATATTTCTTCCGCCGACCGGGACGCGGACCTGGATGTCCATACCCTTTTGCGGGAAGAAAACTACAACGGCAAGGCCTGTTATGTTATCGAATCCAAACCAAAGGACAGTTCCTACCAGTATTCAAAAATGGTCCAGTGGATAGATAAAAATAATAGCGTAAACTACAAAATTGAGCTTTACGATAAAAAGGGCGTGCAGGTAAAAACCCTGGAAGTGCTGGAACTTAAGGATGTCCAGGGCCGTTTAAGCCCCGTAAAAACCAGAATGACCACACCGGGAGCGGGAACCAGTACCACCATCACCGTGGAAATTCTCCGGTACGATCAGAATATCCCCGAATCTGTTTTTACCACGGGTTATCTTGAATCGGGTAAAGCACGATGATCCCGCTTAGGCTAAAAACGGTAAAAACGATACCCCGGACAATGGGTATCTTCTTGCTGCTTATCCTGCCTGCGCTAAGTCTTTTTCCCCAGGACTTTGGTTTTGGCGGTGAAGACGAAGATACCCCGGCGGAAAAAAGTGTTCCTTTTACGCTGGAAGCGGGGGGTGAAATTTCCGGAAGGCTTCTGGTATACAAACAGGTTTTTTCCGGGGAAGAAACATTCCGTATAAAAGAGGCGGGGAATATTTTTGGCAGACTCGACACCGCCTTTCGTTCCACTTATCTGGACGCTTTTCTTAATCTTCGTTTTGATACGGATAAACTCCTTAACGTTGATGAAGCCTATGCCCGCTTTACCCTCCAGGCTTTTACTGCGGAAGGGGGCTTGCGTAAACTTACCTGGGGCCGGGCAGACAGTTTTGGCCCTCTGGATATAATTAACCCGCTGGATTATTCGGACCTTACCAATATGGGTGATATTAAGGCAATGAAAATTGCCCGGCCCATGCTGCACCTTTCATGGAACTTTGACGCTTTTTCAAAACTGGAAGGGGTTTTTGTTCCCTGGTTTAAGGCCCATACCTTTGATATGGCAGGCCGGTGGAAACCCTCGCAGGTAGAAACCATAGAACGTTTTGCAGGTATTTCTTATGTTGATAAAAAAGAGGACCTTGCCTATGCCCAGGGCGGGATACGGTTTAGTACAACCTGGAACGATATCGACATTGGTTACCAGTACTATACGGGGATTTTTCAGCGTCCCGCTTTTGCACTAAATAAGGTAATGTTTCCCCCCGGTGTTATTATAGTTATTGTAAACGATATAAGGTATAACCGTTTTCATCAGTTTGGTGTCGATTCTGCTTTTGTGTGGCTGGGCTTAAACATCAGAGCCGAGTTTGGGTTGAACCTTACCAAAGATATTTCAGGCGATGATCCGGAAGTGGAAAATCCGTCACTGGTTTATTCTGTTGGTTTTGATCGTGATTTATTCTGGGGAATTAATCTTAACCTCCAGATGAATGCAAAAACGAGGCTCCGGCAGGATAAGTTATACATTTCTCCAACGCCCTATTCCGGTAAACTGGATATTGAAACAGAAATGGATACCACCGGCCGGGTACGCAAAACTTCCCCCAGCTCAACCAGGATTACCGGGATCCTTTCCAAAAAATTATTCCGCGATGAACTGGAACTAAAGGCCACCGCCCTTTGGGGTATTGGGGACAAGGATTTTCTTGTTATGCCGGCGGTGATTTGGACAAAAAACGATATACGCGCCGAACTGGCCGCGGGTTTTTTTGGCGGGGATAAAACGGGCGAACTGGGCCAATACCGGGACAACGCTTATATAAAAACGGTCCTTACCTGGAGTTTTTAAAAGCTGCCTGTTTCTTTCTGCAATTTAAGGATGTAAAGGATGTACCGAAGCCTACAGTTTTAACCCTGCGATATAATCATCCAGGTCTTTCTGGGCAGTCCGTACTTTGACAATGGCGCTTTCAATTTCTTTGTTAAGCCCGTCAATTTCGCTGTCCAGGACGGTCATCCGTTTCATATAATCCTTGCCAAGGTCGCTGCCGCTTCCCACGGCGTTAAGGTTTTGCCTGACCCGGTCTTGTTCGGAAACAAGCCGGGTCCGCCGGGTTTCCAGTTCCGTCTGGGCCTGCCGTGCCGCCTCGGCCTTTTGCCGTAGATCTACGGCCCGGGAGAGGGCGGCCCGTACATTGGCGGGGATTTCCTGGTTGGTGCTGTAGCTTACAAGGCTGTCCGGCCGGATCTGGCCCAGGACAACCCGTTCCGTCATGGGACTTTCTTCCTGAACCTTAAAGCTTAATTCGCCGTTGGCGGGCAGGTTTTGCAAAAAACGGTAGAGTGAATCGGTTTTTTCCAGATACGATTTAGGTTCCGTAAGCGTGGAGTTACCGGTAACAGGATGTTCAATGATAAGCCGTTTGGCTTCGGAAGCAGTGTTCTTTACCGTATAGGTCCGTTCGTAAATCTGCCGGCGGGTAATGGTCATAACTCCGGCGCTTACCGTAACGGAATTTACCAGGCGTGTTCCCGCATTGTACGATGCGGAACCGGTAACAGAAAGATCTTCGCCGTAACTGATAAACCGTTTGTCGTTTTCGCCAAAGAACGAAAGCAGCGCATCCCCCGCATAGGTACCGCCGTCAAAAACCGTAACGGGTCCGGCGGGAAGTTTCATCCCCGTGGTGTTGGAAAGCTCTGCCGCCAGTTCCGGGTGTATGGTATTTCCCAGCGCCCTGGAACCGGAAAGGATAAGCGATTTTACCGCCCCCATAGTACTGTTAACAAGGGGAATCATGGCGCTTTGCCGCCGGGAAAGGGTAACAGGATTTTTTACCGTATAGGCAAATTGATCCCCCGCTGCGCTGCCCGAAACCGCCGCCTGTACCGGGGCCATGGGCGCGGGCCGGACCGATTCCATCACCTGGGCAGATTTTGCCATAGCTCTATCTGCCATATACTGGGGTTCATACTGGGGCGCGTCAGAGATGGCCGTTTCATACTCTTCGTTTAGATCGTTTATTTCGTCTCTGTTCCGGTCATAACCCGAGGCATGGCTCCGGGCCTGGGCGCTTCCCGCGATAGCCAGGGGCAGGGTAGGGCGGGTAAAGTAATAGGGCGGGTACAGTTCCTGGATAAACGATACGGGTCTGCCGGAAACAAGGGAAAGCTCCACATTGTTCCAGTCGGTATCGCTGTTATTGTCAATAATCGCCCAGCCCTGGAACAGGGGTTTGGCCTGGCTTAGATCCAGCCGGTAGGAAACCTTCCATACCGGCACGGAAATAACATAACTTAAAACGACAGCGCGGCTGCCGCTGCCGGAAAGCCGTACCAGAAGGCTCCGGTTCCGGGTGGTCCGGTTGGCGGCGATAAGGTCCAGGGCCCGTTTTAGATCAGCATTAAGCGCCGTATCTTTAAACGAAAAAGAAGCAATGTCTTTAAGGGCGATAAGCCTAATCCCCGTTTCGGTATAGAGGGAAAGGAAGGCTTCTGCCGTACCCGCTTCAAGGACGCTGCCCGGCGTGGGCCGGTACTCCACTCCCAGAATCCTTCCGCTTATAGGGTTGGGGGCGGCCACCTCAATTTCCACGCCCCGCTGGCCCGCAAAAATTGCCGCCGTACCGGGGCTGTCGGAAAGATCGATCCCCAGGCTGCGGAGGGTCCGCTCCAGCGTTTCTTCCGAGGGGTAACTTACCGAAGGAGAAGCATCCCTGTCCGGATCGTTTACTACAAGGGATTTAAGGGCGTCGTTTACCGCGTCCGCGTCAAAGCTTAAACTTAATAGGGCGGCCCCCGAAACGGAACCGGAATGTTCAAAGTATCCCACGCCGGAGGAAAAAAGGGCGATCCGTTTTACCGGAAGATCCGTTCCCGCCGGAGCCTGGGCTCCCAGAACGGCGCTTACGGAAACACAGGATGCCAAACCAATCACTTTACGCATGGAATTCAATACATGCATGCTATCCTCCATTTTTTGCAGCTTTGATGATATACGGCCATCATACGTTATGTTGCATGTTCCAGCACCAGTGTCTTGGTGGGCTGGTCGCAGACCTCGGGCGGTCCATAGTACTGAATAGCCCCGGGAAAGTGGAAAGATGTTTTTACCGCCCAGGTTTCCCGGGAAGCGGCAAAGGTCTTAAAGGGAGCGCCGTCAAGTTCTACCAGGGCTTTTTTGATAACCGGTTTGGAAGAACCGTGGCGGTGTTCCATGTTCATCATCATGGTAAGGGGAATACCTCCGGGGATCCACAGATCCGCACGGGCGGTAAGATTTTTTACGCTGGAAATGTAACCGGTAAGGCCCCCGGCAATGAGCACAAAGGCGGTAAAACCAAGGCTGTAACAGTAGTCCGTGTCAAAATTGCTGGGAAAAGCGCAGCGTCCTTCGTAACCAAAAAAGTGCGCCAGGGCGCTGAACTTGCCGGTATAGGCGCCGAGTTTTGTGAGTTCCCCCAGCTTTTTTTCCACCATACCGATAAGGAGTTTTTCCGTTTCGATCCGGGAAACCTGAACATTACCGTGGGGGTCCCGGTCTGCCAGAAGCTGCCGGGCAATTTCCGGCGGCAGGGTTTTAAAGAGGCCCGATGATTCATTGGAAAGATGACGGTCCAGCCAGTAGACCTGATCGATAAAGTTGGAAATCTCAGTAAGTTCATCGGCATAATTTGCCATAAGGTCGTTTAATTCCTGGATAAGTTTTTTCATCTCCGGCACAAATTCAATAAGCCCTTCGGGAATAAGCACCACGCCAAAGTTATCTTTGTTGGCGGCCCGTCTAACAATGGAAGCGCAGATCTCTTCCACAAGCTGGACAAGGGACCGTTTTTTTGCTGCCGCTTCTTCGGAAATAAGGCACACATTGGGCTGGGTCTGGAGGGCACATTCCAGGGTTATATGGCTCGCCGAGCGGCCCATAAGTTTGATAAAGTGCCAGTACTTGCGGGCGCTGGCGGCATCCCGCTCAATGTTGCCGATAAGCTCGCTGTAGGTTTTTGCCGCTGTATCAAAACCAAAGGAAGCTTCAATGTGTTCGTTTTTTAGATCCCCGTCGATGGTCTTGGGGCAGCCGATAACCTGGACGGCGGATCCCTGGGCGGTAAAGTATTCCGCCAGGAGCGCCGCGTTGGTGTTGGAATCGTCCCCGCCGATGATTACCACCGCATCAAGGCCCCGCTTTTTTGCCGTTTCCAGCGAAGCGGCAAACTGTTCGGGACTTTCTATCTTGGTCCGCCCGGAACCGATAATGTCAAAACCTCCGGTATTGCGGTATTCGTTGATAAGGGCATCGGTAAACTCCAGGGCCTTGTCTTCCAAAAGGCCGCTGGGGCCTCCCAGAAAACCCAGGAGCCTCGAGGCGCTGTTTCCCTTTTTAAGGCCGTCGTAGAGTCCGGCAATAACATTATGCCCCCCCGGGGCCTGCCCGCCGGAAAGGATTACCCCCACAGTAAGGGGCCGGGTAATTTTTTCATTTTTGCCCTTGACGAATTGTACTATGGGTTTGCCGTAGGTATTTTTAAAAAGCGCAGCCAGGGCCTCGCCGTCTTCCAGCGCCCTGGCGGGCTCCCCAAACGAGAGGGCCACTTCTTCTATGGCTCCGGTAAGAATGGCGGGAAGTTTTGGTTTGTAGGTATACCTGGCTTTCTGTAATGCTGAGACTTGCATGGATACTCTCCTCTAAAAAGCGGTTTTGCCGCACATATGTTACTCTATATGGAAGAAGGGGGGAATTTCAAGTACACGGCTAATTGCTACTGGACACGCTCCCCATCACTATGTTATAGTGAACTTATACGGCGCCGTACCCAAGCGGTAAGGGAGAGGTCTGCAAAACCTTTATGCGTGCGTTCGATCCGCACCGGCGCCTTTAGAATTTACTATTCCACGTATCCACCGCGGTTTTGAGCAGTTTAATATATTCCGGCCCGGTACCGCAGCACCCTCCAATAATGGTAACGCCCTTTGCCAGGAGTTCCGGGGCATAGGATACAAAGTCTTCCGGGCTCATGCGGTAAACGGCTTTGCCCTGTACCAGTTCCGGCAGTCCCGCGTTACCCTTTATATAAACCGGCAGTTCTGTCAGCGCCCGCAGTACCGGAGCCAGCCCCACATAAGTGTCCAGGCCGCCGCCGCAGTTGGCGCCAATGGCACAGGCCCCGGCGTTTATGGCGGTTTTTACCGCTTCTTCCGGCGTATTACCCATAATGGTATGGTATTGTCCATTATGGTATTCATAGGTCATGGAGGCGATAACCGGCAATCCCGATGCCGCCGCCGCCTTAACGGCAACTGCCATCTCCCCCGCATCGGTCATGGTCATAACCGTAAAAAGATCGGCGCCCCCCTCTTTCTGGGCTTCTACCTGTTCAGCAAAACTTTCGTACAGATCCGCTTCGGAAATTTCTTTCATAACAAGCAGTTTTCCCGATGGCCCCAGGCAGCCCGAAACAAGGGCTTTTCCGCCGGAGGCTTCCCGGACAAGTTCGGCGCCTGTCCGGTTGATTTCCCTGACTTTGGGTACAAGGCCGTACCGTTCCAGTTGAAAACGGTTTGCCCCAAAGGTGTTGGTAAGGACCATTTCACTGCCCAGAGCCGCATAAGCGGAGGCTACCTGGCGGACCGAATCGGGGTTACTCAAATTCCATGCTGCGGTGGATTCACCGGGGGCAAGGCCCAGCTTCATCAGCTCTGTACCCACAGCACCATCGGCCAGCATGACCCTGTTTTTTGGAAATTCCATGTTATCAATTATAGGGTACCATGGGGGTTTATACTATAGACTTCTCTCTTACCCCCTTTGTGTGTTATAGTTTTTTTATAGGAGAACCCATGAAAAAGCTCAATCTTGGTATGTCCGGCCTGGAAGTTCCGGTTATCGCCGTTGGCTGTATGAGGATAGACGCCATCAGCAAGACCGATGCGGATACCTTTGTTAAAACCGCCCTGGATTTGGGGGCAAATTTCTTTGATAATGCCGATGTCTACGGTGACGGTGTCTGTGAGGAAATTTTTGCCGGGACCCTTACGGGGGTAAAGCGGAGCAGCCTTATTATCCAGACCAAGTGCGGCATTAGGAAAGGTGTATCCTTCGATTTTTCCCGGGATTATATTCTAAAAGCTGCAGAACAGTGCCTTAAACGGCTGCGGACCGATTATATCGATGTATTGCTTCTTCACCGGCCGGACATTCTTGTAGAACCCGAAGAAGTGGCGGAAGCCTTTGGTTTGCTCCAGGCTTCCGGTAAGGTCCGGTATTTTGGGGTATCCAACCAGAATCCCGCCCAGATTGAACTGCTTAAAAAGTATGTAAAACAGCCCCTGGTGGCAAATCAGCTTCAATTCAGCATAACCCATGCGGGAATGGTTACCGAAGGGCTCCACGTTAATATGCTGGATGAACCGGCGGTAAACCGGAACGGGAGTATCCTCGACTACTGCCGTCTCCACGACATAACCGTTCAGCCCTGGTCCCCCTTCCAGTATGGTTTCTTTGAAGGCGTTTTCCTTGGCAGTCCCAAATTCCCGGAACTGAACAAGACCATTGATAAGATTGCCGAAAAGTACCAGGTGAGTAATACCGCCATTGCCATGGCCTGGATTCTGCGGCATCCGGCAAAGATGCAGCCCGTTACCGGAACCATGAATACCGGACGGCTTGCCGACTGTGTTAAGGCGGCAGAAATAAACCTTACCAGGGAAGAATGGTATGCCATTTACCTGGCGGCGGGTAATATTCTTCCATAAAATACGTTAGAACGGAGTATCGTCATGAAAAAGACAGTTTACTTACTGCCGCTTTTTGTTCTTTGTTTTATTTCAGCTTGTTCCAAATCCCCGCCGCCGTCCGAAGCGGGGCAGGAAACAGTATCCGGTACGGTAGAACCAGGGGCACCCCAGGGGGTTATCCTTACCGAGGCATCGCTCCTGGAACTCCGCGGTGACGGTAAAGTGTACTGGAAAGCCAACCTTAATGCCGGAGATACCGTGGACTGGAAGGATGAAAAACAGGACCTTGTCCGGGCTTACGACGGCCTGGTGCGGACCTTTTTCCGCGTAGATATGGAGGGTGATTATTGGGTACAGGATTATGCCATTGCCGGTCCTGCAAAACTTGCCGTAACCATCGCCGATACGGTACTTTATACCAAGCCGGATTTAACGTCTCCGGTTAAGACAGGCACGGTTTCCATGCCTCCCTATACCATTCTGGCCCTCTTGCCCGACGATGATCCTTCCGACGACTTTGTTAAGGTTTCCGCCCGGCTGGAAGGGGCCGCTAATCCTTCGGTTAGTGAACGGTATGTAAAAGTGCAAAACATTTCCAGCGATCCCAACTATGCGGGGGCCGTTAAACTTGCCCGTATCGCTTCCGTTACGGAAAATCCCGTGGTCCGGGTGGAACTGCTTAAAAACGCCATGGAACTGGCCGGTACGGGACGTTTCCTCAATCAAGCGACAGCGAGTACCGAAAACGACCCGGCGCTTTTTGAACTGGAGCTGACCGGCAATCTGGAAGTACTTGACGTCCCGCTTAACTACTTTGTTACCGCCGATACGGTGGATGTACGGAACCTGCCTTCTGCCTCGGGGACCATAGCCGCCTCCATCAGTCAGGGCGAAACATTCCTTGTTGTTGCAAAAACAAAACGGGAACAAACCCTTAAGGCTGCGGAAGAAGAGGAGCCGCCCAAAGGCTTTTGGTACCTGGCCAATGGAAACGATTGGTCCGGCTGGATCTTTGGCGCTTATATTGCTTCCAATCCGGCATACTAAACAACAATGAATCTTGAAGCTTTTATCCTCGGCTGCGGCGGGATGATGCCCCTGCCGCACCGGCATTTAACATCGGTACTCCTGCGGCGGGAAGGGGAACTCTTTTTATTTGACGGAGGGGAGGGGACCCAGGTATCGCTGCGGCGGCTCAACCTCCGGTGGAAAAAGATTTCCGCCATTTTTGTAAGTCATACCCATGCGGATCATGTAACAGGAATTCCCGGCCTCTTGATGCTTTCTTCCCAGGTAGACCGGGACGATCCGCTTTATATTTACGGCCCGCCGCGGATAACCGAATATATCGAAACAAGCCGCCGGGTGCTGGATATGTACATTAACTATGAAATTGTGGTAAAAGAAATTACCGAACCGGGAATTGTCCACCAGGGGGATGGTTTTAGAATACGGGCTTTTCCCCTGCGGCATACCAAACCTTGTTTGGGTTATACGCTGGAAGAAGAAGGCAGGCCGGGAATCTTCCACCCCGAAACCGCCGTAGCGCTGGGCATACCCCGGGGGCCCCTTTGGGCAAAACTTCAGGCGGGGGAAAACATTACCCTTGCCGATGGCCGGGTAATTCATCCCCGGGAAGTATTGGGCGCTCCCCGGTCGGGACGAAAGTTCACTTTTGTTACCGATTCGTTGTATTTTCCGGAAATAGCGGCGGAAGCGGCCGGTTCGGATCTTTTTGTCTGCGAAG
>BNVB01000033.1 GCA_025997795.1 Spirochaetia bacterium | reverse complement strand
TATCCTTCTACTTTCTTTGAATACAAGACATTTTAATGCATCCCGCGAACAAAATGCAAGCTGATTTGTGGGATGTTTGAATTTTGCCAAAACCCAGAATTGCTCACGGGTTAAAACACCGCCGATAAAATCAGCAACATAATTCCACACTTGGTCATTGGCCATAGCGCCTGAAACAATGTCATGGCTATGAGAAGTTCCATTTCGGCAATCAGCAATGAAATCAAGCCATTGATCTGTCATCTTCCGGAATTCCAAGACATCCAATGCCGGATTTGGGATAAATTCAAATACATTGACAACCGGGGTTGGAAAACGCATTGCCCATCGTTCTGCTTGTTGTAATATTTCGGTACAGTAGAACCCTGGGCCAAAGTCTTTGTTGTATTTAGAAAGGCGAATCTCAGGGACTCGGATTTCACAATGTGTGCCGTGGTATAGGGTCATTGTGCTTATCTCCTATTATTATCTTCGGTTACTGGATGTGAGTTAATTTCCGGCACTAAATCATCATATAATTCATTAGAATAAAATGTTAATATAATTTCTCCTTTGGTTTTTCTTTCGGTCCAATAGCGTCCTTTTAACTTTCTATCAGGTTTTTCTAAAATATCAAAGACTATGGTTCCATCATGTGGAAGACTGCGTTGATTTAAGACTATTCTTGGTCTGCTTGTATAACTATATGTTATCTGCTTTACTTGTCTGTCCTCATCTATTGAAAACCCTTCTATGTTTGAGTAGCTTTTCATTTCAGTCGTTTGCATTAGGCAACTGATATTAAAAAAGGTTTGTTTAATGGTGAGCATAACAGGAATAGGCGGAGTAGACTGGTTGGTTTCTGGATTTATCCAATCAGAATAAATATTTCCTGTCCAGGTTCCATTTAAATTGGGAAAAGGAACAAGCCACTTTTTAAATATTCTGTATTTCCAAAGCCACTTTGTGAATATAAATATAGCAATAGAATCTATTGTTACTACATCTGGTATAAGTTCAAGAAAATCAACTATATTTGATAGTTTTTTATCCTTAATAAAGGATAATACTATCCAAGCAATAGCAGTGAGTCCGATAAAGATGTATAGGAACTTTGACTTATTAAGGTTTTTCATATTATTTATATCCTATGTATTTCCATGCAATTAGCAAATATTCATTAACCAACTGACGAGACCATGGCTGAGACGGACGGAACAAATATTTTAGTTCGCTTACTTCCCCCCATTCGGAACAATCTTTATCCTCTTTTGTATTATTGTATAAAAAGATAATTATCTCACGTATGGTTTGGTAATATGTCTCGTATGAGAAGTATTTATTTGGAACATTCCAGATTAAACATTCCATTAGAAAACTCGGAATTTTTTTTGCAATATCATAATTGGGCTGTAATTCATATGTTAATTTTTTCATAATCCGAACAACACGCTTATATCTTCTACTTGTAATAGTGTTTTTAGAAACACCATTTTCATAATGTTGTTCCGGCCAATTGATTATATTTGGCGGATTATTATCATCAGGAATCATTTCAACACCAGACAAATACTTTTCTGTAGACGCATACCTTCGGTGTTCAAAAAAAGTACATACATCGGCTTCAATTCTATAGCGATTTTCTTTGATGTTAAATGCTTTTTTCCCTCTTTTCACATTGGTATTTCCAAAACGAGATACAAGTGCATCACCAAGTTCATTCTTGAAGGTTGAATATGTGTAAGTCGCACTTTCCTGAAGCCGACTAAAATGTGATTTTATATTATCATCCTGATATTCAGGGAAGAATGTATCATAACACAGAACGCCAATATCAATATCGCTATCTTGTCTTACGTTGACATTATTCCTATACGAACCTTGCACAAATACTTTGATATTCCTCCGGTTTAGTTTTTCGCTGACTTTAATTGCTTCCTTAATTTGAAACTCTGTGTTTTCAATCTTTCGACGCTCGGCATCATCGGGTCCTTTAGACCATAAAGTAAATATATCTTCCCAATTACTCATGATTTTCCTCCTTACTCATTTTGCTGGTTACTTCAATCTCTCCCGACATCAGCCTTGGTAGAAGTATATCACGAATTACGGCAAGAGTGCGGGATTGCTTTGTATTAAGCAATATTTGTTCAAACATGGGAGAAACAATCTCAGTAAATCGTTTCACAGTATCACTCAATGGAATTATAGCTATTTCAGTATCAAAATCGCGGGTAACAATAGCATCAAAAACTGCTCCGTTAGCTTTATTTTTTAGTGTATTTACAATTTCTTGCGTTAAACAATAAACAAAAAATTGGCTGTATCCTTCTTTGCCGACTAAGGCATAACTTGTTTGACTCATTGCCATGTTACAACCAGCAAATACTATTTTACCTACCGTTCCACGAGCGGTAATAAAAACTGTATTTACTGGATATAGCTTGCTATTACATTTATTTAATCCATCAGTAGAAATTTGCTTTTCCGTTTCAACAACAAATATATTTCCACTATCTTTTGGTGTAAAAAAAGGAATATCCCCATTCCAAAAAGTTTGATTATCGGTTTTGGGAGTTCCGCCTCCTAAAACCTTTACCATACTTGTAAAGCTCCCTACTTCCCACCCCTTCGGAATCTTCCCCAACTCACTTTCTACAAATTCCCCATCCCGGAACGGATCAAAATCCACAAACCAGCTTTTGAAAATAGCCTGGGCTTGAGCTTCGAGGTTGGCGTTAATCCGGTTGTTAAGTTCAATTTTTTCATCAAGACAGGAAAGCGTTGCGGTAATAGAATGCTGGGTGGGGAGAGGAATATCCGGCACCATAAAATTCATTATGGCAGTTTTATCCCCACGGGGCATTTTTGTTCCTTTTGCAGTTTGAGTTGAATAATCAAAGAATTTATCATTCGAGAGAATATAATACAGAAACTCAGGCAAATAATTTTCTTTTGCTTTGAATACAAGCACATCATTAGAACACCCACCGTCTTTGACTGCAAACCAGATTTTTTTGAAATATGGCCGTATATTTGAAATTAATACATTACCGATAGAATATTTTTGAGTATATTGTGTTGCTGGCAATCCAGCGGAAAATGTTACTCCAATTTTTTCAGGCAGCATATTCTCTGTAGATATATACGTTGTTGTATCTAAAGAATTGGTCTCTATCTTTTCATTTCGGTATTCACATATATCCCCCAACCGTACTTTCTGCCATCTCTTTGCCGCGCCCCTTTGGGGTGAATAAATCACCTCATATCCCTGGTTAATAATCGCTTGAAATTCTTTTGAAATACCATTCCAATCCAAAACATCAACCCGAAAGGGTAAGGCCGATTCCTCAAACGCCTCACGTATCTTGCCTATTCTCGCAAGACTTAATTTTTTATCGCCGACAAAGGCAAGGTCTAAATCAGAATAATCATTTGATGTCCATTTGTACCGTGAGCCAAAGGCGTGTACTTCGCAACCGGCGGCATACCTGGCGATGATTTCCTGTATTGTCTTAAAATCAGCTTCCGAAACGCAGATCATAGTTTTTGTTCCAGTAATGACACAAAAGTCTTTGCATGGGGCAAAAATTGAAACGCTGTTTCCAAAACATCATCTGCTACCGCACCATCATAAACGTGGGATGTTCTGTTTCGCCCATCATGAAAGGCCCACCACTTCTCGACATCGGCGATAAGTTTGTTTTCTCCCGCTATCCGGTAAAATTCTTTTCGGGTGACACCCGACACAATATCAGGATTAATGTTTATTTCAAGCCAACGTTTCATAAACTTCCAGCACAGCTCATAGGCGACTTCAAAATTTTGAATAACGCCGGAACGCAGGGATTCGGATAGATCTGCATCGTCTTTATCATATTTACGGTAAACATCAATACTGGTCTGTAACGCCTTTATAGCGCCTTCAAGTGATGAAAGATCAAGTTTTGTATTCATCCCTCCTCATCCTCCCATCGTTCTAAAAACTTATCCGGTGTTATTGCTGGAACAGGAGAGGCCGTAAAATCTTTTACATTCCGAGTAATAATGTAGTCAACTCCAATCCTCTTGGCACAGGATGATTGCACGGCATCCTCAAAATCGTTCATCGCACCCGAAAAACCATACATAAGATCATCTTGCGTAACAACAGCAACAGTGAGTATGCTAATCAGTTTCTGTAATATATCGCTTACTTTGTTTTGCTCATTATATTTACGCAAGATATACATTACATCAGTAATTGAAATAGTAGATACATACCCTGTATCAGTTAATTCCAGTACTTTAAATGATTCTTCATAACCAGATCGTTTAGAGACAATGTCAACTATGATGTTGGTATCAAAAAAAAGTTTCATTGCCGTGCCAGCCTTTCAGTCTTTATCGCTTCCTCATCAACATCCACAGGAACTAATCCAATAAGACTTTCTAGAAAGGATCGCTTTTCCTGTATACGTTTTTGTTTTTCAGCTTGGGTCATCTCAGCACTTACTGTACCAATAGCCGAATTATCATCAGTGGTTTGTATATGTACCGGATCTAAAAAAGTAATGATTACTTCTTGCCTCCCGGTAGTCGATACCGGTTGATTCGGATAAGCTGCTTTTCCATCATAAATACCCTTAACTGCCAACATAAATCCTCCTATCAATAATACAAGTATAGCCTTTGCTCATCATACATCCCACCCAATCGCCTAAGCTAAAATAGGTTATAACCTATTTTAGCAAGCCGTTTCTTTATCTCCTTCTCCAGCCTATGGCTCTCATCAAATAATCCCGCCAGTTCCGCAGTAAGCCGCTTCATCTTTTCGTCAAAAGGCTCCCCATCATCGGTTTGGTCTGCAAGCCCCACATACCGGCCGGGTGTAAGAATATAATCCTGTTTGGCTATCTCTGCTGTTTTTACCACGGCAGAAAATCCTTTCTCCGCCTTAAACTTGCCGTTAGTAAACTTATCAAAGGTATTAGCTATTTTGGCAATATCCGCATCTGTCATCTCACGCAAGCGGCGGGTCACCATCGTTCCCATATTCCGTGCGTCTATAAAGAGGCTCTTTCCGCTTTGAGCTTTTTTCCGGTTGATAAACCAGAGCGCCACCGGAACGGTTGCCGTATAAAACAGGTTCGGCGGCATGGCGACAATGCCCTCAAGAAGGTCATCCTCAATGATGGCTTTGCGGATTTCACCTTCATTCCCGGATTGGCTGGACAGGGAGCCGTTTGCCAATACCATGCCGATACGGCCCTTTGCGCTCAAGTGATGTATCATGTGCTGGAGCCATGCAAAGTTCGCGTTCCCTGCCGGGGGAACACCATATTTCCACCGCACATCTGTTTGCAGCTTATCCCCGCCCCAGTTGGAAATATTGAAGGGCGGATTTGCCAGAATAAAATCCATTTTCTTTGAGGGGTGCAGGTCATTGGAAAAGGTATCCGCAGCCGCTTCACCAAGATCAGCCTCTATTCCTCGTATAGCAAGATTCATCTGACAGAGTTTCCAGGTGGTTGGGTTGGAATCTTGCCCAAAGATTGAGATTTTATTGATATTCCCTTGGTGACTTTCTAGAAACTTTGCAGACTGAACAAACATACCACCGGAGCCGCAGCAGGGGTCATATACCCGGCCGCTCAAAGGCTGAATCACCTCAACCAGCGTCCGCACTACGCAAGCGGGAGTATAAAACTCACCGGCGAGTTTTCCTTCCTGTTCGGCAAACTGTCCAAGACAGTATTCGTAGGTTCTGCCTAGTATATCTTTGGTATCACCGTGGGCGGTCATGGTGATATTGGTAAAAAGGTCCACCACTTCCCCCAGGCGGCGTTTATCAAGTTCAGGCCGGGCAAAGTTTTTTGGCAGCACCCCTTTCAGTTTGGTATTCTCTTTCTCAATGCTCACCATAGCATCATCAATGACTTTTCCGATTTCAGGGGTATGAGCTTTAGCGGCTATTTTCTTCCACCGGGCGGATATCGGAACATAGAAAATATTCTGTTCATCATAGGCATCCCGGTCTTCCTCAAAGCCGTCTCCTTCTTCCTTAAGTGTCTGGTAATGGTCTTCAAACTTGTCCGAAAGATATTTAAGGAAAATCAGCCCAAGTATAACGTGCTTGTATTCGCTTGCGTCTATATTTCCCCGGAGGATATTGGCGGCATCCCATAGCTGTTTTTCAAAGCCGATGAGGGTCGAAGATCCTTTAGCGGAGTTTGGCGAACCGGCGTTTTTCAAACGTTGTTTGTTTGTTTCCAGTTTCTGCGTTTTTGCCATCTAATCCGTTCCCTTGGGGTGTTTTGATTTTGATACTACCATAAAATCAGCTCATAAGTATATTAGTATCCCTTCCCTCTCCCCGTTGACAAAAGCGGCCATGGGTACGATGCTAAAGGGATTACAATTAACCCTTCCGCTGTTGAGGTTGTTTTTAAGGAGTTGATTAACATGAAACGAAGATTGATTGCACTGCTTCCCCTGCTCCTGGGGCTGTCCATGGCCGTTTTTGCCCAGGAAACCCCGGCAGCCGAAGCCGCCGGTGCGGCAGACCCAAATACCTCGGTATGGAAGTACTTTGCCGCGGCACTGGCGGTGGGCATTTCCTGTATAGCCGGGGGTATCGCAGTGGGCCAGATCGGGTCCGCCGCCATGGGCGCCATGAGCGAAAACCCCGAACTTTCCGGTAAGGCCCTGCCGTATGCGGGCCTTGCCGAGGGTATCTGCCTTTGGGGCTTTCTGGTGGCCCTTTTTATCCTCCTGGTCTAAGTTTTCAGGAAAAGCTGGGTGGATTATTTTTTTATCGGCGACCCGGAACTGGTTACCGCCTTCCGTTTTGTGGGTATCCGGGGTCAGGCCGTGTCCGGCGGGGAAGAAGCCCTGGCGGTTTTTAAAAAACTTACCCGCAGCTGGGACGAAACCGCCGGTACTATCCTGCCCGGAGAGGATCTTTCCTGCCGGGTGCTTATTGTAACCGAAGAAACCGCAGACTGGCTGGGAGAAACCCTTACGGGCTGGCAGCTTACCGGGTCCTATCCCCTGGTGGTAGAGATTCCCGGCACCATGGGACGTGTGCCGGGCCGTAAAACCCTGGTAGATTCAATCAGGGAAGCCATAGGAGTTCATGTCTAGCCCAAAAATACCGATATTAAAGACAAATGTCTTGTGCAAATTGCTGATATTGTGTATAATCTAAGAGGTTTTTTCTATCTCTGGAGAAAACCTCTGGGATTTGGGAGGTACCAGAAATGGGTGATGATGATGGCTTGGATTTAGGCGGAGAGGATGTCGGCGGTGTAGACAGCGGGGGTAAAAAATCCGGCGGTTTATCCGGCTTTTTGCCCAATTTATTAAAATTTGTCGCCATAGGGCTTGGCGCGCTTATCTTTATCGTTACGGTGGCGGTAATTACCTTTAACATCCTCAACAGCCGGGGTGAATCACAAACAGCGCTTGATCCGACCTCGGAATATATCGGGACCCGGCCCCAATACGCCACTTTTAACCTTATTGGACAGCTTAATACCCGTACCAGGGATCAAACCCATACGGTGGTGGTAGATATGCTCCTTGAGTATGATCTTAACAACAATGCCGCCTCCACGGAACTTACTGCCCGGGTAAACCAGCTTAGAGACTTTACCCGGAATTACTTTGCCAGTAAGTACTACAACGAGCTGGATCCGGAAAACGAAGGAAAGCTTAAACAGGAAATCCGGGAAATCCTTAATACCAGGTACCTGGATACAGCTAAAGTCAGGGGTATCCTGTTTAATAAACTGGATGTAATGGAACTATGAATTGCAGAAAAGGGGAGTTAGTTGACAGAAGTTCTGTCCCAGGATGAAATTGATCAGCTCTTAACCGCCATCAATGCCGGAGACTCGGAGCCCGAGGTTTTTAAACCCGCCGCCGATACCCGGAAGATCAAAATATACGACTTTAAGCGGCCCGACAAATTCTCCAAAGAACAGATCCGTACCGTTTCGATTATGCACGAAACCTTTGCCCGGCTTACCACCACAAGCCTTTCTGCCCAGCTCCGGTCCATGATCCATGTCCATGTGGCATCGGTGGATCAGCTTACCTACGAGGAATTTATCCGGTCCATTCCCACCCCCACCACGCTGGCAATCATTAACATGGACCCCCTTAAGGGAAACGCAATCCTCGAAATCGATCCGGCCATTACGTTTTCCATCATCGACCGCCTTTTTGGCGGTACCGGCGAGGGAACCAAGTCCCAGCACGAGCTTACCGATATCGAAAGCGCCGTTATGGAGGGGATCATCGTCCGGCTTTTGGGAAACATGCGGGAAGCCTGGACCCAGGTAATCGACCTCCGCCCCCGGCTGGGGCAGATAGACACCAACCCCCAGTTTGCCCAGATTGTGCCCCCCACAGATATGGTGGTCCTGGTAACCCTGGAAACAAAAGTAGGGGACGTGGAAGGCATGATGAACTTCTGCATACCCTACCTGACAATAGAACCAATTGTAAACAAGCTTTCGGTTCAGTTCTGGTATTCTTCGGTACGCCGGGGAACCACCACAGAGAACCTGGCGGTGTTAAAGGACAAGCTTTCAACAGTCGATGTTAATATAACGGCCGAAATCGGAAAAATAAATATTCCCGTGCGGGATGTACTTTCCCTCAGGTCAGGCGACGTAGTCAGGCTTAATAATGTGCAGGTGGGGGATCCTTTTGCGCTGAATGTGGGGAGTAGAAAAAAGTTTCTGTGCCGGCCCGGTGTAATAGGCAAAAAGATAGCCGTTCAGGTTGTCAAGAAAACTGCGGAGCTTGAACAGGAAGAGTTTGAAGAGCTTGTGTCAGAAGGGGAGGAATTATAATGAGTGATGGCGCTCTTTCTCAGGATGAAATAGACGCTCTATTGGCGGGTGTTGATTCTTCGGCCCTTGGTTCATCTCCGGCAGCCACAGCGGCAGCCCCGGGAGGTTCCGAGGATGAACGAAAGGCCATACAGGGTTTTCTTGCGGGTACCGTAGACGCCCAGTCGTCAAACCTGTCCATGATGACAGGCAAAGATGTCAGTTTCCGGGGTCCCAATGTGGTGCCCATGAGCCGGGATGATCTGCTCCAGCAGCTTCCCGATACCATTACCGCGGTAAAGGCGGATTTTAATTCCGGCTTTCCCGGTGAACACACGTTCCTGTTTCCGGAAGAAACCGCCAAGGCCATAGCGGCCTTGATGAATAAAGAAGAAACCATAGAACTGGACGAAATGGCCATGTCGGTGCTGGGAGAAGTGGTTTCCCAGCTGGTGGGTTCCCAGATTACCGCTTTGACGGATAAAACGGGGAATAAATCAATCGCTTCCGTATCTCCGGAAGCGGCCAATGTGCCCAAGGCGGTGGCGGCTCTGCCGGGTGGAACCTTTATGTGCGCCACCTACCAGCTTTCTCTGGGAGACGGAAAAACCCACCAGCTTTGGGAAGTCTACGGCCCGTCCGTATCGCAGGACATTGCCCGGTCCCTGGTCAGCAAGAGCGGCGGCGGTGCGGCTCCCCAACAGCAGCAGCAGCCGGCTTTTGCCGGTATGGATATGGGGGCCATGCCTAACCTGGGCGGCGGAATGGGCATGCCCAATATGGGTATGGGAGGTATGGGTATGGGGGGAATGCAAAATATGGGCGGCATGATGGGCGCCAATGTACAATCGGTGCAGTTCCCCAGTCTTATGCCCCAGACAACCACCCAGGAACAGGGAAATATCGGCCTTATTATGGACGTGTTCATGGAAATGACCGTCGAATTGGGCCGTACCAGAAAGTTGATTAAAGAGATCCTCGGTATGGGGGAAGGCACCATTATAGAACTGGATAAACTTGCCGGTGAACCGGTAGATATCCTTGTAAATCATAAACTTATTGCCAAGGGCGAAGTCGTAGTCATTGATGAAAACTTCGGCGTCCGGGTTACCGAAATTGTATCCCCCATGGAACGCATGGCGGAGGGAGTTTAACGGCCCTGCGGTAAAACAGTAAGTATCAGTTTAACTTGGGAGGGGAAAACTGAAACGCTTTTTAATCGCCGTTTTTTTTGCGGCATTACTTTTTCCACCACTTTTCTCACAAACCACCGTTCCGGCCGAAGTTCAGGGGGTGCCGGGAACTCCCGCTTCCCGGGCTGCGGAAGAAGCGCTCAATTTTTTTGATGATACCCCCGCCCCGGCAGCTGCTTCCGGCGCTTCCGCCGGACCTTCGCCGGTTTTTGCCATTTTCAGAATGGTCCTTGTACTGGCGCTGGTGGCGGCGGCTATTTACCTGGCGGTATTCTTTTTGCGCCGCCTGGGAAAACCCCAGACGGAACAAAACCCCCACCTCAAAATACTCGCGTCCACCCATTTGGGAAGCGGCCGTTATGTCCATGTCGTTTCTGTGGGCAAGGGCGCCTGGCTTATCGGTTCCGGCGAAGGCGGCGTAAGCCATCTGGCCGATATTACCGACCAGGAAGCGGTGGATGCCATGGCCCTGGATGCTTCCCAAAAAAGTGTTGAAACAGCCGGTTTTGCCCCGGCTTTCCAGGCCCTCTTGTCCAAATTTTCCGGCGGCATTTCCGGCAGGGAACAGGACAGGCTGGAAGAAATGCGGAAACGGCGGGAAAGGTTTAAAAGGTTTTGATGTATATAAACACAATGCACAAAAAAAGCAAAAAGGCTCTCTCTGGCGCAGCGTTAGTATTTCGCCGGGGACTTTTGCTGTGTTTGTTTCTTTTTGCCGCTCTTCTGCCGCTTTCTGCCCAGGAAGAAGTCAGCCCCCAGCCCGGTTCCTTAAGCGGTGTTACCCCTCCCGGGGGAACCACCGCCATTCCTTCGCCGGATGCAAGCGGCATACCCTTTATCGACTTAACCATACGGAATCCGGCGAATACCCAGGAAGTGGCTTTTTCCCTGCAATTGCTGCTGCTCCTTACCGTATTGTCCCTGGCGCCAAGCATCATCATCCTTATGACCAGTTTTCTCCGGGTTTCTATTGTATTGGACTTTGTCAAACGGGCCCTTTCGCTCCAGCAGGTTCCTCCCAATCAGGTAATCCTGGGGATCAGTCTTTTTCTTACTATCTTTATCATGTGGCCCACCTTTGATTTGATTTACCAAAATTCCTTCCGTCCCCTGGCAGACGGAAACATCAATGTAGAACAGGCCTACCGGGAAGCGGAAGGGCCCATCCGGCTTTTTATGTTCCGTCAAATGCAGAACAATTCGGGTAAAAACAATATCCGGCTCTTTTTAAGTATGCGGGGCCTGGACCAGCCCAATTCCCCGGCGGATGTGCCAACCTACATTCTTATTCCCGCTTTTATTTTGAACGAACTTACCATAGCCTTTAGGATAGGCATATACCTTTTTATTCCGTTTATTGTGATCGATATGGTGGTGGCCAGCGCCCTTATGTCCATGGGTATGATCATGCTGCCGCCGGTAATGATTTCCATGCCCTTTAAGCTGATCCTTTTTATTTTGGTGGACGGCTGGGGGCTGTTAACGGATCAGCTGGTCCGTTCGTTCTTTGTATGAGGAATTATAGGAGGATACAATGAGTTTGGGTGAAGCAGTAATGCTGCTCCAGGGGGGTATCTGGCAGGTGATTCTTTTAGCCGCTCCCCTCTTAATCTCTGCCCTGGTGGTGGGTCTCGTGGTGGCCATATTCCAGGCTACCACCTCTATTCAGGAACAGACCCTGACCTTTGTGCCCAAGGTACTCGCCATACTGTTGATCCTGGGTTTTCTTGGGGGCTGGATGTTTTCTTCCCTGGCGGAATATACGGTTCGTCTGTTCCGTTTGATTCCCACTATGGCGCGTTAGTTAATGGTGATTAAGGAGCAAAACTGATTGATTAGGGAAATACTTGCCTCCGCTCCGCTTTTTCTCCTCCTGGCCGCCAGGGCGCTGGCGCTCATAGAAACCGCCCCTCTTCTTTCTTCGGAAGCAAATCCCCAGGTTGCCCGGGTAGCCCTGGCGGGTTTTGCCGCCTATGCGGCCTTTCCCTCGGCCCAGGCCATCGATACAGCGGGACTGGAATTGTTTTCATTCAGTTTTATACTTCTTTTAATCGGCGAGGCAATCATCGGAATCATCATGGGTTTTTTTATTACGATGATCTTTTCCGCCTTTTCCACCGCGGGCCAGTTTTTTTCCCTTCCCATGGGTTTTAGCGCTTCGGAAACTTTTGACCCCCTGTCGCAGACAGAAAACCCCCTTATGGGCCAGTATCTTAACCTTGTGGCCATGCTGGTGTTTCTTTCCTTGAACGGATTCAACGAATTGTTTCTGGGCGGTTTTTGGCGTTCGGTTCAATCTATCAATGTAGCTGCCCTGGCTTCCGGCCGGGAAGCAGTAACAGGCATGCTGCTTGCGGGCCTTTCCCGGCTTTTCCTGGATGCCATGATGATTTCCCTTCCAATTATGGGAACCCTCTTTTTAACATCCCTGGCCACGGGACTTATTTCCAAAGCGGCCCCGCAGATCAATATTCTTACCGAAGGATTTCCCATCTCCATCACCGTGGCCTTTATGCTTATCCTCGCTACTTTACCCGCCATGGTAGAAGCCTTTGGCCGGGTGATCAATTCCGGTTTTAGCGCCGTGGAAACGCTGTATATCCAGATTGGCCGCCAAATCACCGGAGGCGGGATATGAGAGATCTACTAGCGATGGATCTACTAAACTGTAGGGACAGCGCGTTAGCGATGGATCTACTAAACTGTAGGGACAGCGCGTTAGCGATGGATATACAGTGGTTTGCCGCCGAAGACGAAGGCCGTACCGAGGAACCCTCCGAATACAAGATCCGCAAAGCCCGGGAGGATGGACGGGTTGCCAAAAGCCAGGAACTTATCGGCGCTTTGGTGTTACTCTTTCCCGTTCTTACCATACTTTTTTTAAGCAGGTATATATTACGGACCTGTGTAGAGATGATACGGTTTTATTTCCAGCGGATTAACGAGCTGGATGTTACCAACACCATCGCTGCGGGGGCATTTTTTAGTTACTTTGTAAGGCTTGCCCTGCCCATTGCCGGAACGGCCATGGCGGCGGCGATTTTTTCCAATATGGTGCAGGTGGGTTTTCTTTTTACCACAAAACCCTTAACGCCGGACTTTTCCAAAATAGTTCCCCGCTTTGGCCGCTATTTCCAAAAGACCCTTTTTTCCATGGAAGGACTTTTTAACTTTGGTAAGTCAATCCTTAAAATGGCGATCATCGGTGTGGTAGCTTTTTTTCTGATCCGGAGTAACATTGAAAAACTTACCAATCTCCAGACCGCGGGAATCCAGCTGGGTTTTACCACCGTGGCGTCTTTGGCAGCGCGGCTCCTTATTATTTCTGCGGTATTGCTGCTGCTGCTTTCCATACCGGATATGCTTTTCCAGCGCTGGCAGTTCCGGGAATCCCTCAAAATGACCAGGGAAGAGGTTAAAGAAGAACGAAAGATGTACGAAGGGGATCCCCACATTAAAGCCAGAATACAGCGGCGTATGCGGGAATTCATGGGCCGGAACATGGCGGTTAATGTAGCCAAGGCCGATGTGGTAATTACCAATCCTACCCACTTTGCGGTAGCCCTGGAATACGATGAAATTACCATGGCCGCTCCCATGCTTACCGCCAAGGGCGCCGACGAAGCCGCATTCAGGATCCGTGGTATAGCCCGGGATAATGAAGTTCCCATAATGGAAAATAAACCCCTGGCCCGGGCTCTCTATGCGGAAGTGGACATTGGGCAGAATGTACCGGTTATGTACTATGAGGCAATCGCCCAAATTCTGGCACGGGTACGGCAGCTGGACCAAGACCGCCGCCGTGTAGACGGCATGCGGGCTTAGGAATAGGAAGGAATTATGGCAGACCCCACGGGCGGCTTTCTTGGAAATAAGAGTGACCTTGTTATTGCCATAGCGGTGGTGGCGGTGGTAATGATGCTGGTTATCCCCCTTCCCACGGTGCTGCTTGATGCCCTTATGGCAATGAATTTGATCCTGGCCCTCTTAATTTTGCTTATTGTTCTTTATACCAGAAAGGCCACGGACTTTGCTTCGTTTCCTACGGTACTGCTCGTATCTACTGTTTTTGGCCTGGCAATCAACGTTTCTTCCACCCGGCTTATATTAACAAGGGGCGCCGCCTTTGACGGCAGGATGATCCGGGCCTTTTCTTCCTTTGTGGTGGGCTCAGGCGGTACCGAAGGCCTCGTGGTGGGTTTTGTTATCTTTATCGTCATCATCGCCGTTCAGGCGGTGGTGATCACCAAGGGCGCTACCCGTATCGCCGAAGTAGCCGCCCGGTTTACCCTGGATGCCCTGCCGGGAAAACAAATGGCTATCGAAGCGGAGTACAATTCCGGGGCCATTACCGAGGAAGAATCCATCGGCCGGAAAAACGATCTCCAGCGGGAAGTGGACTTTTATGGCGCCATGGACGGTTCCAGTAAATTTATTTCCGGCAATGTTAAGGTGGGAATCCTTATCACGGCGGTAAATATCCTTGGGGGGATCATCATTGGGACGGTGCTTCACAGCGAATCACTTGGTTCCGCCGTGGGAACCTACATTTCTTTTTCCATCGGCGACGGCCTCCTGTCCCAGTTTCCCGCCCTCCTGGTATCTACCGCCACAGGCATTATCGTAACCCGGTCGGTGTCGGAGGGAACCTTTGGCGAAGATGTAACCAAGGAATTTTCCCGGGATGCCCGGATCTACGGCATTGGCGCTGTTGTGCTGTTGATTTTTTCCGTTATCCCCGGTTTTCCCTGGTATGTGCTTATCCCCATGGCCTTTCTGCTGGGTATTCTCTTTTTCCGCTTGAACCGGAAAAAGAAACGGGACTTTGAAACGGCCATGAAAACCAAGGCCGATGCTGTCAAACCCAGGGAAGAATCGCCGGATATGTCCCCGGTGGTACCGCTGGATCCCCTGTCGCTGGAACTGGGTTACGGCCTTATACCCCTTGTAGACCGGGACAAGGGGGCGGAACTCCTGGAACGGGTCCAGCGTATCCGCCGGGAATCGGCATTGGATCTGGGGCTGGTGATTCCACGAATCAGGATTATCGACAACATGCGGCTGGAACCCAGCGAATACTGCCTTAAGATAAAGGGAGTTGATGTGGGCCGGGGAAAAATTCGCATGGGGTATTTTCTCTGCATCAACCCCGGCGGCGTTAAGGACGAGCTGCCCGGCGAAAAAACGCAAGACCCCGCTTTTGGGCTCCCGGCCCTGTGGGTTGGCGCGGATAAACGGGACGAGGCGGAACGGGCGGGATATACGGTGGTAGATCCGCCGTCGATCATCGCAACACATTTAACAGAAATTATCAAACACCATGCGTCGGAGATTCTGGGCCGTCAGGAAACCCAGGCAATCCTTGATGCCCTGCGAAAGGATTATCCTGCGGTGGTGGACGAAGCCCTTAAGGCCCTTTCGCTTGGACAAATGCAAAAGGTGATTCAGAACCTCCTTAAAGAGCAGGTGTCTATCCGTAACATGACGGCAATTCTGGAAGCCCTGGCAGACTACGGGCCGGCAACCAAAGATACCCAGTTCCTTACCGAAAAAGCCCGGCAGGCCCTGGCACGGCAGCTTTGCCTTCAATATTCTGATGAGGAAAAAACCCTTCGGGTTCTTACCATAGAGCCGGGCCTGGAACAAAAGATCATCGACAGTAAAGTAGAAACTGCGGCGGGAGTTATCGCTGCCCTGGATCCGCCGCTGCAAACCAGCTGGATCAAGGCTTTGTCCCGGGCGGTTTCGGCAGTGCAGGAACAGGGATGTCTCCCGGTAATCCTGTGTTCAGAGGCGGCCCGTTCCCTGGTTAAGTCTTCCACTGTCAGAGAGCTGCCGGAACTGACGGTGTTATCGGTACAGGAGATCGTTAACGAAATTAATGTAGAAGCGGTGGGAGAAATAAAAATTGAAAGTGAATTGTAAGGAGGGTTTCTAATGCCCAGTTTTACCGAACAGGGAAGAACCCGCAGTGAATGTATGGAAAAAGTAAGAGCCCTCTACGGAAAAGACGCCAGGGTTCTGGAAGAAAGGACTATCCAGAAGGGGGGCTTTCTTGGTTTGGGAAGCCATACCGAAGTAGAAATGACCGGTTTTTACGGTTATGCCCCCGCCGGGATGGAAAACTATGGAATCCGCCCGGCTTCCGCCGCCAGGCCTGTAGAAACAGATCTGGAAACCGTTAAACGCCAGGTCCTTGCAGCGGCGGGTAAAACCATGCCGGAGGCAGCCATTCAAAGGGTGTTAAAAGAACTGGACAGCCTGGGCGCCTCTGTTAGGGATTTAAACAAAAAGGTAGACGCAGGCCTGGGCACGGGTACAAACGGAAGCGATCATCCTTCTTTGCAAAAACTGGAAGAAGATCTTCTGGCCAACGACTTTAGCTCTTCGTTTATACAATCTATTCTGGAACGGGTCCGCAGGGAATTTCCTCTGGATGAATTAACGGATTATGAAGAAGTACAAAAACGGGTAGTGCTCTGGATTGGAGAACAGATTACCATATACCGGGAACCGGAAATTGTTCCCCAGGCAAAAAAGAAACCCCGGATCATTGTACTTGTGGGTCCCACCGGCGTGGGAAAAACAACCACCCTTGTTAAACTTGCAGCCCTTTACGGTGAACTGGCCGAAGGCCTTTGGAAAAAACAGGTGCGGCTTATTACCCTGGACTGTTACCGCCTTGGGGCGGAGTACCAGCTAAAAAAATACGGGGAAATTATGCAGGTACCGGTAACAAGCGTGGACAGCTTCGACGGCCTTAAACAGGTACTGGCCCTCTACCGGCAGGATGTGGATTTTATCCTGGTGGACACCAGCGGCAAGAGTCCCCGGAATTATGCCGACCTGGGGGATATGAAGGCTATTCTGGATGCCTGTCCTCCCAAAACAGAGGTACATCTCTGTCTCCAGGCCGCTACCAAAAGCGGCGATATACGGGAAATCCTAAAACAGTTTGAACCCTTTAAGTATAAATCGCTTGTCATTACCAAGCTGGACGAAACCGGCGGAGTGGGTAATGTGATAAGCGCCCTGGCAGAAGAAAAAAAGTGTGTTTCCTTTATTACCACCGGCCAGGGCGTTCCCTGGGATATAGAGCGGGCTGCGGCAATCCGGTTTCTTATGAACCTGGAGGGCTTTACCGTAGACAGGCTTGCCCTGGTGGATCATTTTAGTTCGAGAGGAGTGTAACATGGAAGATCAGGCAGAGAAACTGCGGGAGTTGATGCGGCAAAAAAACAATACCCATGACAAACCCCTCAAGGGTAAGGAAGGCAAAAAAACCCGGATCATCACCGTTACCTCCGGCAAAGGCGGGGTAGGAAAAACCAATGTATCGGTTAACCTGGCCCTGGCGTATGCCCGGACGGGGCGTAAGGTGGTGGTTATGGATGCCGACCTGGGACTGGCCAATGTAAATGTCATGCTTAACATGATCCCCAAGTTTAACCTGTATCATGTAATCCGCAAACAAAAAACCATGAAAGAAATTATGGTTGAAACCGAATACGGCATTTCCATTGTGGCCGGGGCATCGGGATTTTCCAAAATCGCCAACCTTACCGAAAGTGAACGGCAGTACTTTATCGAAGAATTGGCCACCCTTTCTGCCGCGGACATTGTTATCATTGATACCTCCGCGGGGGTCTCCAGCAATGTATTGGATTTTGTCGCCGCCGCAGACGATTCGGTAATCATCACCACCCCAGAGCCAACGGCGATCACCGATGCCTATGGGATCATTAAAATTATCGCCACCGAAGTAAACAGCCTTAACATGGGGCTTAAACTGGTGGTAAACCGGGTAAAAAACGCCGCCGAGGGAATGAAGATAGCCGACAGGATGATCAATATTACCAGCCAGTTTTTGAACCTTAAACTGGAATACCTGGGGTTCATCTACGAAGACAACGCCGTATCCCAGGCGGTACTCCGGCAGCGGCCCTTTATGGTGGTAGACCCCAAATGTAAGGCATCCCTCTGTGTCCAGCACATTGTGGGCCGCATGGATAAAACCGATGTCCATGATTCGGGTGGTTTTGGCAATATGCTCAAACGTATGTTTAAGGGAGATTCCTAGCGTTGTTTAACTTTAAGGCAAGCGGTATTGCCGCCGGGACGGGTTTTATTCTTTCTCTCATCATCGGCTTTGTAAGCGGGGCGGGTATTGGAGTTATCCTTGTCCGGGCCCTTGTTTTTGGCATGGTGTTTTTTGGCCTTTCCTGCTTTATTTTCTGGCTTCTGGCCCAGTTTGTACCGGAACTGCTTACCGATACCGACGACAATCTGGATATTCCCCTTTCAGGTTCCCGGATAGATATCAGTGTCGGCGGCCCCATAATCGGGGCTTTTCCCACAGACAGTTCCGGCACGGTGGACGATATAGGCGGCAGGCCTTCAACTCCGCCACCTGCAAAAAACAGTAACTCCGGGATACAGCAAGACCCTCTGGATCAAGATGTAAATACCGGGTATAATGGTGATAGGGGAAGTGTAAACAGTTTTGAGGACTTTTCCGGCGCTATGCCGGATTCTGCCGTTTCCCAGGAAACCAAAACTGCCGAGGTACTTCCTGACATGGACAACATTTCGGATGTTCCCCCGGGGGGTGGTCTTGATGCCGGTTTTGACAGCGAACCGCGGCGGCCGCTCCCATCTACAAGGAAATCGGAGATGGCGGGGGATTTTAATCCCAAGGAACTGGCCCAGGCCATACGAACTGTGTTGGTAAAGGACGAGAAGGGATAGTCTATGGGGAAAACGTTCTGGGGCCCCGAAAAGCCCCAGCCTGGTATGGAAGAAAAGGCAGAAGAAGAACTCTGGATACAGTACCGTAAAAAGCGGGATCCCCAGATACGGGAAACCTTTATCAAACAGTACGCTCCCCTGGTTAAGTATGTGGCCGGCAAGGTTGCTGTCGGTATGCCACATAATGTGGAATTCGACGACCTTGTTGGTTTTGGCGTTTTTGGCCTGCTTGATGCCATTGATAAATTCGATCCGGATAAAAATGTTAAATTTAAAACCTATGCCGTAACCCGGATACGGGGGGCAATTTTTGACGAACTGCGGTCTATAGACTGGGTGCCCCGGTCGGTTAGGCAAAAAACCCGTGAAGTGGAAGATGCCATCGGCACCCTGGAAGCCCAGCTGGGCCGTACCGCTACGGATCAGGAAATAGCCCGGTCCATGGGCATGAACGAGGGTGAATTCCTTAAAACCATGCAGCGGATTTCCAGCACTTCCGTCCTCTCCCTTAACGATGTGTGGTTTTCCGGCGACGAAAACGACAAAATCTCCATCGGCGACAGTATTGAATCCCCCGCAAGCCTTAACCCCGATGTTATCGTAGAAAAAGAAGAAATCCGCCGGGTCATTGTGGCTGCCATTAACGATCTGCCGGAAAAAGAAAAAAAGATACTGGTCCTTTACTATTACGAAGACCTGACCCTTAAAGAAATAGGCCAGGTACTGGAAGTAACTGAATCGCGGGTTTCCCAGCTTCATACCAAGGCTATTCTGCGCCTGCGCTCCAAGCTTACCAACATACGGAAGGGCATAGTGTAATGGTCGATTTTGTCCAGCTTCAGCATGTTATGAAGGAACGCCTGGAGCGGGACAGGGCCATACGTATCATTGATGCCGAAGGGGCCACCCTGGAAGAGGCCGTAGCCGAAGCGGCGACCCTGCTTAACCTTCCAATCCGCCGCATTGAATACGAAGTAACGATCCGGGGTTTTTCGGGTTTTCTTGGTACCGGGACAAAAAACTGGAAAATCAAAGCCTATGAGCGGGTAACCGCCGAAACCATCGAAGAAGAACGGGAAGCCGCCGCCGAAGCCGCCGCCGAGGCCGCCAAGGCGGAACTTGACGAAGACGGCGGAGCATCTGTCCAGCTTCGCTATGACGGCGCCTACCTCAAGGTAACTCCGCCGGCGGGCCGGGGCAAAAAGATTAATCCTCCAGCGGTGAACCAGCTTATTGCCTCCCGGGGTATTTCGGACTACGACAAGGAAAAAGTAGAGGATGTTATCCGGGAAGAAGCGGCACTTTATGTGCGGATTGGCGATTTCCAGCACATTGCCGCCAACGATTCCATGATAAGCGTAGATATTACCGCAGACGAAATGAAGGCATCGATCACCGTAACTCCCCCGGGAAACGGCGGCTGCGATATTCCCATAGAAACCTGCCTGTCCTTCCTGCGGAACAACAGGGTTGTTTTTGGCATAGACGAAAAAGCCCTTTCCGATTTTACCGACAGGCCTTCTTATAAGGAGCCGGCCCAGATTGCCGCAGGCATCAGGCCCGCCGACGGCAGGGACTCGTACATCCAGTACAACTTTGAAACCGATCAGACCAGGGTTCGGCTCCGGGAAGGTTCCAACGGCCGGGTAGACTTTAAGGACCTTAACATTATCCAGAATGTGGTAGAAGGCCAGCCCCTGGCAGTTAAGATTCCTGCGGAAGACGGAACCGTGGGCCGTACCGTTACGGGCAAGGTAATTCCCGCCAAAAACGGCCGGGACATGGCCCTGCCTTTGGGAAAAAATGTCCATGTGGGAGACGACGGGGTTACGATCATAGCCGATATGAATGGCCAGGTAATCCTTAACGGGGGCAAGATCAATGTTGAACCGGTGTATACCATCCAGGGGGATGTAAACATCAAAACCGGGAATGTTATTTTCCTTGGGGCTGTGGTTATTACCGGCAATGTGGAAGACGGTTATTCTGTCAAAGCTGCGGGTAATATCGAAGTACACGGTACGGTAGAAAAAGCCGAACTGGATGCTGAAGGGGACATCATTGTTAATCAGGGCATCAAGGGAAGCAGTACCGGCCTTATCCGTTCCGGCCGGTCTATTTGGGCCCGGTTTATTGAAAACGCCCATGTGGAATCGGGTAATATGGTTATGGTTTCCGATGGAATCATCAATTCCCAGGTAGATGCCTTTAAGGGGATTATCTGCCAGGGTAAAAAAGCTTCTATTGTGGGAGGGCGGCTCCGGGCCACCGAAGAGATCAATGCCAAAAGCATCGGCAGCCCTACAAGCGGCACCGAAACAATCTGTGAAGTAGGTTTTGATCCCAAGAGTAAAGAACAACTGGAAACCCTGGAAGCCCAGCAGGCAGACGCAGAAAAAGAGCTGGAAGAAGTTCAGCTTAATATTCAGACCCTGATCAATATAAAAAAACAACGGAAGAGCCTGCCGGAGGACAAAGAAGCTTACCTTAACGAGCTTATGGATAAACGCCAGCTGCTTACCGAGGACCTCAAAAAAAATAAAGGCGAAATTGAAGAGATACAGAATTTTCTTAATACCCTAAAAGCCAGGGGACGGGTTTCTGCCTCTTCCAAGGTGTATCCGGGGGTTAAGATATTAATCCGGGATGCCAAAGAAGATGTCCGCAATGAATACCGGGCGGTTACGTTTATACTTGAAGACGGCCTGGTGCGGGTAACCAAGTACGAGGAACCCGATGAGGAATCAAAGAAGGGACCCGATGGCTATATCACCAATTGACCTTCAAACGCTTTTTACCCAAATGGACAAGGTAGGCAAACAGGAAGCTGCCCAGCGGGAAGGGGCGGCACTTCTTCAATCTATTCAACAGGCAAAAAACCAGGAACAAACCGATGAACGGATACGGTCGGTAAACGAAGCCCAGAATACCGGGGAAGGGACGGAAGGCATAAAGGACAAAAACGGCGGCAGGGCCGGAGAGGAAGGTCAACATCACCGGGAAGCTAAGGAAGAAAATGCCGATGAACCAGAGGCGGAACATATAATCCGCGATCCCGACCTGGGAAAAAATATTGATCTTTCCCTTTAGGATAACTCCATGAATGGTTTGTTTGCCGGTCTTGGTTTGGCTCTGCTTCTTTGGTTTCTTGCCCTCCTTTACCTAAAATCCTTTGTCCGCCGCCGGACCAGCCCGGATCATATCCTGGCCCTGCTCCAGGAAGAGGTCCGCCAGTTGGAGGCGGATATTGATGAAAAAACCGAACAGGACCTCCAGCTTTTGGAAGACAAGATTATTGCCCTTAGGGAAATTTGTGCCGAGGCGGAAAAACGTATAATCCTCTACAGCCGGGAACTGGAACGCCGGGGCCGGGAAGTCGAGACCCTTTCTGTCCTGGGCCGTGTTCAACCCGCCGCGCCCCCGCCGCCGGTAACGGGAATACCGCTGGTATCCCCGTTACCGACTACACCTATTCCCATTGTGTTATCCACCGCCGTACCGGTAGTAACGCCGCCAGCCGAACAGCGGTCCCGGCGCCGGCCGGCCAAGACCGCTTCGGGGACGGCGGTTCCCCCGGAAACAGAATGGCAGGGGCCAAAAATAAGCGCTGCCCCCATTCCCATAAAGCCCCCCCATAAAAGACAGAATCGGAGAACTCCACCGGGCCGGTTTTGCCCCGGAGTTAATTGCCGAACGCCTGGGGCTAAACCTGGGGGAGGTAAAATTATACATAAACCTGACGGATACAAAAAACACAAGCCAATAGACTTGTTTAATAAACAATTCCCAGGGTAATACCGGCGCTGATGCCCGCAGTTTTACTAATGTAATAGGTAATGGGTACATCAATAACAACCGCGCCAAATTTAAAGCCAAGGTTAAACATAAGTTTGGGGTTAAGAATCGTTGGCGACATAGCGCCGCCGCCGGAAATAGTGATACTTCCGGTATTCGACGGAATGTTAACATTGTACGCCTTGCTGTCCATACCAATGGACACATCATTTTTGCCAAAGGCTATATCCACCCCCGCCCCAAGGCTTAGATTAAGGACCCATAAAAGCTGGACCGACGTATTTATTTCCAGTGGTATGGTAAAGGTGGTAACCGCCATAGCAAAGTCCAATTTCGGTTCAAGGGCCACAATACCTTCGGTTATGGTATCCAGGGTATAGTTATAGTCCAGGGTGGTTTTTTGGAAAAGAAAACCCGTACCTACGGTAAGACCCCGCCAGTAAAGGGCGCCCGAAGGCTTTCTTCCCTTAATTATCTGGTAATTACCGACTAGACCAATATGGAGGGTTTTAAAGGTTAGATCATCTATCGCATTCAGGCTGAAATAACCGAACCGGACCCCCAAATAGAGACCCTCCAGGAGGAATGACGAAGTATTAAGGCCAAACTGGGCATTAATCATCTGGATATTAATACCCGCCTTGATATCCCCGTCTTTCTCCAGGGTATCGCCGATCTCGCTGGTATTCATCAAACTAAAGGGACTTCCCGGAAGCCGCATTCCCGCCATGGCGCCTATGGTAAAGGCAAAGCGTTTATATTCCCCATAGGCCCGCTGGGTAGCGCCGTGACTGGCAAATACCGAAGCGTCGGCAAAACTCCGGATAAGATTTTCCGGTTTATCATCAATTTTTTCAATCTCCTTGTTTAATTCATCCAAAAGGTCTTGCCACTCGGCATCTGTAACTCCTGACGGCTTAGTACCGGTTGCCGTCAGGGCAAAAGCCGCCATACCGGTAAAACATACCATAAGCAGCGCCAACACAAAACGTTTATACAGGTTCATACACGTTCTCCTTGTACATCTAAGATAATACAAAAATATTACTTTTCCCACTAAAGCTGACATATTCGTGTTGGCCGCTTGACATTTTTTTCAAAAAAAGCTAAATCTAACATAGATTGCCACCTTAGCTCAGTTGGTAGAGCAAAGGACTGAAAATCCTTGTGTCTAGAGTTCGATTCTCTGAGGTGGCAAGTTTAAAGGTCCGTTCCCTTAGGAACGGCCTTTTTTTATGCCCAGGATACGCCGATATTGTAGGAAATGCATGCACTTACGGTTTTATACGGCGGTTCCCTTTCTTCCCAGGCTTTTGAGCCCCTTTCCGGCGAAAAAAGCGCCTTTTCCCTGGCCCTGGAACGCTGCTCGGCCTTTCCGGGAAGCGAAAAAACAATACTCCTAACGGGAGAAGGGGACTTACCCGGCTGCCCGGAGGGTCTAACCCTGATACGGCGGCCTTATTGGACGGTAAAGGAACTTCTTGAGGTTCTTTCCAAAGAAAGCGCCGCTTATGATTTTGCCTACTATGCCTGGGCTGATACGCCGTTCCTCGATCCATCCCTGGCGGGACGGATTGCCCAACGGCATACCCGGTTTGCCGCGGATTATTCCTATGCAGACGGCTGGCCCTATGGCCTGGGCCCGGAACTTATCATTCCCCAGGCGGCGGGCATACTTTCAAAAATCGCCGGAGAAACCGGCCTGGGCCCGGTTACCCGGGATACCCTTTTTGGCGTACTCCAGAAGGACATCAATTCCTTTGATATTGAAACGGAAATTTCCGCCGTGGATCTCCGCTGCCACCGGCTTTCCCTTGCTGCCGATTCAAAGCGGAACCTACTGCTGCTCCGCCGTTTTATCGAAGCGGGCTGTGACGGTGCGGAAAGTGCCGGAGAAATCATCGAAAAACACCCCGAATACCTCCGTACACTGCCGGGCAAACGGGGATAGGGACAAAGCGCACAGGAATCGGCCCCGGTTTTGGAAGCCGCCGGACAGGGGCCTGATACCTGGATGGGAAAAAAGG
>BNVB01000032.1 GCA_025997795.1 Spirochaetia bacterium | reverse complement strand
GTGGACTAACAGCAATAATCACGCTAGAATTAGAGAAACTGGCGGTAACAGCAGAAAAAGCAGTTTCCGCCATGAGCGAAAAAGAACGCTGGGCCGTGTTTTTTAAGTATTACAACGATACGGAAAAGCAGTCCCTGATACAAGAGATAACCCGCGAAGAGGAGGGCATAGCAATGGCGGCAGACGTAATCAGCGGATTTACCGCGGACGAAGTAGCCTTTTTCCATGAGATGAGTGTGGAAAAGTACGAACTGGATATGCGGGCCCACGCGCAGGAAGCTGAGGAGATTGGCGAGGCAAGAGGCTGGGAGAAGGGCCTTGTAAAAGGCCGCGTGGAAGGTGAAGCAAGAGGCTGGAAGAAGGGCCTTGCGGAGGGTGAGGTTAGAGGTGAAGCCAGGATACTGGATCTGCTCAAAAAGTCTGGCTATGACACCCAGGGTATAGAGGCATCGCTGAAAAACAGCGAATAGCCCGTTACGCCGCATAACCCCTCCCGCAAACAAGGAATCTTTTGACCCCAAAATATTCCCTATTTGCGGGTTTTTTGGGCGAAAACCCAGAAAATTCCTTGTTTTTGTCAAGAAAATCAATGGACAACGGACATTGTAAGCAGGATACTTAAAACATCTATATTTATCTTTCGGAGGAAAGTTATGAAGAAAATTGCATTTGTACTGATCCTTGCCTTTTTGGCAAGTTTCAGCTTCGCCCAAAGCTTTATTGGCATTGCTATGCCGGAAACACACGTACAGCGTTGGGTAAAAGACGGAAACCAGCTTAAAGCGGAAGCTATTAAGCTTGGTTACCGGGCGGATGTCCAGTGGGGCAACGCCGAACAGGCTCAGCAGAACCAGCAGATTGACAGTTTCTTGACCCAGGGCGCCAAAGCTCTTATCGTTGGTTGTATCAATGATGGTGTTGGTTCTGCCATCAGGTCCGCCGCTAGGGATAAGGTTGTGGTTATTGCGTATGACCGGATCATTCCCAATTCGAAGGATTATGATTATTTCATTACCTTCAACAACTTCAAGGTTGGCGTACTCCAGGCCCAGAGCATCGAAAGAGCTCTTAACCTTCCTGCCGCCACCAAAGCCGCTCCCAAGAACATCACCCTTTTTGCCGGTTCCCCCACCGATGGTAACGCCTTCTTCTTCTATGATGGCGCCATGAGTGTTCTTAACCCTTATATCCAAAAGGGCGTGCTTAAAGTAGTGGGACCCTATCCCAAAACTTCAGCCGATAAAGCCAACTTCCAGCGGATTGCCACCGAAAACTGGCAGGCTCCTATCGCCAAGACCCGGATGGAAAACCTGCTGAGTAACGATGCCCGGAGTGTAACGTTGGATGCGGTACTGGCCCCCAATGACACCCTGGGACGGGCGATTATCGAAGCGCTTAAAGCCGATGCCAAATACCGGGGCAAACTGCCCATCGTAACCGGACAGGACGCTGAATACGATTCCATTATGTCCATCAAAAACGGCGAGCAGTACAGCACTGTCTTCAAAGACACCGCTAAACTTGCTGAAGCCGCTATCCTTCTGGCCGATCAGGTCCTCAAAAAACAGCGGATCAATATTCCCGGCGCAGTCCTTGCGTCCGGCTCTCTTAGATCCATTGGTAATAACGGACAGAAAACTGTTAGTGCCTACCTGCTCGATCCTATTCTGGTTACCAAGGACAACATCCGGGTACCCGTGGACGCTGGTTTCTATACCGCCGCCCAGGCAAACCAGATCAGACGCTAGTTGTCCCTGTTCTAGAGATGGGAAGGCGCTTTTTAAGCGCCTCCCGTCTTTCTTTTTCCTTTTTTATCCTGTTAGTAAAAGGGCGTATCATGAGCGAATACATACTGGAAATTGATAATTTAACCAAAGATTTTCCCGGTGTTAGGGCGCTGGATAAAGTTTCGTTACGGGTAAAGCAGGGAGAAATTCATTCCCTCTGCGGCGAAAACGGCGCAGGAAAATCTACCCTAATGAGCGTTATATCCGGGGTTTATCCCAAAGGCGATTACCAGGGAAAAGTCCTTTTTAGAGGTAAAGAAACCAATTACCACAGTGTTAAGGACAGCGAAAAAGAAGGCCTTGCCATTATCCACCAGGAACTGGCCCTAAGCCCCTATCTTTCCATTTACGAGAATATGTTTCTGGGACACATGCAGACCAAATTTGGCATAATTAACTGGGATTACTATATAAAAGAGTCTAAAAAATACCTTGACCAGGTAGGGCTCCATGAACCGCCCGAAACCATGGTAAGTAAACTTGGGGTAGGCAAACAGCAGCTGGTGGAAATTGCCCGGGCCCTTTCCAAAAAGGTTGACCTTCTTATTCTGGATGAACCCACCTCTTCTCTTAACGATGATGAAAGCGAAAAACTGCTTAACCTTATCCTGGAGTTTAAAAAACAGGGCATAACCTGCGTCATGATTTCCCATAAACTTAACGAAGTGCTTAAGGTTGCAGATACCGTAACGGTATTGCGGGACGGCAGAACCATTGCCAGTTATGGCGTTAAAGAACAAAAACTTACCGAAGAACAGATTATCCGCGACATGGTAGGCCGGGACCTTACCCACCGTTTTCCGGACCGCAAAAGCAAACCAGCCGATACGGTTATGGAAGTTAAAAACTGGACCGTGTATCATCCCGATTACCACAGTATTAAGGTGGTGGATAATGTATCGTTTTATTTACGAAAAAACGAAATCCTTGCCTTTTGCGGGCCCATGGGGGCTGGCCGTACGGAACTGATGATGAGTATCTTTGGCAGATCCTACGGATACCGGAGCGAAGGGGAACTCTTTATCAAGGGTAAAAAAGTCCACCTGGATTCAAGCAAAGCCGCCATGAAGGAAGGCCTGGGTTATATTTCAGAAGACCGCAAGGGCCTGGGGCTTATTCTTATCCATGATATAAAAACAAATATTTCCAATTCCAGCTTGGAAAAACTTTCTAAAATGGGTATTATAAATTCCCACCAGGAAATTAAGGAAGCGGAAAAGTACCGGAAGGAACTTAATATCCGTACCCCGTCTATATCCCAGCTTGCCCGGAACCTTTCCGGCGGTAACCAGCAAAAGGTGGTAGTAAGCCGGAGCCTTTTGGCAGACCCGGATATTCTTATTGTAGACGAACCGACCCGGGGCATTGACGTAGGAGCCAAGACAGAGATCTACAATATCCTTAACGACATGGCCGCTGCGGGAAAGAGCATTATCATGGTTAGTTCCGAACTGCCGGAAGCCCTAGGTATGGCAGACCGGATCTATGTGATGAACGAAGGAAAGATCAAAGGTATGCTGACCCATGAAGAAGCTACCCAGGAAAAAATCATGCATTTGGCGTTGGTCGGTTGACAAGCCAAAAGACATAAACAAGGAGTGCATACATGAGCGACAGTAAGGTCATTCATACGGTAAATTCGCGGTCATTGATCAAAAACAACTTCAGGAACTATTCCATGTTTATCATGTTGGCGTTGATCATGATTCTCTTTGGTCCCCTGTCCAACTGGAGGAATTTTTCCGGCCGGAACATTACCAACATTTTTTTCCAGTACAGTTATGTACTTATTCTGGCGGTTGGCATGGTCCAGTGTATTATCATCCTGGGCATTGACCTTTCGGTTGGTTCGGTTTGTGCCTTTATCGGCGCATTAAGCGGTTTTATCTATAATACCGGCGTAGGAATGCCTATTACTGTTTTGGCCTCTCTTGTTATGGGGCTGGCGGTTGGCGCTTTCCAGGGCTGGTTTATAGCTTACCCCAAGGTACCGGCTTTTATTGTTACCCTGGCGGGTATGATGCTCTTCCGGGGTTTAACGTACATCGTAACCAATGTAAACCCGGTAAGTTTTAACGACGAAGGGTATTCCTACATTGCCACCGGAACGGTGGATGAACTCCTAAATCTGCCGCCGATTGTGCTGGGACATTTTCCGGCGGCGCTGGTGTTGGCGGCGCTTATCATTATTATTTTCTGGATTGCGGAATTTACCGGCCGCAAAACCAAAATAGCCAATGGTTTTGAAGTTATTCCCCAGCCGCTCTTTATTGCCAAACTGGCGCTGATAAGCCTCCTGGTTTTGGTATTGGGAGAACGTTTTGCCGTATACCGCGGTCTTCCCGTTGTTGTGATTGTCCTGGGACTTACCGTGGGTGTTTTCAACTTTATCCTCAAAAATACCGTATTGGGCCGTTACATCTTTGCCGTTGGCGGTAATGCCCGGTCTGCCAAACTGTCGGGTATTAACTCCGAAATGATCTCTTTTATTGTATTTTGTATCATGGGCCTCCTAACCGGTCTGGCGGCGGTTGTTTCTACCGCATATATGAACAGCGCCCTGCCTCAGGCGGGAAACGCATTTGAAATGGATGCTATTGCGGCCTGTTATATCGGCGGTGTTTCCGCTTCCGGCGGTATTGGTTCTGTGGTGGGGGTCATTGTAGGGGGCCTGGTAATGTCCGCCATCAACAATGGTATGTCCCTTATGAACCTGGGGAACCACTATCAGTATGTGGTTAAGGCCCTTATTCTGCTTCTGGCGGTGTTCTACGATGTATATACCCGCCGCAAATCTGGTTTAGGTTGATGTACTGTAGAAGCCGGTATGGGGTAACCAAACCGGCTTTTCTTTGTTATAATACGACTATGCGAAAGCTATGGAAAATTGTACCGGCCCTGCTGGCTCTTGTAATGGCCTCCGCCTGTACTACACAGGGCGGGTCCGCATCTGCCCGGACACCAAGGCCCGCCGCACAAAGGCCGGCCCCACAGAAACCCGTTACACCGGCCCGTACTGCCGCTCCCCCCCGGCGGGGCCGGCATTACAGTGTAGAAGCCGCTTCCCAAATGCCGGGTTTTACCCTTTTAATAAACGGCGCTGTCCTGCTTTCCGGCGAAGGCGGCGGCCCCGTTTCTTCCCGTGCAGAGATAAATGACTGGATGGTTTCGGGTAACAACGAAATTATGGTAGATCTGTTTTGGCCCGAAGCCGTGCGTTTTGTTCCCGGCAGTACCGCCCGTTTCCGGCTGTTTGCCAACGATACGCCAATAAAGGATTTCCGCTGGCCCGCCTCCGGAGTGTCCGATAACCTTGGTTCGGGCAATTATACTTTTAAAGAAAACTTCAAGGCCGATGGTTTCCCCCGGGTACAGCTGGAACGGGCGGAACGGGTCATTTCTTCTGCGGGGGTTCTTCCCCGGGGCGATCAAAACGAAATTACCGCCCTGGCAGAAAATCTGCGCAGGGCCTTTACCGAAAAAAATATATCCGGAATCGACAGTCTCTTTAGGACAAAGTACACCGATCTGGCCATGGCCCGTTTTACCAGTCCCACAACCCTGCGGAATAGGGCAGACGCCTCATACCAGGAATTAATGAACAAAGAAGCGTATGCGGTAAGGCCATTCACCGGACGTTACAGCTTTTTTTCCATAGCAGACGGCCGGGCGGTGCGGCTGGTCCAGGGGCGGATCGGGTTCCCCGAACCGGCCCTGGTAATCAACTACCGGGAAAACGGAAAAGCCGCCCGCTACGATCTGGACCTGTACTTTGCAAAAATAGACGGCAAATGGGTTATCATTAGATAAGCAGGGGGCAGGTACATGGGCATTTTTGAAGCGATCTTTCTGGGGGCAATCCAGGGCTTAACAGAATTTCTCCCCGTCAGCAGTTCCGGCCACCTGGTTTTATTCCAAAAGATTCTGGGTATTTCCATTCCCGGTTTATTTTTCGATACCCTGCTCCATTGTGGAACCCTCCTGGCCGTGCTGGTCGTTTTGCGGGAGGATGTGTGGAACCTTATCCGCCGCCCTTTCCAGCATACTTCTGCCCTCTTAATCATGGCCACGGTGGTAACAGTTATCATGGCGCTCCTTTTTAAAGATCAAATTGAAGATGCCTTTGCCTCCGGCAAATGGCTGGGCCAGGCCTTTTTGCTTACCGCTCTGGCCCTCTTTGGCGCAGAGTATCTTTTTCACCGTCCCGGCAGCCCTCGGAATGACGCAGAAATGGGCTGGTTTGATGCGGTGTTTATTGGACTGCTCCAGGGTATTGCCATGGCCCCTGGCGTATCCAGATCGGGCCTTACCCTGTCCGGAGCCTTGTCCCGGAAACTGGAACGGGACCTGGCCGCCCGCTTTTCTTTTCTCCTTTCCATTCCGGCCATACTGGGCGCCCTGGTTCTGCAAATAAAGGAACTCTACGATGTTTCCCATTTCCAGAGCGTTAACCCCGCCGCCGCCGGCGGGCTTATCGCAGGCGCCAGCCCCGCCGCCCTTATCGCCGGAACCCTGGCCGCCGCTGTAGTTGGTTTTGGCGCCGTGGTTCTTATGCTCCGTATTGTCAGGGAACGTTCCCTGGTGGGTTTTGGGGTCTATACCGCCTTTTTGGGGGCGGCAGTTTTACTGGATCAACAGATTACGCATATAGTACAGTGGTAAAAAACGTTTCTAAACCTGCGCGGCGTTTATTGTTCATTATCCTGGCTACGGCTGGCCGGGGTCTTGTGCGGGTAAAAATTTTTCATTATAATGGGATCCATGTAAATCGATAAGTCATACTTCAAATTTGCATGGATGGTAATATGTATCAAAAAAGGTACCTTGAAAGGGAAATACACAAAGGACTTAAAACTGTTCCGGTGGTTGCGGTAACCGGGCCCCGGCAGTGCGGAAAATCGACTCTGGTAAAAGAATTGATAAGAACTATTCCCAAAACGCTTTACCTTGATCTGGAACGTCCCTCGGATATGCGTAAACTGGAAAATGCCGAATGGTTCTTTATGTCCCAAAAACAAAACCTTATCTGTATTGATGAAGTACAGCGAAAGCCGGAGCTGTTTCCGTTAATCCGCAGTCTGGTAGATGAATGGAACAGGCCTGGCTGTTTTCTTATTTTGGGGTCTGCCGCCAGGGATCTATTAAAACAAAGTTCCGAATCTCTGGCAGGAAGGATTAGTTATAAGCGGCTTACCCCCTTTTTGTTTGATGAGCTTCCGGACACTTATACCATTGAACATTATTTTACCGCCGGTGCTTTTCCCCGCAGTATTATGGCAGTAAACAGAGACAGCTCGTTTCAGTGGCGGGAAGATTTTATCACCACCTTTTTGGAACGGGACCTCTTGCAGTGGTCTGCTTTTAGTCCCGCCGCCATGGGCCGCTTATGGCGAATGCTTGCCCACCTTAACGGAAGTACGGCGAATTATTCCGGGCTTGGCTCTTCTATTAACCGCAGTTCGGCAATAACAAAAAGCTACATTGATCTTCTGGCAAGCACCTATATGCTGGAGCTGGTTCCGCCATATTTTTCCAATCTGGGAAAACGTCTGGTAAAAGCGCCCAAAATCTATATTGCAGATTCCGGTATCTGTGCCGCCCTCCTGGGACTCCGTTCCTTTGAAGAAATTTCCGGGCATCCCGCTTTTGGTTCCCTGTGGGAGCAGCTTGTTCTTTCCCATATTAGAGGCTGGTATCCCGGTGCGGAACTTTTTTATTACCGGACTTCAAACGGCGCGGAAATGGATTTTGTGGTAAAACTTGGACAGAATACCTTTGCCATTGAGTGTAAAGCATCCTATAGCCCGGTTCTTTCTAAAGGAAACTATTTGGCCATGGAAGATATAAACCCAAAACACATGTTTGTGGTTATTCCGCCCGGTCCGCAAAGTCAAAGCTGGTCCATGAAGCGGGGAATTGATGTAGTTTCTCTGCCGGATCTGAAAAAACGGCTAATTAGATAGGTTCCGGTTACTGCTCTCCCATGTCCGCCAGGGCTATAGGTTTGGGCGAATCGTTTTCTCCCTCGGTTTTGGAAAATTCTTCCAGGAGTTCCCGGCCCCGTTTGGAAAGTTTTTCCGGTACGCGCACTAGTAGCTTAATCCAGAAAGAGCCGCGCCTGGTACCGGAAGGGACACCTTCGTCACGGATGCGGAGCAGTCTGCCGTTGGGGGTGCCCGGCGGAACTTTTACCTTAAGGTTTTTACCGTCCAGGGTACTAACGTGGATTTCTGCCCCCAGGGCGGCCTGGGTAATGGAGATGGGGACAGCGCAGTACAGGTCCAAATCCTGCCGTTCAAAATAGTCATGGGGTTTGATGCGGATAAATACATAGAGGTCGCCGGGGGGGCCGCCGCCGGGGCCGGCATCTCCCTGCCGGGGAATGGCTACCCTTTTGCCGTTTTCTACCCCCGCGGGAATGGTAACCATAATTTTCTGCCGCTTCCGCTGGGTTCCGCCGCCGCCGCAGTCCCGGCAGGGCTGTTCGATAATGTACCCTTCGCCGCGGCAGTTGTGGCAGGGGGAGGCCACGGAGAAAAACCCCTGGCTGTGCCGGACCTGGCCGGAACCCTGGCAGACCGGGCAGACTTTTTTGCCCGATCCGTTGGCGGCCCCGGTTCCCTTACAGGTGGGGCAGGCGTCGTTTTTGGTGTACTGAATTTCCACCTTGGTACCAAACACCGCATCTTTAAAGGGAATTTCGATGTCGTACCGGAGGTTTGCCCCCTGGCGGACGCCGCCGGAACCGGAGGATCGGCGGCCTCCGCCGCCAAAGAAGGTATCGAAGATACCGGAAAAATCCCCAAAGATATCTTCAAAACCCCGGAAGGTTTGGGAAAAGTCCCCCTGACCGGCCATGCCGTCTACTCCGGCAAAACCAAACTGATCGTAGGCGGACTTTTTCTGATCATCCCCCAGAATTTCGTAGGCTTCGGTGGCTTCTTTAAACTTGTCCTCCGCCTCTTTGTTCCCCGGATTTTTATCCGGGTGATACTGAATGGCAAGTTTGCGATAAGCCTTCTTTATATCATCTTTGGAGGCATTTTTGGGTACACCCAGTACTTCGTAGTAATCGCGTTTTGCCACAGTATCACCATTCCTTACTTGTCGTCGACGACTTCGTAGTCAGCGTCCTCGGCGCTCTTGGTTTCAGGTCCTCCGCCGCCCATGTTAGCTCCGCCCATTCCGGGGCCGGCATTCATTCCAAAACCCGCGGGGTCCGCGCCGCCCATGTTGGGGTCCTGCCCCTGGGCGGCCTGCTGTTTGTACATTTCCTCGGCAATTTTGTAGGATGCCTGTTTAAGGGCTTCTGTCTTTTCCCTGATGGCGGGAATATCCCCGCTTTCCAGGGCCTTTTTAAGGTCCGCAATAGCTTCGTCTGTCTTGGCCTTGTCGGCGGCGTTTACCTTGTCCCCCAGATCTTTGATGCTTTTTTCAGTGGTGTAGATCAACGAATCCGCTTCGTTCCGGGCTTCGGCCTTGTCCCGCTCCTTCTTGTCTTCTTCGGCGTGCAGTTCCGCTTCTTTAACCATGCGGTCAATGTCGTTGTCGGAAAGGCCCGAAGAGCTTTCAATACGGATCTTCTGTTCTTTCCCCGTACCAAGGTCTTTGGCGGAAACATGAACAATGCCGTTGGCGTCTATGTCAAAGGTAACTTCAATTTGCGGAACGCCCCGGGGCGCCGGTGGTATGCCCACCAGGTCAAAGCGGCCCAGAACACGGTTCTGGTTGGCCATTTCCCGTTCGCCCTGTAATACCTGGATGGAGACCGCGGTTTGACTGTCGGCGGCGGTAGAAAAGATCTGGCTTTTCCTGGTGGGAATGGTCGTATTCCGGGGAATAAGCCGGGTCATCACACCCCCCAGGGTTTCGATACCCAGGGACAGGGGAGTTACGTCCAGGAGCAGCACGTCTTTTACATCACCCGCCAGGATACTTCCCTGGATAGCGGCCCCAATGGCAACCGCTTCGTCGGGGTTAACGCCCCGGTTGGGTTCTTTCTTGAACAGATCCTTTACGATCTGCTGTACTGCGGGGATCCGGGTGGAACCCCCCACAAGGATCACTTCGTGGATGTCGTCGGCGGTAAGTCCCGCATCGGCCAGGGCTTTTTTGCAGGGTTCCTTGGAACGTTCAAGAAGGTCCGCCACCATCTGTTCAAACTTTGCCCTGGTAAGGCTTTTTTGCAGATGTTTGGGCCCGCTTTGATCGGCGGTAATAAAGGGCAGGTTAATTTCTGTGGTCTGCATGGCGGAAAGCTCTATCTTGGCTTTTTCCGCCGCTTCCCTAAGGCGCTGTAACGCCATGCGGTCCTGGGCAAGGTCTATTCCCGTATCGTTTTTGAATTCGGAAATAAGCCATTCCTGAATACGGCGGTCAAAATCGTCGCCCCCCAGGTGGGTATCGCCGTTGGTGGACTTAACTTCAAAGACCCCTTCACCCAGTTCAAGGATCGACACGTCAAAGGTACCGCCCCCCAGGTCGTAAACGGCGATCATCCTGTCCTGCTTCATTTCTTTGTTAAAGCCAAAGGCCAGGGAAGCCGCGGTGGGCTCATTGATAATCCGCTTAACTTCAAGCCCTGCGATTTTTCCCGCATCTTTGGTGGCCTGCCGCTGGGCATCGTTAAAGTACGCCGGCACGGTGATAACCGCTTCGGTCACCGCTTCCCCCAGGTAATCCTCGGCGGTCTTTTTCATCTTTTGAAGTACGAAGGCGGAAATTTCCTGGGGGGAATACTTTTTGCCCTCAATATCCACCCGGACATCGTCGCCCTGCTCAGTTACCTTGTAGGGAACCAGCTTCATTTCGTTGCTCACCTCAGAATAGCGGCGGCCCATGAAACGTTTAATCGAGTAAACCGTATTTTCCGGATTGGTGATCATCTGATTTTTGGCGGGGGCGCCCACGACCCGTTCGCCCTTGCTGGTAAAGCCCACAATGGACGGAGTGGTGCGGCCGCCTTCGGAATTCTGGATCACCACGGGCTCGCCCCCTTCCAGGACTGCCACGCAGGAATTGGTTGTTCCCAGGTCAATACCGATAATCTTTCCCATGATGTGTTCTCCTTTTATCTGCCTCTAATTATGGTAGAAAATGATTTATTTTTCGGGCATTACGACTTTGACTTTCGCCGGCCGTATTACCCGGTCTTTTAAAATGTACCCCTTGATAAAATCCTCCGCCACCACCGGTTCGTCCAGTTCTGCGGATTTTTCCATCATAATCGCCTCGTGCCGGTTGGGGTCAAAGGGTTCTCCGGCGGAATCGAAGCGTTTAAGGTCCCACTTGTTTTCCAGCTGGGAGACAAGGTTTTTTTCGATCATGCTGATCCCTTCCCTAAGGCTGTTGAAACTTGCGGCAATTTGTTCCGCATCGCTGCCTGCCGCTTCCCGCTGGGTTTCTGCCGCTTTGATAGCCCGCTCAAGGTCATCAATAATGGAGATAAGATCCAGGAGCAGGGTCTGGTTGGCATAGTCGATGGCGCTCTGTTTTTCCTGGTTCATCCGCTTGCGGTAGTTTTCAAAATCCGCCGCCTTCCGGAGGTAGTTATCGTTGGCCTCTGCCAGTTGGGCTTCCAGGGCGGCGAGTTTTTCTTCTATGGACAGGGTTACGCTGCCCGGCGGGGGATTTTCCGGCAAATTGCCCGGGGCCATAACATTTTCCGGGTTATTGGCGGAACTGTCCTTACCGGAAGGATTACCCCCCGCCTGACCGGCAGGGTCCTGGGCAGGTTTTACCGGGCTTGCGGGCATTTCCGGCTTCTGTTCTGCAGAAAAACCTGGTTCTGTATTGTCTTCTGTTGTTTCATCGTTCTTTTTCAAAATAGCGTTTATATCCTGTTTGTTATTATAGTGGCAGGGAAATTATTTCTCTACATCTAAAAAATAACCATTTAGGGGGCCGAGCGTCAAGCAAATTCGGGCCTTTTTTGACAGGTTTTGCCCTTTTTTGCGTAATTTATAGCAGCTTTTCGTGTAATTTATAGCAGCTTTAAGCAAAAACTTCTTTTGCCAGAGGAATTGATTCCATCGCCCCTTTTCGGGAAACCGCAATGGACGAGGCTTTACAGGCGGCTGCCAATGCCTCGTGAACGGGCATATTTTTCTCCCGGGCGGCGATAAAATAGCCGGTAAAAGTATCACCGGCGCCGGTAGTATCCGCCACAGGAGTATTGATTATCTCGCCCCTGGCCCTGGTTTCACCATGGCCATAGTATGCGCCGTCTTTCCCGGCAGTAAGGATAATCTCGCTTAAAGGAAACCGTTTAACCAGCCGATCCAGCGCCGCCTGCGGAGCGGAATCCGGCGGCAGATCCGCCAGGGCCGCTCCTTCAATTTCATTAACAAAAAACATATCAACCAATTCCAGGGGCAGTTCTTTTATTTTCTCATTACAGGGGGAGGGATTTAGGCATATCCGCAGGCCGCGTTTTTTGGCGCTTTCCATGATCTCCCGAACATGCACAATTTCATTCTGTAATACAACAAAATCCCCGGCACTGAATTCCGCGATGGTTTGGTGAATTTCCTCAACGGTAACAAGACCGTTCCCGCCGCTAAACAGCACTATGGAGTTCTGTTTGTTCCGGTCAAGCTGAATCATCGCCTGCCCGGTAGCCCCTTCGTATTGGACCACCCTGCCGGTATTGACCCCGTAAGACCTTAAGAGGTCTAACAAAAACTGCCCATCCTGTCCAATTTTGCCGGCCATATACACGCTCATACCCGCCTTGGCCAGCGCCGCCGCCTGGTTCGCACCCTTGCCGCCGGCGCTGCGAACCATGGACGTACTGCTGATTGTTTCACCCGGAGTTACAATATGATCAAGAGAGAAAATCAAATCAATATTCAAAGATCCGTAAACAAGTATTTTCATGCCAAAACCTCACCTTTTTTTTGCACTGTCACGGACAGCCAAGATTCCTTGCTTCTTCCAGAAAACGGCGGCAGTTTGAAACGAGGTCCCCGCCCATGCTAAAAAGCCCGCCGCCGATAAGAATAAGAGTGTCCTTTCCGTAGGATTGAATCATATCGCCGATTTTTTCAATTTCCATACCGCCGGCCGGACAGGGGAAGATGGGCTTCATGCCGTTTAGATCTTCGCGGCAGGCCGACGCAATGGAAAGGCATTCTTCTTTTGAAAGGGGGAAGCGCCCGCCATAATTGGGAAAAATCGTAACGTCGGCCCCGGCCAGGCGCATGATTGTTCCAAACAGTACGGCGCAGCTTATTCCGTCACGGTTTATCGCGTAACTGCCCAAAAATGCCGGATGGGTGAATACGGGGAGGCCAACAGCGGCGGCCACGGCCCGCAGCCCGTCTATCCCCGTAAGACCGGGACTGAGGATCAGACCGCCCGCGCCGAGCTCTTTTGCCCGTGCCGCCCGTTCAAGCAGAATTTCCGCCGGTGCGCTGACATTGGGCAGGTAAATGGTTTTTCCCCCTGTTTTTGCGTTTGCTCCGGCCACCGCTTCGGCGCAGTATTTGACCCGTTCTTCAAAGGGGGCAAAGACCTGGTTTGAAAGACCGTGATCGTCTTTGATAAGATCCACACCGCCAAGGGCAAACTGTCCCGCGAGCTTCCCCATGTCCTTTGCAGAAAGCCCCATCGGTTTAATCGCCGAAAAAACCAGGGGGCGGTCATGTACCCCCACAAGCCGCCTTATCCCTTCTACACCGTAACGGGGGCCCGTTAGTACGCCGTCAAGGCAAGCGCCGGGTTTTATGCCAATGACCTGGATGTTCCGTTTGATGCTGATATTCCCGAAAACCACGTTAAGGAACTGGGTAAATTCCCCGGCGGCCAGCTCATAGGCAAAGCTGATTTCGGCGTGCCATGCCGGGGGCGGAGGGGCGCTCGTTCGCCCGGCGGGTGGTTCCTGCCCGGCTTCCGGCTCAAAGCGCTCAATCCGGCCCACCAGTTCTTCCGGTATGGCCCCCGGCGGCAGACATACCAGGGGAAATTCCACGGTCTGCTCGCCGCAAATATCGGCGGCGGTGCGCCGGGCATTTTCTTCATCCCCGGTTATGCGGTAAACAACGGTAAAACGTTTCCCGCTGACAAGCGAACGGGTCTTTGCGTCATCGTAACCTTCAAAAAACATCATAGGGCTTCTGCCTTTGCGGCGCTCAAAGCTGCGGGAGTAAATCCTTTCCGCAAATCGTCTTCCACAATGGAGAAACGTTGACCGCTCAATTTTTCAATCGCAGCGATCAACGCCATGGCATCAAGACCGTATTCTTTCATCAAATAACGGCGGCTTGCCCCATGAACAAAAGTGTCCGGTATGCCCAGGCGGCGCAGGGGTTTTCCGGCGCCCACCTCGGCCATGGCTTCCGCAACGATGCTGCCAAGGCCGCCGATGGTGCTGTGGTTTTCCAGGGTTACCGCGCCGAAACGGCTTCCGGCAATTTCCTCAACAATATCGGGATGATCGAAGGGTTTGAGGGTGGAGATGTGGTAATGGCTTATAGCCAAACCTTTTGCCCGCAGTGCAATCGCTGCCCGCAGCCCTTCTTCGGTACAGATTCCGCTTGTTATCAGCACCAGGTCTTTGCCCGAACCGAGCTTGCGGTATTTGCCAAACTGTATCGGCTCCGAACCGTCAAAAAGTACGGGCACTTCTCCGCGAAGCTGGCGCACATACACAGGGCCGGGAATGCGGTAGGCGATTTCCAAAACCGCCTCCGCTTCCAGCGCATCGCCGGGTTCCAGCACGGTCATGTTGGGCAGGGCGCGCATGAGGGCAATATCTTCTATAGCCTGATGGGTCGCACCGCCGGGGGTGAGTATGCCGGGAAGGAAACCGAACATTTTAACGGGAAGGTTCGGGTAGGCGATAGACATGGCGATCTGATCGAAGGAACGGCGGTAGATAAACACGGCGAAGGTGTGGATCAGGGGAACAAGCCCCTTACGGGCCATTCCTCCGGCAAAGGAAAGCATGTTCTGTTCAGCTATACCCATGGAAAGGAAATTTGCCGGGTAGGCATCCCTAAAACCGTCGGCCTCGACGGAACTGGTAAGGTCTGCGGAAAGCACATACACTTCGGGATGGGCCAGCGCCCACTTAACCAGGTTTTTCGCGTGAACCTTGCTGCGGATTTCCAAAGAGACTTCCGCAGCGCCCCCTTCGGTTTCCGCTTCTTTTTTTTCGTTAAGGGCATTGAGGAATTTCTGATATTCCGTCTTTTCCCCGGAATTAACAAAGCGTACATAATGGTATTTGGGATACCGCTGTTTAAGGACCGGCATATCACAGCAGGGGTCGGTATCGCAGAGGATAAAGGTGGGTGTTTCCACCGGGGGCAGTTCCCCCACCCGGATAATTTCGTTAAGGTCGTGGCCGCAGATTCTCCATACCCGCGCGCCAAAACTTTCAAGCCGCTTGTCGAAGGGCTCGATCTCCATAACGGTATCCCGCTTTCCGTCGCACTGGAAGCCGTTCATGTCCACGAAGATCAGCAAATTCCCCAGTTTGTGGAACGAAGCGGCCTGTACCGCTTCCCAGAATTGGCCGGATTCACATTCGCCGTCGCTCATAAACATCACGACACGGCCGCTTTCCTGCCTGATCCGCCGGGCAAGGGCAATGCCGGCCGCCTGGCTTATCCCCTGGCCCAGGGAACCGGTTGTAACTTCCATGCCGGGGGAATGTTCGGCCCCGATCATTTCTACGGTACTGCCGTCTTTGTTGTAGTCCTCCATACCCTTTTCGTCCATGCGTCCGGTTTCCACCAGGGCGGCGTAGAGAACAAGGGCATACTGGGCCGGTGAAAGGATAAAGTTGTCAAGTTCAGGATCGTCCGCGCCGTTAAAGGCGGCTCCGGTCAGGGCCGGACGCTCAGGGCCGGGCACACCGGGAAAGGCCGCAGGCAGCAGGGGTTTGTCCAGCGGCTTTAGTCTAAGGAGCCGCGTATACAGGGCGGCGAAAATTTCCGCCGAAGAACAGGCCTGGCTTAAATAGCCGCCGTTGTGGGCTATAGTATGGGCCAATACCCTGCGGCGTATGCCCGCGGCAACGGCTTCCGCCTCTTTTTTCCAGCTGTCGTATTCAACAGGTACGGCATCAGTTTTAACGCTGCTTTTTACAGCACCGGGAGAGTTTCCTCCGTCTTTCATAGTACACTCCTAATCCCCCCCCTTTTTATCTTATCATAGTTTCTTGTCTTTTATATATAACTTTTCCCTGTTTCGTAGTATTTTTGCATTTCCCCCGCCGGAACCATGCTGCCGCCGGTTGCCCACACGAGGTGTGTTGCATTGTTAATTTCCGATGCGCTGAACCGTTCCTCAAGCCAAGCTTTCCCTGCTTTGGAACCGAGACCCGGGGGCCCCATAAATCCTGCTGTTGCGGATGGTTCCACCCAAAGGTCCTCAAGGTCTGCAAGCTTGTATACCAGACGGTACATCTGCTCATCGCTCACGGTGACTTCGCCGCTCAGGAAAGTGTCCATTACTTTGCCGACAAAACTGGAGGGACGGCCTACGGCAAGACCATCGGCGCAGGTTTTGTTGTCAATACAAAAATCTCCGACGCTTACCTTGTCCTGGAGACCTGTCACAAGACCCAGAAGCATACAGGGCGCATGGGTTGGCTCGGCGAAGAAACAGTGGGCGGCATTGCCAAATACCCGTTTTATGCCATAGGTAACACCGCCGGGACCGCCGCCGACACCGCAGGGCAGATAGACAAACAGGGGATGCTCTGTATCTACGGGTATCTTCATTGCTTCAAGCTGCTTCTGGAGCCGCAGGGCAGCCACGGAATAACCCAGGAAAAGGGTTTTGGAATTTTCGTCATCGACAAAATGACAAGCAGGCCCTGCAAGCTTCCGGCCTTCTTCTACCGCTTTGCTGTAATCCGCTTCATATTCGACAACCGTTACACCCTTGCTGCGGAGCAGATCCTTTTTCCACTGCCGGGCATCGGCTGACATGTGCACCGTCGTTTTTAAGCCCAGCTTTGCACCCATAATGCCGATAGAAAGCCCCAGATTACCGGTGGAACCCACTGCCAGCTCCCGGGTGCTGAAAAAATCGTGGAACGAATCTTCCAGAAGAACGTCGTAGGAATCACTTTCCTTGAGCATACCCTTTTCCAGGGCCAGCTTTTCTGCATGGGCCAGTACTTCATAGATACCGCCCCGTGCTTTGATGGAACCGGAAATGGGCAGCTGGCTGTCTAATTTAATTAAAAGCCGGCCATGTATATCCGCTCCCTTTTCTTTTTGGAGAAATTCCAGCATTTTGGGTATTTCTTTCAGGGGCGATTCTATAATGCCTTTATCTTTTGCCGTTTCCGGAAATGCCTTTGCAATAAAAGGAGCAAAGCGGTCAAGCCGTTGGGAGGCATCGTCCATGTCGGCAGGGCTGACCCCAAAGCAATTCAATTCTACATTCCCCTTTTTATAGCGGGGATTTATCCAGAATACTTCCCGCAATGCAGCGGTTTCGGCAAGGACAGGAAATTCTTTTTCCCATTGTTCAGCAGTTTTACTGCCAATTAATTTTGTTTCCATGATTCAAATAATAGCGTATATATATTGCATTAAACAAGCTTCTGGAACGCTGCGCGAACTAAGCTTGACCCGCGTTAGCCTTCTTCGCAAAAATCGTTTTGAAGCTTTCCGTGTAGGGGGCGCGGGCTATGCCGAACTCGGTAACAATGGCGGTGATAAGGCCGTTGTCGGTAACATCAAAGGCTGGGTTAAACACCTTTACTCCCGCCGGGGCCATGCGTTCCTTGTACCACATTTCGGTAACTTCTTCCGGCTTGCGTTCCTCGATCACAATGTCACTGCCTTCCTTAATCGACATGTCGATGGTCGAGGTAGGGGCGCAGACATAAAAGGGGATACCGTAATGTTTGGCAAGAATCGCCACGCCGGAAGTGCCGATTTTGTTGGCCGCATCCCCGTTGGCGGCCACGCGGTCACAGCCGACAAAACATGCCTTGATCCAGCCGTTTTTCATAACCATACTGGCCATGTTGTCGCAGATCACCGTGGTGTCTACCCCGGCGGCAACCATCTCAAAGGAAGAAAGCCGCGCCCCCTGAAGGAGGGGCCGGGTTTCATCGCAGAACACCTTGAAGTTCATGCCCTTTTCGCGGCCCAGGTGGATCGGCGCAAGAGCCGTTCCGTAACGTGTCGTGGCAAGCTGGCCCGCATTACAGTGGGTAAGGATCCCGTCTCCGTTTTTGATCAGCCCAAGACCATATTCGCCGATGGACTTGCAGACCCATATATCCTCTTCGCGGATCGTAACCGCTTCGTCATGGAGAAGCTCTTTTAGCTTTGCCGGGGTCTCGCCCTTGTGATCCAGCACAACTTTTTCCATGCGGTCAAGCGCCCAAAAAAGATTTACCGCCGTGGGCCGGGAACTGGCAAGATACTCTTTGGCTTTTTTGAATTTGCCGTAAAAGCCGTCGTAGCCGGATTCGTTTATTTCCCGTGCCGCCAGGTATACGCCGATTGCCGCCGCCACGCCGATTGCCGGAGCGCCGCGCACTTTCAAAAGGTAAATCGCCTCGTAAATAGCTTCCTGTTTTGTCAGATAGAGGATTTCCACTTTTCCGGGAAGTTTGGTCTGGTCGATGATTTTGAGGGCATTCTTTTCCTCGTCAAGGGCTACCGTGTCAATGGATAAAATGTTTTCCGCCATTATAATGCTCCTCTCAGGTTAAATTACTAATTACTAAAAAGCAGTTTTTTAGCTGGATGCCGCGGTTATAGCCCTGTGGAATGAGGCGGTAAAATCACCGCCTGTTTTGAATTGTACCCGGTTTTTGATCAGGTCCTTGGCACAGAGTATGTTGATCCTTTCTGCCCGGATACGCTTGTTTTTGTCGGCGATGGTGGTCACGTCCTTCACCTGGGCCATACCGACGGTACGCCGGATAAGCTCGGTACCCGCTCCGGCGGCGGTATCGGCGATAATCGTGTCAAGATAATACTCGGCAAAACCTTCGGTTTTTGCCATCACATCGGCGGCTTTCTTTTTAAACTCAACAAGGAATTTTGCTTTGAAAAGATCTATCACCTCTTCGGCGGTTTTTAGTGTCCAATCGCAGAACGATGTGTTACCCGCGGCGTCCCCGTTGTCCCAGGCAAAGAACAGGTTGGCTATGACATTGCCGATGTCGTAACCCATGGGCCCGTAAAAGGCGAATTCGGGGTCAAAGATTATAGTCGAATCGGGCTTTACAAAAATCGATCCCGTATGGAGATCGCCGTGAATCAGAGCCTGGGCGTTGTTCATAAAATCAAATTTAAGTTTTGCGATTTCAAGATGCAGGGCCTTGTCACCGTAGAGCTCTTTTTTGACAAAGTTTAGGTTTTCCGGCGTCACAATATTCCGCCCCTTGACGTCGTTGTAGGGCTCGGTATAGACAAGGTCTTCGGTAATTTCGCAGAGTTCCGGATTGATAAAACTTTTTACCAGTTCTTTTTTTGCCTTATGCTCCATCACTACATCGGTAGTGTTGAGCAGGGTGTTAACCATGTAGGTCGTAATGTCTTCGGCAAATTTGGGAAATATCTCGTGTTCCATCAGGGCATAACGCATCAGCCTGTGATCGGAAAGGTCTTCCATAAGGCAGGCGCACATCACCGTATCGTATTTGAAAATTTTGGGAACAAGTCCCGGCGCGTACTTGTCCTGGATAAGAAGAATCTCCGATTCAATACGGTTGCGGTCGGTGGTGATCCGCATTTCCGCAGAAATGCGGAGCTGTTCCCCTGCCTGTTTGACGATGATGGACTTACCGGTTCCTTCCTCCACGGCGCGGAACACATAGTTCAGATTGCCATCTCCTATTTCCTTGACGGTAATCTTGCCATTTTGGGAAAAATAATCCGGCATCTGATCCCGGACATAATCGGAAATATCCCCTTCCTTCATCAAAAAGTATTTGTCAAAACGCGACATATAGCCCTCCATCATGTAAATGTTTTTCCGCCTTGCGGCTATGTTTTCCTAATGGAATTAAGGGCCAGGGCAATCGCCAGGATAAGGCCCTTGAAGATGTTTACCGTATAGTAGGGAACCGACGCCATGATAAGGCCGTTCTCCAATACGCCGATAAGAAAGGCCCCCGCCAGTGTACCAAAGGCGTTGGCCCGCCCCACACCCGCCACGGAGATGCCGATGTGGGCCGCCGCCACCGCTCCCATCAGGTAGGGAGCGCCGGAATTGATCTGGGCATTGCCTACGCGGGCGCCCACAAGTATGCCGCCGATGGATGCAAGAATTGCGCTGAATATGTAAGCGAGTATCCGGTACTTCTGCACGTTGATGCCGGAAAGCCGCGCCGCCTCGGAATTCGAGCCGACCGCATACATATAACGGCCGTGTTTGGTGTAGGTAAGGAACAGAAAAGCGAGGAATACCAGAACCAGCATGATAATGATGATCCAGGGCTCCCGTCCCATGGTGCGGAGAAACACCGGCACGGTTCCCGTGGCGGCGGTTCCGTCGGGTTTTACCATGCGCTCGTTGATAGCGCCGCCGCCGGCATAAGTCATGGCCACGCCTTCAAACATGAACATTGTCGCCAGAGTTGCCAGCATGTCGAATATTTTTAGTTTGACAATAAGAAAGCCGTTGATGGCCGCAATCACAAGCGAAAGGGCGATGGTAAGGAGTATGGCGGCAAGCGTTTTTGGGATGGAGGTTCCCATGGAAAACCAGATAAAGAAGGTCATACATACCGTGTTTGACATGGTGGCCGCCGATCCTACGGAAAGGTCGATACCGTTTACCGTTAACGCGAAGGTCATGCCGATAGCAACTATGGTAACAATACAGACCGTCCGGATTATGGTAACAAAATTGGATATACTTCGGAAAAACGGCATGGACGCCGAAAACACGACAAGCAGGATAGCGATGGTAAGAAGGACCCCCCACTTGGCGATAAAATCAATTACCAGGACTTTTTGATCCCGCCCCGTAAGTTTTGCGCTCATCTTAGTTACCTCCGGTTGAATAGTAGAGCAGTTCCTTTTCGCTGGACTCCGCTACTTTTACTTCTTTTACAATGCCGCCGTCAAACATGACATAAGCCCTGTCTGCGATTGCCATAATTTCCGAGAATTCACATGAAGCGTAGATAATGCCCTTGCCCCGGGAAGCAAGCTCTTCTATCAATTTAAAGATATCCTGCTTGGCTCCCACGTCGACGCCTTTGGTCGGTTCGTCAAAGATATACACGTCGGCATCGGACACAAGCCATTTGCCTACGACCACTTTTTGCTGGTTGCCTCCGGAAAGATTCGCCACAATCTGGCTTTCCGACGGAGTTTTGATCCCCAAATCCTTTACCACTTTTCCGGACGCATCAATTTGGCGGCGCTTTACAATAAAGCCTATCTTGTTGAGGAATTTATGTAGCGCCGAAATGGTAATGTTGGCATACACCGAATCAAGAACGATAACGCCCTCCTTGCGCCGTTCCTCGGGAACCAGGGCAAGATGGCGGATAACGGCCTGCGAGGGTGATTTTGGGGTGATATTCCGGCCCCTGAGTTTTTCCGTGCCCTGCGAACAACGGTATGCGCCGAACATCGTTTTACAAAGCTCGGTTTTTCCCGCACCCACAAGACCCGCGATGCCGACAATCTCGCCACTGCGTACGGTAAGGCTTACATCGTGTATTTTGCCTTCTTCTTCGGTAAGGCCGTCCAGTTCCAGAAGCACGTCCCCAATGGGAACGGACTTTTTCTGGTAGACCTCGTCAAATTTACGGCCCAGCATATATTCCACAATCTGCTTGATCGTAAGGGCGGGTGTAATATCCATATCCTGGACAACCTGGGCGTCCCTCATGATCGTAATATGTTCGCAAATTTCAAACAGTTCCGGCAGACGGTGGGAAATAAACACGATACCAACATTTTCTTCCTTTGCCAGATAACGGACAACCTTAAAAAGGTTTTCCGTTTCCGTATTGGAAAGAGGAGCCGTCGGCTCGTCCAGAACAAGAAATTTACAGCGTTCCCTTGCGGCGCTTGCCAGAAGAACCATCTGTTTTTCAGCCAGACTCAGTTCAGAGACGGGCTTTCGCACATCTATATTCACGCCAAGCCGCTCAAGGGCTTCCTTAGCGGCGCTGCGAATAAATTTCCAGTTTACAAACTGCCTGCTCCCCATTTTGTTGACCAGGACATTGGTCATGATATTTTCCGCCACGGAAAGGCTGGGAGTCAGGGCCACATCCACTTCCTGGTACACTATCTCAATGCCCAGTTCCTTGGCCGCCTTGGGGGAATGTATCGCCACTTCTTTTTCATCAATAAAAACCTGTCCGGTATAATGATTGTTAACCCCGGAAAGAACCTTCATCAGCGTCGACTTGCCCGCGCCGTTCGCCCCAATAAGGGCATATATTCTGCCGCTTTCCATGCTAAAGTTCACATTGGAAAGTGCCTTAACGCCGGGGAATTCTATTGAAATATCCCTCATGTTCAGGGTTGATTTTTTCTGCCTGTCCAAGCCATCCCCCTTCAATACAAGGAAAGCCCGATCCTGCCGGACCGGGCTTTCTATCATAACAGTACTGTTACTTCGCGGCAGCGGCCTTTATTTCGGCCATCCACGCAAAGCTGTCCCATACGCCTTTTTCCTGGCCCCATCCGGGAGCAACATCGGCGATGTTGGTCATGTTGATGGAGGAAGTAAGCTGGGTGGTCTTTACGCTCTGGGCATCCAGGTTGTAGGTGTCCGGAGTGGGTTCGCCTGCGAACTTGGCGGCCAGAAGCCTCATGTCCGCAATGCCGATAAGCTTGGGATCAACCGCAGCGGTAGAAACCCAGACATCGGGATGTGAGAGCATCAGGTTGATGTCGTCGTTGGAAATGTCGATAGACATAAGTTTGATGTCCTTGCGGCCGGCATCGTCCAGCGCCTGGAGGCAGCCCTTGGCAAGCTCGTCATAGGAACCCCAAATGGCATCCACGCTGCCGGGGGCAAAGCGGGGCAGAACAGCGGCGAAAGAATCCTGGGTACCGCCCCGGGGATTGGAAGAATCAACCGGGCCCACCAGGGCAACTTCGACGATTTTTCTATCCCGTACATACTGGTCATAGATGGTCTGGCGGCGATCCAGGGGAGGAATGCCGGGGCCCATCCAGGCGCGGATAACCTTAATCGGCAGTTTGTCGGCGGGGAAATTCTCTACAATGGAAGAAAGAGAAAGCTCGGCCAGCTTGAAGTCCTCCTGGGCGGTGCTGGTTACACCGGTCAGGATTGTGCCGTTGGGATCCCCGTTAAGATAAGGAACGGAGTCGAAGGTTACGACCTTCATGCCCTTGTCAACCGCGGGTTTAAGAGCGTCGTAGGTATAACCGCCTTCACCGTGGGAAAGGATGATGCCGTCATAATCCTTCTGGATAACCTGGGCCAGGGTTTCCTGGCACTTGGCGTTATCGCCGTTGGTAACAAAGGTATCAACGATAAAGCCCAGCGCCTGCCCTTCGGAAACGCATCCGTCCAGGAACTGCTGGGTATGATCACCCGCGTTCAGGTTGCGCACTACTGCAATCTTGATCGCCCCGTCCTTCATCTGGTCGGGGAAGTACTGCGTAAGCAGCTTGTTGAGCTCCGCATTGCCGGAAGCGGCGGGTTTACCGCCGCAGCCGGCAAGAACGAGAATGAGAACCACCAATAAGGTGATACCGGAAAATTTCTTCATGTTCCTCTCCTTGGGTTTGAATACTGGAATCTGCGCATTTTTGCAGATTTACCATCTATATAATATAGCATGATATAGCATAAATGTATCGCTGTCAAATCAACGCATCGGCGCTATCTGCTGGCTGGAATACTACTTGCTGCCGTTTATGGGCGGTAAACTTTCGCACAAAACAGCAGGGCCGGTAGGTCATTTTTGCCTGTCTAAGGCCCTCATCCCCCAGGTCCTGTTCCCGGTTAATATGGATAAAGTATTTGGGGAGCGAGGCGGCATAGTGCTGGTTAATAAACTGGTAGATTCCCTTAAATTCCTCCAGGGCCTTTTCAAAATGGATGGCAAACATCCGGCCCCGGGCAAGACGTTCTCCCAGGCACCACCCTGCGGGTTTACCCGCCACCCAGTATACCATGCCTTGAAGAAAAAGCCCCTTAAACTGTGTAAGCGCCTCCGAAGCGGCAATAAAATCACCGTCAAAGCCCTTTTGTTCCCGCCACTTTTCCAGGATCTCTAGGGCAACGGGAACCAGCTCCTCCGTAAGGGGTTTAACTTCCCAGGTTCCGTCGTAGTTGTTAAAGAACTGGCTTACCAGGTTGCGTTTTTTGTGGTACTTTTTGCCCGGCAGGTCCGCCAGATCGGTACGGAGATACAGATAGTCAAAGTTGTCCCGGTCTTCGGTAAACTCAAGGCCCCATTCCTCCATTCGGGCCTGGTCGGGAGTAAGGAGCGAATCGGAGATTCCCTTCCAATAATCGTGGGTCTTAAACAGTTCTTCCAGAATTCCCCTGCCGGGAACGGCGCAGGGGGTACAGAAGAATTTTTGTTCACGGTCACCAGGGGCATGCGGCGGCTGAATCCCCGAAATAATAAAGGTCTTGTCCTTAACCCGTGCCACCTGGTACTGGTAACGCCGCCGGAAGAGGTACAGGTTGGCAAAGGTAAATTCAGAAACACCATCGGCAGTCATGGGAAGCTGGGGGTGCATTTCGGACCGCAGTTCATAGCTGATCGGCACAAACTCGGGAAATTCAGGTATCAGCATACAACCAAAAGTATATGACGGCGGCGGGTAAAATGCTATAGTTACACCATGGAAGATTTAAGCCAGTCTCTTGTTACCCGTTTTCTCCGTTATGTGCGGATTTGTACCACCAGCGACCGCCGCATTGAGGAAACTCCCTCCAGCGCCGGACAGTGGGAATTGGCCCGGCTTTTGGCAGAGGAGCTTAAGGCTTTGGGTTTTGCCGAAGTGGAAGTAACCAGCCACTGTTATGTGCTTGCAAAGATTCCCCCCAGTCCCGGTTGTGAAGCAAAACCGGCCATTGGTTTTTTGGCCCATTTGGATACTGCTCAGGATGTGTCCGGCAAGGATGTACAGCCGGTGGTGGTGGAACACTATGACGGCAAAAAAATCGTTTTGGCCGGAGCCAATGGCCCCGCCGGCCCGGTACTGGACCCTGCGGTGGATTCCGGTCTGGCGGCTCAGGTTGGAAAGGCGATTATCCATACCAACGGGACCACGCTTTTGGGGGCCGACGACAAAGCGGGCATTGCCGAAATAGTAACCATGGCCGAATATCTTTGCGCCTGCCCCGAGTGGAAACACGGCCCGGTGATCATCATTTTTTCTCCCGATGAAGAAACAGGCAAGGGCCTTCCCTGTTTTCCCCTGGAACGGATTAATGCCCTGGCAGGCGGCAATTCCGCATACGGCAAAAGCGCCGCGGCATCCATTCCAAAACCCGCTTTGACTGCCTGTTATACCCTGGACGGCGGCCCCCTGGGGGAGCTGGAAACGGAATGTTTTAATGCCATTGAAGCAAAGGTTTATTTTTCCGGCAGGGTGATACACCTGGGCCAGGCCCGGGGCGAACTGGCCAACGCATGCCTTATGGCCGCCGCCTTTGCAGTAATGCTGCCCCGGTCGGAAAGCCCCGAAGCCACCGATGCTTACTATGGGTACTACTGCCCCACAGAAATTTCCGGCACTCTGGAAAAGGCCGGACTGGAAGTGTATATCCGGGACTTTAACCTGAACCGGGCGCGGGAACGGGCCGCTGCGCTGGAAACATTTGCCAGGGCAATAGAGGCCCAGTTTCCCGGCGGCAAGGTGCGGGTGGAGACAAAAGAACAGTACTATAATATGAAGGAAAAGATCGATAGCCGCCCGGAAGTTCTTGCCAAACTGGAAGAAGCGGCCCGCCGTACCGGGCTGTCTTTTACCCTTAAACCAATACGGGGCGGTACCGATGGTTCCCGGCTTACCGAACTGGGCATCCCCACGCCGAATATTTTTGCCGGGGGCCGGAACTTCCACAGTCTTACCGAGTGGGCTGCGGTTTCCGACATGGAAGCTGCCTGCCGTCTGATGCTGGAACTTGTCCGGGTCTGGGCAGAATAGCGGTATATTCCCGCAATTCCCGCAATTCCTCACGTAAAAATCTTACCGAAGGGAACGAATTCCTCACGTTAAAAATCTTACCATGTAGCCCGGAAATCCCTCTCAAGAGGGATGAGAACCTCGGTTCGGAGTATCCGCGATACGCA
>BNVB01000031.1 GCA_025997795.1 Spirochaetia bacterium | reverse complement strand
TTCCTGCAAGATTTCGACACCGCTTGCAACCTGCACGTCAAGCTCAATGTTTCGGGTGAGTCCCGCACCAGTAAAGTTGCTGGAACCGACCAGAGCATAACCGGCGGGCACGTTCATGGATGGGGGGAACTGTTTGTGGTAGTCTTCACGGAAATAAGTTATGAAGGCTTTGGCATGGAACTTGTTTTTGTCAAAGACCCTGCACTCGATTTTGCGGCTTTTAAGGGCCATAAGAACGGCGGGCAAACCCAAAAGAAACTCGTTTTTGTCCTTTTCGTCCTCAATACTCTTATCCAGACCCTTTAGGAAGTAGTTTTTTGTCTCTTCAATGACTTCTTTTGTGCGTTTGGTAACCTCTGAACCCAGGATGATTCTGATTTTTTCGAGGTTTTGCCAGTTCCCGTCCAGTTCCAGGAGGCCGCCTATCTCAAAATAACCCGTAGCGATGTCCATTTGCCGGGAAATGACGCACCACTCGTTGAGGTATTTCTTGACCGACCGTTCGGGACTGTCATTATCGACTATGTAGAGGTCTTTATGGGTCATTAGAAAATAATAACGGTAAACACAGAGAGCGACAAGAGAAAGACCGGGTGGCCGCCCGCGTTTTCTTTAATTATGCGTAATCCGGCGCTCTTTCAATTTGTAATAATTTCTTCGCCGTCAATTCGCAATAGCGCTTATCGATTTCAATTCCAATATAATAACGTCCACCCAGCAAAACTGATGCAATCCCGGTTGTACCCCCGCCATTAAAGGGATCCAAAATTATATCCCCTTCATTCGTTGATGATTTAATTATTCGCAATAATAAATCCAGCGGTTTTTGTGTAGGATGTTTCCCCGATTCTTTTTCACTGTTTTTTGGTGTTGGTATAGACCAGACCGATCTCATTTGAGTGTTTTCTTTTTTTATTTTATCTTCAGGGAATCTGCCGTTTTTCATTTCGTTATAGTTGAATGTATGCTTTGCTTTTTTTTCTTTACGCGCCCAAATAAGCGTCTCATGGGAAGCCGTAAAAAAGCGGCAGCTTAAATTAGGAGCGGCATTTGGTTTAAACCAGCTTATATCATTTAAAATATGAAAATTGTTTTTTTGAAGTAAATACCCGCACTGGTAAATACTGTGATAAGTCCCTGAAATCCATATAGTACCCTCCGGTTTTAATACACGCCGGCAAGCGGCTATCCATGCATCATGGAATTTTGTATCTTCCTCAAAGCCATTACTTTTATCCCACTTTCCCTTATTAACTGTTACCATTCTGCCATTCTGACAAGTAAACCCATTGTTTGATAACATATACGGGGGATCAGCAAATATCATATCTATTGTATTTTCAGGAATGCATGACAGTATTTCAAAACAATCTTGATTAAAAATTATAGCATTTTCAGAGGAATAGTATGATTTTAGCTCTTGTTCAGGTGTTAGTACTTTCTTTATCATCACATTTGCTTTCATCAGGTTTAGCTCCCTGTTATAAGGACGGCTTCCGGCGACAGCGGAATTATCATAAGACTACAAAAACCACGATCCGGGGTCAAGCTGGTACATTGCCCACTATACTGCTTTACCTGCCCGGGTTATACTTAAATTCAGGAGCAAAAAATGGCGGAAAATATATTTTCAAAACAGGATCGCCGGATCGGCGTGGTGGTTTCCGTGGGAGCCCTGCGGGGTTCCGAAAGTACCGGGGTGGGGGAATTCCTTGACCTTATCGATCTGGCAAGTCTCTGTGCCGATATGGACATAGGGCTTATCCAGATACTGCCGGTAAACGACACGGGTTACGAAAGTTCGCCCTACAGCGCCCTTACTGCTTTTGCCCTGCATCCTCTGTATATCCGTTTAAGTGCCCTGGAAGAAGCAGGGGCCTTTACCAAAGAAATCGAAAACCTGGGCCGGCAATTTGACGGAGAAAGCCGCTTTCCCTATTACCGGGTACTCAAAGCAAAAATGGAACTGTTACGAAAGATCTATGGGGCTAACAAAAAAGCCATTGAAGATGATGCTAAATCCGGGGCCCTGGCCAAGTGGATAGAAGAAAATTCCTGGGTAAAACCCTATGCGGTGTTCCGCCGTCTTAAGGAATCCAACGAAGAAAAAAGCTGGAAGGAATGGCCCCTCTACCGCCAGGTAAGCGCCGGGGATATCACCTTTCTTTGGGACGATCCCTCCCTGCGGGAAGAACACCTTTTTTGGGCCTGGCTGCAAAAGGCCCTGGACCGGCAATTTTCCCGGGCCGCCAAGGCCATTCGGGGCATGGGCATTCTGCTGGAAGGGGATCTGCCCATTCTGATGAACGAAGATTCCTGCGATGTCTGGTCCAACCCGGACATTTTCGAGGCCGATCTTTCCGCCGGAGCACCGCCGGATATGTACAGCCCTGGGGGCCAAAACTGGGGCTTCCCCATTTATCATTGGGAAGCCCAGGCAAAGGACAACTACAGCTGGTGGAAGGCCCGGCTAAAGGCGGCGGAAAAATTTTACAATGCCTACCGGATCGATCATGTGCTGGGGTTTTTCCGCATCTGGGCCGCTTCCCGGGCGGACAATTCTTCCGCCCTGGGCAGGTTTATTCCCTATGTGCCCGTTACCCGGCAGGATCTGGAAAAACTGGGCTTTGATAAAAACAGGATACGCTGGCTTTCCCGGCCCCATATACCCACTGCCGAAATCTGGGACGGTATACGGAACAATTGGGGCGGCTCAACTTCGGCAGGGGAAATTTCTGCAGAAGCGGGCCTGGTCTTTGACCGTGCCCTTGACCGGATAGGCGGCGAAGAACTGTGGCTCTTTAAGGAAACCATCCGGGGCGAAAAAGACATCGCTGCCCTGGGCCTGCGCCCCGCCACAGAAACAACGCTGATCCAGGCCTGGCACAACCGGCTTTTCCATGAATACGAAACGGATACTTTTTTTCCTGTTTGGTATTTCCGCAATTCCCGGGCCTACGCTTCTCTTTCTAAAACCGAAGGGGCCGAACTGGAAAAACTGCTGGAAGAACGCAGAATTGAATCGGAACAAATTTGGGAAAAGGAAGGGCTTAAGCTGCTTTCGGTGTTAACCGAATCTTCCGCCATGCTTCCCTGTGCCGAAGATCTGGGGGCGGTGCCTGATTGTGTACCCCAGGTGCTTTCCCGGCTCCACATTCTGGGCCTGCGGGTAATACGGTGGTTCCGCCGCTGGGACAAAGAAGGCCAGCCCTATGTGCCCTTTGATGAATACCCGGAACTTTCTGTCTGCACACCTTCGGTTCACGATAGTTCCACCCTGCGGGAATGGTGGAATACCGAAGCGGATCAGGAGACTTTTGCGGGCTTTATCGGCATGCCGTCACTGCCCAGAGTGTACAACCCCGGCATGGCAAAGATCGTCCTAAAAAACGCCGCCGCCGCCGCTTCCCGGTTCCGGGTTTTTCAGATCCAGGATCTGCTCCACCTTTCCCAGAAATGGTACGCCGCCGATCCCGCCTCGGAACGGATCAACGTTCCCGGTACGGCCAATGAATTTAACTGGACATGGCGGCTTCCCACACCCATCGGCGAAATCCGCAAAGACGGCGATCTTGTTCAAAGCGTAAAAGAACTGGCGGCGCTTAAACCGGGGAAAAACAGATAACCATGACCTATGTAGTTGAGACAGGAAAAGCCCTGCCTCTGGGCGCAACGCTTACCGGCAGGGGGATAAATTTTTCCCTTTTTTCCCGCCATGCGGAAGAGGTAACCCTGGTGCTGTTTGAAAGCGCCGCCGTTGACAGCCCTTACACGGAAATTAAATTTGACCGGCAAAAAAACAGAACCGGCGATATCTGGCACTGCCTCGTACAAGCAACTCCCGGCAGTAATCCGCCGGGGGAAGGTACCTGTTACCTCTACCGGGTAAACGGCCCCTACAATCCCGAGTTGGGTTTTCGGTTTAATCCCCATAAAGGATTGATCGATCCTTACGCAAAAGCTTTGACCAGCATGGACAACTGGAACATGGCGGAATCTCTGGGTTATAACCCTTCGGATCCGGCGGGGGATCTTTCTTTTTCCCAGCTGGATAATCTGAGGAATCAGCCCCGCTGTCTGGTGATAAACAACGACTTTGACTGGCAGGGGGATATGCCCATCAACTATCCTCTGCGGTTCAGCGTACTTTACGAGACCCACGTTAAGGGACTTACCGCCCATCCCGATTCGGGGGTGGAACACCGGGGAACCTACCGGGGGGTGATCGAAAAAATTCCTTTCTTTAAAGAGCTGGGCATTACCAGTTTGGAATTTCTTCCCCTCCAGGAATTTAACGAACGGGAATTCCCCCGGCTTAATCCGCGGACCGGAGAATTCCTCGTAAATTACTGGGGTTATTCTACTGCGGCGTTTTTTGCACCCAAGGGATCCTATGCCGCCAATTCCACCGGCGGGAAACCAGCGGAGCCCGGCGCCCAGGTGCGGGAATTCAAGGAAATGGTGCGGGAACTCCACAAGGCGGGGCTGGAGGTGATCCTGGACATTGTGTTTAACCACACCGCCGAAGGAAACGAATGGGGGCCGACTTTTTCGTTCCGGGGCCTGGACAATCAGATTTACTATATCCTTAACGAAAACCGCCGTTACTACCAGAACTACTCGGGCTGCGGCAATACCCTTAACTGTAATCACCCGGTGGTGCGGCAGTTTATTATTGACTGCCTCCACTACTGGGTTACGGAAATGCATGTGGACGGTTTCCGTTTTGATCTTGGTTCCATTCTGGGCCGGGACCAGCAGGGGAGGCTGATGGAAAATCCCCCCACCCTGGAACTGATTGCCGAAGACCCCGTATTAAGCCAAACCAAAATTATCGCCGAAGCCTGGGATGCCGGCGGCGCTTATCAGGTGGGCTGGTTTCCCGGCGGCCGCTGGGCGGAATGGAACGACCGCTACCGGGACGACATACGGCTTTACTGGCGCGGGGATCCCAACCAAACCCGGCATCTGGCCACCAGGCTTTCCGGCTCCAGCGATCTGTACCTGCGGGACGGCCGCAAGCCGTTCCATTCAATTAACTTTATTACCAGTCACGATGGTTTTACCCTGTGGGATCTGGTTTCGTATAACCACAAACACAACGAGGACAATGGCGAAGATAACCGGGACGGGAACAACAACAACTGCAGTTACAACAACGGCGAAGAAGGCCCCGCCGTTGATATGATGGTAAAACAAACCCGGGAACGGCTTATGAAAAACTTTATCGCCACCATGATGATCTCCCTGGGTACACCCATGATTCTGGGGGGCGATGAAATGGGCCGTACCCAGCGGGGTAACAACAATGCGTATTGTCAGGACAATGACATTTCCTGGTACGACTGGGCGCTGGTCCAAAAAAACGCAGGACTTTACCGTTTTATCCGGGAGATGATTGCCTTCCGTCTGCGCCACCATGGTTTTATGCGGCCCGAGTTTTATACCGGCCGGGGCGGAAGTTATAACGCCATTCCGGACATTGTCTGGTATGACGAAAAAGGCAATACCCCGGACTGGGACACTATTGGTTATTACATGGCCCTGCGAATGGACGGAAGTAAATCGGATATTCTGGCGGACAAGGACGACAATGATTTTTTTATCATGTTCAACGCCAACAGTAAGAAGGTAATGTTTTCTGTCTGCGAACCCCAGGCGGGAAAACGCTGGGTTAGATCGGTGGATACGGCGCTGTCCAGTCCCGAAGATCTGCTCCTTCCCGGTACGGAAAAAGATTTGCTCTATCCTGACCGGTATACCGTTCAGGCCCGGAGCATGGTGATCCTTATTTCAAAAATAAACTGAGCGGAGGTACCGTGGACGAAAGCACGTTTATCCTTGGTGTGGATCTGGACGGCGTGGTAGGCGATTTTTACGGCGCCATGCGTACAATTGCCGCCGAATGGCTTAACAAGCCGGAAGCGGCCCTTACCAACGATGTAAGTTATGGCCTGGAGGAATGGGGCATTACCGAATACGGCGGTTACGACCGGCTCCACCGTTTTGCCGTAACCCAGCGGCACCTCTTCCGGGATATGCTTCCCATTAAAGATGCTCCGGCTACATTGCGCAAGCTTTCCAACCGGGGAGTACGGATACGGATAATCACCCACCGGCTTTTCCTTAAGTATTCCCACAAAACCACCATTACCCAAACCGTGGACTGGCTGGACAACTACGACATTCCCTACTGGGATATCTGTTTTATGAATGACAAGGTAGCTGTGGGAGCCCATGTGTATATTGATGATGCGCCGCAGAACATAACCCAGCTGCGGGACCAGGGCAATCAAACCATCGTGTTTACCAATTCCACCAACCGGAACATTCCCGGACCCCGGGCCGGTTCATGGATCGAAGCGGAACGGATCGTACTGGAGTTTATGGAAGAATGGAAAACCGGAACAACCAGTATGTTTAACCAGGTTTAAAGGTATAACCAATGAACACAAAAAAAACAGAACGGGTAGAACTTACCGTACTCAACAAGAGCGGAGTATTGGGCAGGGTTGCCGGTCATATACGCCGCGAAGGCTGGAATATCAAACGCCTTGTGGTAGACGAAGACAACAATTCCGGCGGCGAAAATACAGCCGCTGCTTCCACCTCAGCCGCTACTTCCACCATGGAAATTGACATTGAAGGGACTCACACCAAACTTGCCCAGGTGCTGGATAGAATCCTCAATCTGGACTGCGTGGTAAGCATCAGCATGATCCAGGACGGCAAGCAGCTTGTCCGCCGCCGTCCCCGGGAACGGGAAAAACAAATCCAGACGGCGAAAGAGCCGGTAAAGGCGCCGCCGAAAAAACCCGGTGTTTTCCGGGTGTTGGCGATCAACCCCGGATCAACCTCTACCAAATTCAGCATCTACGACGATGAGACTTGCATTTTTTCCCGGACGATCCGCCATGACGCTGAACAGCTTAGCCGCTGCGGCGCTGTATTGGATCAAAAGAAACTGCGCCAGGATGGTATCATGCAAAGCCTGGAAGAAGCGGGTATAAACAGCGTTTCCATTGATGCCATTGCCGGACGGGGCGGCCTTGTAAAACCTATCGAAAGCGGCACCTACATCATCAACGAAAAAATGCTGGAGGATCTTCACTCCGCTACTGCGGCAATTCATGCATCTGCCCTGGGGGCGATTATCGCTGCAGAAATTGCCGGGCCTCTTTCTATTCCTGCCTATGTGGTGGATCCGGTAGTCGTGGACGAAATGGACCGCAATGCCAAATTAACCGGTATGCCCGGCGTTGAACGTTCCAGCGTTTTTCACGCGCTCAACCAGAAAGCCATAGCCCGCCGTCTTGCGGCGAAGCTGGGTAAGTCCTACGAAAACGCCCGCTTTATCGCAGCCCACTTGGGCGGCGGTATTACTGTTGGAGCCCACCGTTATGGCAGGGTCATCGACGTAAACGATGCCCTTTCCGGCGAGGGGCCTTTTACCCCGGAACGTACCGGCGCTATTCCGGCTATCCCTATCATCAATATGTGTTTTTCCGGCGAATACACCGAAGCGGAGATGATCGACAAGGTAACCCGCAATGGCGGTATGAAAGCATACCTTGGTACCAGCGAACTTCAGAACGTACAAAAGATGATCAACGACGGCGATGAATTTGCCGCTCTGGTACTGGATTCCATGGCCTACCAGGTATCCAAGGAAATCGGCGCCATGTCTGCCGTATTGGAAGGCCTGGTGGATGCCATTATCCTTACCGGCGGCCTGGCCCATTCAACCCGTTTTACCGGAGCAATTAAACAGCGGGTAGACAAAATCGCCCCGGTATATGTGTTTCCCGGAGAAGACGAAATGCTTGCCCTGGCAGGCGGCGTTCTCCGGGTACTTCGGGGGGAACAACAGGCTAAACTTTACGAAGCGTGAATCAAACAGTTTATGCGCTCCGTAACAGTTCCCTGGGCCGCGACCCTTGGGCAGGGCCGACAACACCCCGGTGTTCCATATTTTCTACCAGCCGGGCGGCGCGGTTGTAACCAATTTTAAGGCGGCGCTGGATATAACTGGCGCTGGCTTTGCCCTGCTGCATCACTACTTCCAGCGCTTTTTCGTAAAGCGGATCATCCCCATCGGAAAAAAGTGATGCCCCGGTGTCTTCTTCCTCTTCGTCGTAGAACATTTCGTCGTCAATGTATTCCGGTTCACCCAGAGATTTTACATAGTCCACTACCCGTTCCACTTCTTCTTCAGAGATAAATGCTCCCTGCATACGAATGGGAAAAGGATCAACAGCGCCGGCATAGAGCATATCTCCCTTGCCTAACAATTTTTCCGCCCCTACCATGTCAATGATGATCCGGCTGTCCATTTTACTGGCTACCATAAAGGCAATGCGGCTGGGAATGTTGGCTTTGATAAGGCCGGTGATCACATCAATGGAAGGCCGTTGGGTAGCCAGTACCAGGTGAATTCCCACGGCACGGCTCATGGCGGCCAGACGTGCCACGGTGGATTCCAGTTCCTTGCCCGTGGTTGCCATAAGATCGGCAAATTCGTCAATAATCACCACAATATAGGGCATATGTTCCGCAGCGATATTCCGTTCCCTAATCCGCTTGTTGTAACTTCTAATGTCTCTGACTCCCATAGAATCGAGGCAGGCATAACGGCGTTCCATTTCAAAAATGCAGTACTGCAATGCCTGGAATGCCCGCTTGGGTTCGGTAATTACCGGCGTTAAAAGATGGGGAATATCATTGTAGAGTTTCAATTCCACAATTTTGGGATCGATCATAATAAGCCGGCATTCCGCAGGAGAAAGCTGGTAGAGGATCGACAGGATCATGGAATTAACGCAGACCGATTTTCCCGAACCAGTAGAACCCGCAATAAGGAGGTGGGGCATCTGGGTCAGGTCCACGGTAACAGCGTCTCCGGTTATATCTTTTCCCAAAACCATGGGAAGCTCGTTTTTGCGGTTTTCCCGGCGGTTTAATTCCCCTTCAATAATTTCCCTAAACGAAACAATATTGCGTTTTTTATTTGGCACTTCAATGCCCACGGCGTGTTTTCCCGGTATGGGCGCCACAATACGCACACTGGACGCGGCAAGCCGCAGGGCAATGTTATCCTGGAGGTTTACGATTTTTGAAAGTTTAACACCCGGAGCGGGAAGTATCTCGAACATGGTAATTACCGGGCCTTTTCTGATTCCCGTTACTTCCGCCAGAATACCAAATTCACTCAAGGTTTCCTGCAGGATACGGCCCGCCCGCTTGGTTTCTTCATCTATAATCCAGTACTGGCCGTCGGGGTACTGGGTAAGGATTCCTTCTACCGGTACCGAATAGCCGCCTTTGCTAAAAGTATGTTTCTTTGGGTTTTTTTTTACCTCAACTATCTGCTCTATTTCTGCGGATTCTTCTTCCAGTGTGGGTTCTTCTGCTGCAAATGCAGTTTCGTCTGCAAACGGATCTATTTCAAGCCAGGTTTCATCTGTCTCTTCTATTGGAAGACCTTCGTCCAGCGCCTCTGTTTCTTCAAATTCCGCCGCTTCGGCTTCTTCAAATTCAACCGCTTGTTCGGATTCCTCTTCCAGTTCAAACCTTTCCTGCTCAGCTTCTTTCTGTTCCCATTCTTCGGCCACTTCGGCCTCTTCAAGCGAAACAGCAAGCAGTTCCCCGGTTTCCAAAAATGCTTCTTCCGGCCTGCTTACCTGCGCATAGGGATTAAAAATCGAAGCGTTAAGAACCAACACCTTGTCTTCACTGGGATTAACTGCACAATCGGGATTCAACTCACTGTATGCGGAGACACTTTTAAGCGGTTCCCAAACGGGAAGTTCAGCGGGATTTTCCGCCGCCGGTTTTGCCGGAACACTTTCTGTCACGGGCGTACTGTTTTGTATGATGGTGCCGGAAACGTCCGCCGCTTTAAGGGGCGGCGTTTTTTTTTCGGCGCTTTTGCTAAAAAACAGTGAATAGATGACAAGTATCCCCACCGTTTCCAGAATAGCGGCGGTTATTATCATCAGGCTAAAGCCGGATATTCCCAAAGTATCAAGCAGGGCAAATTCTGCCCGGCGGGTTTCAAAATCGCGGATAAAGGAAAACCCCAGCGCCAGGGTCAGGAAAGGGATGATCACCGTAGAAAGCAGAAAGATTCTGCCGGGTTTAAAAGATGCATCGCAAAGGATCCAGGCTGCCCAAAATAGATACAGGGGAATGATAAGGGCAAACATTCCATAAGCGCCGGTGAATAGGTCTCCCGGCCCGCTGTTGATAAAGTTCCAGCGGAACAGCGATGCGCCAATAGAAAGGCCTAAGAGTATTCCCATTAAACCACAGGTAAACGCGCCCAGCAGAGATGCCAAACGTTCCTTAAAATCGCTTCTGGCCAAAAAAGAACCTGGATTTGTAGACAACATTCCCCTCCGAATAACACCGGTTTACGATATTATCGGCAGAATAAAAATTATTTAAATATCTCCGAAACAACTTCGTGCATGGAAAGGCCGTAATAGAGGTATCCGTAGGCGGCGGCGGCGGCCATGACCCGTTTGCCATAGTTTCTTGTTTCGGTGATGCTGATAGTTTCAATAAAAATATCTTCCGGCAGGGAAGGGGCCGCCCGGCGAAGGCGGCGTATCCGGGCAGGACCGCCGTTATAGGCCAAAAGGGCCAGCATGGGACTGCCCAGGCTGTCGGTCAGGTCTTTCAGGTAAACCGCCCCCATTTGCACATTGACCTCCGGATTGGTCAGGTCTATGGAACCCCCGGCGGCAAAATCCGGGCCGCCCCGCTTTTTGATCACCGCCGCTACTTCCCTAGCGGTGGCAGGCATAATCTGGGCCAGCCCCACCGCGCCCGCATGGGAAGCTATGGCGGGGGTAAAAGCGCTTTCGGTACGGATAAGGCCAAAGAACATTTGCGGGCGGAGTCCGTTGGCAATGGCGTGTTTTTCGATTAACTGGGTAAAGGGTTTGGGATAATACAGCTCCAGATCCGCCGTTTCCATAACATACCCATCCCGGCGCATATATATTCCCGCTATCTGGATCGATTCCAGGTAACGGCCGGAACGGGCAAAGGTTACCGCCATGGCACGCAGTTCTTTGTTGGTATAACGGGCCGCATTTTCCCGCAAATAGGTCATGGCATAAGACGAAGCGCCAAACTCAAAAAACTTAACATAAAACTCAACTTCATTCCCCTGGGAAACCGTGTCCGAAGTTCCATTGCGGTTCCGGCTTATGGGAATAACAGTTTTGCCCAGGTACGATGCCGCCAGAGCGCGGTAATAAAACGAAGCGTTTCCTTCTTCATAAGCGATGGTAAAATAATCCTGGGCGCTCATACTTTGGCCGGAAACATAACCCAGGGATACGGCCCTGCCCATAAGATATGCGTACCGGGCGATGGTGGCGCCGTCTTTTCCGTTCCGTATATGGGTAAGCACATTCCCCAGATCGTTCCACTTTTTTTCTGTTACAAGGTACCAGGAAAGCCTGTCCAGAATATCGTAAAATTCATCGTCCCGGTGCCAGCGGGGAGCATAGGTTTTGACGAGGTCCGGAACAGCGGCGGGTTTTTCGGTAAAAGTAGAATGCAGTATATACCAGATGCAGGCGTCTTCCTGTATAAGCCGTTCCCCTGGCGGAAGATCCTCCGCCAAAGCCAGGGCCCGGGCAAAAAGCGCCGCCGCTTCGCCGTGTTTGCCCTGCTGCCGCCTGATCCGCCCGGCATAAAAAAGCAGCGTATAACGGGCGGCATTTTTTTCTGCTTCACTTATTTCAGTCAAGCTGGTTAGGGGACTGTTTTTTCCGGTTCGTATGGCGCTTTCCCAATCGGTAAACAGTTTGTATCCCGTTTCCCGTTTGGAAGGTACCGCCGCATACGCACGGCCCAGATCGCCCAACAGCGCCGGATAACGGAAAAACAGCGAAAGCTGGGAATTCCGGATACCTTCAAAATGAAGAAGCCCCTCGTTGTACACATTACGGGAAACGGCAAGCCTGCCCGCCGCAGCAGTCCGTTCCACCGCGGGCAGGGTATATCCGGCGGAGCGGAAGAGTTCTTCGTAGGCCCAGCGGTAGGCGGCGCCGGCGGGGGAATCAAACAAGTAGGGCCGCTGTTCCTGACCGGGAATAACGCCGGGCCGCTGTTGTTTTATGGCAGAAAGAAAACGAAAGGCCCCTGTCCAGGACTCAAATTCCCCGGCGGCCCGTTCCGAAAGCACGCCGCTGCGGCGGACAGTCCGCGGACTTTTTCCCTTTGGCCCGGATTCCTCCGCAAGCGCCGTTACTTCTTCATAGCGGCCCAATACATAGAGGGCCGCCCCTTTAAGTGCCGTCATTTCACTGCCGGACATTTTGCTTTTCTGTAAAACAACAAGAACCCTGCCTGCCTGTTCCTTGTCCCCCGGTTCCACCAGCATGGGGATAAGACGGCGGGCCGCTTCTCCGGCTATTTTAGGAATGGGGCTTCCCAGGGCGGCCTCGAAAAGCCGGGCAGCCCGCAGCCGGTCTCCGGCGGCTTCAACCAAAAGACCTGCATAAAAGGGCGCCGAAGGATCCACCTTTGTTAGTTCGGTCATTTTGGAAATATCCGCTCCCAAAATAAAACCAATGTCGCCGGTTTTTAATTTTCCCGCCGCTTCACTGCGGGAAAGATCCATAACCGCCGCCCTGGCACCGCAGGAACCAAAAGCAAGTATGGAAAAGAAAAGAGCAAACAGAACCCTGGATGTGGTTCCTTTAATTTCTGGGAAGAATGGTAAGTTCCGTGCCGGAAACAATAAGGTTCGGATTAAGTAATTCATTAGACCGGACAATAAAAGTATAAAGCCGAGGGTTGCGATAAAAGGCCTCCGAAATATCCCAAAGCGTATCACCCCAGCGTACTTTGTAGGTAAAACCTTCGGGAGGGATGGTTTGCGGCACCTTGAATGAATAAACAGGCGCCGAAGGCCGCTGTCTGTCGGCCGCCTGGGGATTTGCTTTGGGTGGTTTGTCAATCACCACTGGTTGTACCGGCTGTGCTGGTTTTTCTGGCACAACCGGTTTTGCCTGCACCGCCGGAGCCTGGGCAACCGGTTTCTCCTGGGCTGGCAGTTCTGCCGGTTTGGCGGCTGGCTGTTCCGCAGGCTTATCCGGCTGTGCTGGCTGTGCTGGCTGTGTTGGCTGTGTTGGCTGCGTTATCTCTGCAATTTTCCGGCCAAGTTCCACGCCGCCATTCCTGAAAAGGAAAAACCAAACCCCAAGACAGGCAAGGGCAAGCACAATGCCTATAATGATAATCACCAGCCAGGGAAATTTCCGCCTGGAGTATTGCCCGGGTTCGGGTCCGGTATCGATTTTTTTGTAAGTGCTGTCGTCTATATCAAAATCGGGGTATTCGTTTTTGTCCTCTTCAAAGGATTTAAGAGAAACGCTCAAATGATGTTCATTGGAGGGGTTCCCCAAATCTACCGCATCGGCATTGATGGACCCATCCTTGGTAGAACTCAAGAGCATTTCTATAGACGGTTCGCCCTTGGCTTTAAGAGAGATGTTTTCCACCACAATACTGCCAATATACATGGCATCTGCCATGGATTTGGCCTGGCTTTTATAGAGGTCTATCTGGACGCTTTTCTGGTTATCGTGAACGGTGGTAAGCACCAAACGTTTTTTAACCGCCGAATTTTCTTCCAAAATAGCATAAAAACCGCCGTTGGCTTCTTTTATGCCGATACTTGCTGCCATTGGCCGCTCCTTACAATAACATTTTATTATCGGTTGTTTATCGTATATCTAAACTGTAGACAGTGGAACGAACCTTTGTCAACGGTGATGTGCGTTTGTATTGAAGAAACCTGCTGTTTTTCCGATAATGGAGATATGAGTGGAATAATCCCTATCCTCGCTGTAACTCTTGTTCTGGGTCTTGGGGCGATAATTGTCGTATCCCTTATGGGCCGGTCATCTGGCAGAGGAAAACGGGTCAAGGGCCGGGATGCCATAATGAAGGAGGCAAACAAAAAACTTGCCCAGAATCCACGGGATCACGAAGCTCTTCTTGCCATGGGGGATATTTACTACCAGGAAAAAACCTGGGATATGGTTTTCCGGACCTATGAAACGCTGAGCGAAATGACCACCTCTCACCCGACCATGGATGAATTCCTTATCAACCAGCGCTGCGGCATTGCGGCGATGAAACTGAACCAGCCCAATGAAGCCTACAAAGCGCTGAGTACCGCCATAACCATTGACCCTGCAGATTTTGAGGCAAACTACAACCTGGGAAGCCTTGAGTTCCAGCGGAAAAACTATGAAAAAGCCATTCAGCATTTTCAAAAAGCCCGTGTCCGGGATCCCGAACACGCCCCCACACTCCGGGGGCTGGGACATTCCCTGTTTAAAACAAAAAAATACAAGGAAGCCCTGGCGTTTATCCGCAAGGCCATTGACCTGGCCCCGGACGACAAAGAATCGCTTTACACACTGGCAGAATGTTACTTTGAAGCAAACCAGACCGAACAGGCCCTTAAGATCTTTTCCCACCTCCGGCCCGATCCGGTTATGGGTCCCAATGCATGCCTTTTTTCCGGCACCATCAACGCCAATCAGCATCAATTTGAAAAGGCCATAGAAGATTTTGAAATTGGCCTTAAACATACCGCCATAAAACCGGAAGTCCTTATTGAGTTGAAGTACCGGCTTGCCACTTCTTATCTGCGGCAGCAGGAAATAGGCAAAGCCATAACCCTGCTTCGGGATGTGCAGATTGCCAATCCTTCGTATAAAGATACCAATACGCTTATAAGCCGTTACCAGGAACTGAATGCCAATAAAAATCTTCAAATTTATCTTATGGCCCCCCAGGCGGATTTTATTGCCCTCTGCCGTAAGATTGTCATGGGGTACTATCAAAAGGCCAAGGTTAAAATTACCAACATTTCGGTAAACAAAAGTGATGGGGCGGATATTCTGGCAGAAGTTGATACCCCCAAGTGGTCCGATGTGGTAATGTTCCGGTTCAACCGCAGTCAGGGCTCGGTAGGGGAACTGATTGTGCGGGACTTTCATTCCCATATAAAAGAAGTAAAAGCGGGCAAGGGAATTTGTATAACCCCCGGCGGTTTTTCCGAAGAAGCCAAACGGTATACCGAAGCGCGGCTTATTGATCTTATCGCCAAGGAAAAACTTACCGCAATATTAAACAACGTAGATGCCCGTGCTGCCAAAACCGCAGCGGCTTCGGCAAAAAAATAATTTTTTCCAAGGCACTAGCTGGTTTTGGAATGGATGCCGCCCTAAAATTACAGGGTGCGCGAATTTCTCCATAGTGTTACAAATTCTTCCGGATTAATATTGCGGGCACCTAGGTCTGTCTTGTAATCCAGGGGCATGCCAAAATCAAGAAAAGCAAAACCATTCTCCAAAAGCCAGTGAACCATCAGGATCATCTGAACCGTACCAGCATTATCTTCTTCTGTATAACCCGAATAGCTGGTATAAACCCGGCCGCAGATTATACCAAATTCCCCTGCTTTTAATTCGCCGTCCCGGTAAAGACCAAAAGACACCGGCCGGGGATCGCTGCCCGCCGTTGGACCTGATTGTTCCCGCAGAATAAAAAGGGTCTCTACCAGTGATGGCGTTAACCAGCCATCCCCGTGGGTATCCAGGCATTTACCGATGATAGTTTTAAAATCCGAATCAAAACGCAGTTCATACCGGGACAAAAATTTTTTAATACTCCGCTTTATGTGAAGATCCTTAAAAAAGAGCACCGCCCTGACCAGATGCAGTTTTGGAAGTATAATGTCCCGTTTTACGGTTTTTTCCACATCTTCCTCGCCTTTCTCTATGATCGTTTCAGACATAACCAGAAAACCCGCCTTCATAAGCCGGGCTATAAAATCAGGGTCCCACTCCAGGGCAACACAGAATTCTTCGTTATACCCGGTTACCAGCATACCGTTCACCACGGCATCGCAATCATCCCCGGGACCCATAAAAATCATCCCCGACCGGGTATAACGAAGAACCTGCTTTTGATGGTGACATTCTTTAGCGGACCCTGACTGGTTGGCATAATTTGCTTTCACCCCTTAACTATAGAGCCACTTGACTTTTTCCTGCAAGTTCCGCAAAATTACTGCTATGGCTAAGAAACTTTATGTAGGAAATCTTTCCTACCAGACAGGAGAAGAAAGTCTCCGCACCTGCTTTGCCGCTTACGGCACTGTGGAATCGGTAAAAATCATTACCGACCGGGAAACCGGTAATTCAAAAGGCTTTGGTTTTGTTGAAATGGGAAACGACGATGAAGCTGAGGCAGCTATCGCCGGCGCAAACGGCAGTGAAATTGACGGGCGCAAGCTAAAGGTTAACGAAGCTATCGACAAACCGCGCCGGTAAAACCAGCAAGGTAACCAACAGTTTTTCTGCGGTTACCATAATTTGGCCGCCTGGGTTTCCAGACGGCCAAATTATCTATTATAAAGTAACTCACCTTTTCTCTTGGTTTTCTCTATTAAGTTTGATTACCGTTTCGTGCTTGTATACTTTCTCCAAGTTTCTGTAACACAGCCCGCAGCTTGTCATCATGTACACTAGTATCAGAACTTTCCGGATTATCCGCTTTGGGGACTTCTTGTTTTTCTGCAGGACGCGGAAGAACAACGGGTTTTTCGCTTTCCGGCAAAGTATGTTCCAGCGGTTCGCGGCTTAGGCGGAAGGAAATTCCTGTAAGGGCAAGTTCGGGAAAACGGCGCTGGATTACTTCCAGCAAGCGGTTTTGTTTCATTTGAAGCAGCTGCACCCAGCCAGGATGATCCGCTTCTATCAACAGTACCGTCCGCTCCAGTTCCACTATGCGTGAATGGGAAAACCCCTGGGAAAGACTGCAGCTTTCCAGAAGGCTTGACCAAACGGCGGAAGAAAAAAGCACACCGTATTCTTTGGCTTTTTTTAAGGATCTTTCGTCCAGAATGGACGCCAGTAGATCACCCGCTTTTTTCACCGTTCCTCCATTATACACCTATACACCGCCGCAAAAAACTAACCGTTTTTTGCGATTACGCCGTTTTCTACATGATACACCAGGGTATCTGCTTTACCATAGCCTGCGTAAGATTCTTCGGGCAAAAAAGTAAAAAAGGCCTGTTCATAAGCAGGCATGACCGAAAGAAAGCGGCGGCGTTTTTCTCCGTCCAGTTCCAAAAGAACGTCATCCAGCAGCAGCACCGGTGTTTTTCCGGCCTCGACGGAAAAACACCGGGCCTGGGCAGATCGGAGCAGCAGCGCCAAAAGGCGCCGCTGTCCGGTACTGGCGGTTTCGGAAAAATCCTGGGCATTACGGGCTTCGCCAAAAACTGCGTCTCCGGTTTGTAAAAAAAGGTAACGATCCCGGTGGGGACCAGAAAGGGTTATTCCCTGAGCCATATCTGCGGTGCGCCGTTCCGCCAGATGATCCGGACTTTTCCAGGAAGATACATACGAAACACCAATTCCCTTTATAAGAGCGACTTCCTCGTAGAGGGGGCTAAACACTGTGGAAAAACGTGCCGCCGCGGCAAGCCGTTTTTCCATAAGCCGCCGGCCATATTCCAGCAGCTGGGGATCCAACACATCCAATAGTTCCGCCGCCCCCCGGTAATCGCCGCTGGTTTTTGTGTTCTTAAGAACCGCATTACGGTTCTTAAGAACCCGGCGGTATTTACGCAGATCCTCCAGATACACCTGGTCGTAAAGGCTTTGGGTTTGATCAAAAAACCAGCGCCGCCGTTCCTGGCTGCCGGAGACAAATTCCATATCTTCGTGACAAAAAGCAACGCAGGGAATAGTATCCAAAAGATCCTTGCGATCCTCGATTTTTTTTCCATCCAGGTTTATGGTTTTGCGGGATTTTTCTACCTTGATGGTGATACGGGGACACAAAATTTCTTCCGTATTTTTTTTTATAGACAGCGGCCCCAGAACGGCGGATGCGGAAAACGCCGCTTCTCCGGTACGGGTTAGGGCGGCATCCTTAACACCCCGGAATGATGAAGCATAGGAACAAAAATAGAGCGCTTCCAGAAAGTTTGTTTTTCCCTGACCGTTTTTGCCAACCAAAAAAATATCTTTTGCAGATGTATCAATTTCGGCATCAGCAAGATTGCGGAATGCGGCAATACGAAGCGACAGGATAGCCATAAGCGCTTTTTCTTAAACTAATCAAGCTGCATGGGCATGGCAATGTGGAAAAAATCTTTTTCCGGTACAGGTTTTATGGTAATAGCCTTGGTTACTTCGGTAAAGTGAACGCTTATTTCATCGCTGGTCATAACCTTAAAGGGTTCTTCAATGTACCGGTAGTTAAGGGCTATGGAAACTTCTTCGCCGTCGTACTTACAGGGAATATCTTCCTTTGCGCTGCCAATGTCCCCTTCTTCATCGTCTCCTTCTCTGCTGGACGATACGGTCATAACTCCCGGCGCCAAAGACAAATACACCCGGCGGGATTTTTGTTCTACCAAAAGTGATACCCGCTTAAGCGCTTCCAGCGTTTCCAGCCGGTTTACCGTAAAGTAAAATTTTTGTTCTTCCGGAATAACCCGCTGGTAATTGGGAAACTGACCTTCTATAAGTACCGAAGAAAGTTTGTATGATCCAAACTGAATAAAAATATTTTTGTCGGTAAGGGAAATTCCCAAAAGTCCTTCATCGCCGGAACGTTTCATTAGTATACTAAGAACCTTAGGTGGTATAATGATTCCGTCAAAATCTTTTATAGTACCACCCACATTTTTTTCAACATAAGAAAGCCTTCTGCCGTCGGTGGCTACCATAACCACCAAGTTTTCTTCTTTTTTTAAAAATACACCGTTCATAAAATAACGGGTTTCATCATCTGATACGGCAAAAACAGTTTGAACAATCATGTCTTTAAAATCCCTTACAGGAATTTCAAAATACAAGTCTTTGTTAAATGCAGAAAACTCAGGATATTTTTCCGAAGCAATACACCGGAGCTGAAACTTTATTTTTTTTGCCAAAGGTTTAATTACAATAACATTGTCTTTTTGTTCAAACTCAAGTTCCCCTTCTGGAATGGAATTGAGTATTCCCAAAAACTTTTCTCCAAAGACTGTGGTTGATCCCTCGTCCTTTACCTCGATGGGTAATTTTGTTTCAAAATTAACCTTTATGTCTGTAGCTTTAATAATAAGCTCATCGTTTTTGGCTTCAAGATATATGTTGGAAAGAATAGAAATGGCGTTTTTTGAGGAAATGATTTCTTGAGCTATAGAGACTTCTTTGAGAAGTATGGTTCGATCACAGGTAAATTTCATGCACAACCCCTTATATTATATTTATATAAATATAATAATAGTAGTAATAATAGGTCCCAAAATATGTGGAAAACCCTATTAATTCATTATAATACAACAAAATAGGGTTTTAACAATAGCCGTACAAGACCTCTCCGGCTTTCCACAAATCAACAATGGTTGACCTTATCCACAATCTATCCCCACTATGATAACATTTTTTAGGATTTTGCGCTATAGTCCTTGATGGATCGTATAAGGCTTTGTATGGTGGAATCCATGGATGGATCGGTACGGATACGGTCTTCTATCTTTTGGCAGGCGTGCATCACGGTGGTATGATCCCGGCCGCCAAAGGCCTGGCCTATTTCGGTAGTGGTATACTCGGTTATTTCCCTTATAATAAACATGGCCAGCTGGCGCGGATATACGATGCTTTGCGTCCGTTTTTTGCCCTTTAGGTCGTTGGGAGAAAGGTGAAATTCTTCGGCCACTACCCGCTGGATTATTTCGATTGAAAGATTTGACTGGCGGCGGTCGGCAAAAACATCTTTAAGGCGCTGCTGGGCTGTTTCTACGGTGATAGCCTTTCCTACCAGCTTGGCATAGGCCGTAAGGGTGTTAAGGGCGCTTTCCAGGTCCCGTACATTGGTAGAAATATTCTTGCTTACCAGGTCAATTACATCATCGGGAATGGTAATACCGGTGGCTTCGGCCTTTTTTCGCAGGATGGCGCAGCGGGTCTCGTAATTTGGGGGCTGGAGGTCCACGTTAAGCCCCCGGCCAACCCGGGATCGCAGGCGGTCGTTAAAATCTTTAAGGTCCGAAACAGGCCGGTCGCAGGTAAAGACCATTTGTTTGTTGGCATCGTAGAGGGTGTTAAAAGTATAAAAAAGCTCCTCCTGGGTACCTTTTTTTATCTGGAGAAAATGAATGTCATCAATAAGAAGGATATCCGCATAACGGTACTTATTCTTAAAAGCCGCTTTGGCCCGTTCTGTATCCTGAATCGAGGCGATAAATTCGTTGGTAAATGTTTCGGCAGAAATGTAAATAACTTTGTAATCCGTATTGGCATGAATATAGTTGCCAATGGCCTGCATTAGGTGGGTTTTCCCCAGCCCGGCACCGCCGTAAATAAGGAAAGGATTATAGGCCGTACCGGGATTGCGGGCTATGGCCTGGGCCGCATTGGCGGCAAAACTGTTGTTGTCCCCCACCACATAGGTTTCAAAACTATAGTCACCCCGAAGCTGGGGATGGCCCTTTTTGGGGCTGGGTTTTGTCATATCCTGCCCGGTTTGTTTCGATTGCCCGGCCCCGGGTACCGGGGCCTCAGATCCTTGCTTTTGATTATAATTTTCACTTACAGAAGAAGGTTCCGGAGTTTCACTGCTTTTAGCCTTAATTACCAGGTTAAGTGATACCTGTTTGCCAATCAGATCCTTAATTTTTTCCTCAATGTACGGCTGGTACCGCTTTCGTACCTGATCCTGGTAAAAAAGGGATGGGACAGAGATAGTAAATTCTTTTTCATCCGCCTGTTGAAATTCCAGGTTAAACCAGGTCAAAAACTCCTGTTCGTCCAGTTCGGACCGGATTTGACTTATGGTTTCGTTCCAGATGATTTCGTAACCGCCAGTTTCAGTCATAGGAATGTGTATTATCCACAATTATACCACAATTGAAAATACCAACAAAGCAAAAGAAGGAATTTTTTTCAAATTTCCGGCCTTAATAGGTGATTAGTATATAATAGCTAATTCCTTGTATTATAAGGAATTATAACGAATAATAAGGGCATTTATCACCATCTGGCGGCTTGCGGTACATTTTGACACAAAAAGGTATATTCAACTCACTGTTTATACACAAGTTTTCCACAAAAAGTAGTACGGTCAAAGATGCCTTCTCCGGTATTGGGCATGGCAAGAAAACAAGCAATTCCCTTGAAAAAGGCCTTGTTTTTTTGCAGTAAGTGAGCTATAATGCCTATATCAGCCAAAGACAGTATAAAGTTGCCAATAGAGGTGTAAATGCTTGGAAGCCAAAAAACACTTGCCCCAGCGGGTACTTTACAAACCCGCCGGAGTCATGATAATCTAGAAAAGTTGTTCTCCGTTCTCCGTTCTCCGTTCTCCGTTCTCCGTTCTCCGTTCTCCGTTCTCCGTTCTCTTTAATTAGAAGAAACTTTTCCTTCATACTTGTTGTTTTATTGACAACGGCACTTCCAGCCTGGGGGCAGAATACACCCTTTACTCTCTATGTTCAGGGCGGTCTGCACTACTATGCCTTTCCTTCCAACCCGGTGGACAAAAGTTATCCCGGCTTCCGGCTGGGCGGCGGTCTTGAACTGCCCCTGGCCGTTCTTTTTAAGGAAGTGCCGGGTTATCTTTCGGGCGGCCTTGAAACAGGCTTTCGCCGCCTTACGGTCAAACCGTCGGGAGAAACCCTGTCCCTTGTACCTGTAACGCTTGCTTTGATGTACCGGTATCCTTTTAAGAGCCTAAACGGACGCTTTACCCTGGGTGCAGGGTTCCTGACCGGAGGGACGGCGGCCATTGCAAAAAAGAATGGCTTTCTATTTCTAGTTGGTCCCCGGCTGGAAGGCAGTTACCAGTTATGGGACGGCGAACTTTCCGGAAGCATCTACCTTGGGTTGGGTCTTGATATTATCCCCCAGCGAAAAACAGTCATTTTACCGGCAGCGTCATTGGGTCTGCGTCTGCGTGTTCCCCTTGGAACAGCGGCAAAACCGTCCTCGTTAGAGACGGAACATATATCGGAAGAATAGGAGAACTATGAAAATGCAAAAAATCGCAATACTAAAAGCCGCCCTGATTATACTTGTATTGGGCATAAGCAGTTGTGATAACAATTTTATCTGGGATCTGGCGGAGTCCGGCGAGATAACAGCACCGCAAAAAGAAATGATTCAGATGAATAGCGATGAAGTTACGATTATAGGCAGCAGTACCTACGACCACCCGGACAATCCCAGTTACGGCGGGGTTTTTCCTGCCGGGCGTACGGTTACATTAAGCCCCTTCAAGATAGCCAAGTACGAAACAACGTACCAATTATGGAAGGAAGTGTACGACTGGGCGAAAAGTAACGGCTATACTTTTCAAAACGCCGGGTTCGAAGGGCAGGATGAGCCTGTCAATTCAGGGACAGCCCCTGGTACCGGTAGTGCTTCCTGGACAGAAGCCCAGCGGAAAACCCGTCCGGTAACAAAAATAAACTGGAGGGACGCCATTGTATGGTGTAATGCGTATAGCGAGAAGAACGGTAAACAGCCGGTGTACTATTTCGGTTCTGTAGGATCAGGAAATGTATTGCGTGATTCCAGGGATACCAATGAGGTAAATTGTGACGGGGCAATTATGGATACGACAAAAAACGGCTACCGGCTGCCCACCGAGGCTGAATGGGAATATGCTGCCAGGGGCGGCGGAACTACTCCTTCACCTAATGCCTGGGCAGGGACAGATGACAGCGCAAATCTTGACGCTTATGCCTGGTATAAAGACAATTCATTCAGCCTTGGCGACAACGATTATGGCGCACATCCGGTAGGGACAAAGGAGCCAAACAGCAAAGGTTTGTATGACATGACCGGTAATGCATGGGAATGGTGCTGGGACTGGTATGAAAGTTCGTTCACGGATGCTGCTACAGTGACCGATCCCAAAGGGCCTGGCGCCAGCGCCGGCGATAGCCGGCTTTTCCGGGGTGGCGGTTTTAACTACGAGGCGTTCAAGTGCGCCGTTGCGTACCGTGCCAGCCTCCTTCCCCACGAGTCCTACGGTAACACTGGTTTCCGTGTGGTTGCCCCCTGAGTTCCGCAAAACTTCGGGGGCTGTTCCATGGTCTTTCGCGGACCTTTCTGAATCTCACAGATAAGAGGGCTATTTTTCCCTGTTTGTACTGATATAATACCTAAATAATGATTACTTCATTCGATGACAAGGAAGCCGAAAAAATCTTTATGGGTAAAATGTCAAAGAGATTGCCCTTGGACATTCAGTCAAGGGCCTTCACTAAGTTGACTTCTATCCATGCCGCAAATGTTATTGATGACTTAAGGGCTCCGCCATCGAACCATCTTGAAGCTCTCAAGGGCGATAGGAAGGGGCAGCATTCCATACGAATTAATGACAAGTATAGGGTCTGTTTTATCTGGAAGAACAATAATGCAGAAAACGTCGAGATTGTAGATTATCATTAGGGGCTTGATAAAGCAGATACTATTCTGTAGTATGTAATACGGAATAGATTAAGGAGCTTTTATGGACAAATATATTCAAATTGACCACGTTGGTAAGTACCTGCAAGAGGAATTTTTACAGCCCTTGAAGCTCTCACAGAACGCATTGGCACGGGCTATAGACGTTCCACCTAACCGCATAACGGATATTGTGAACGGTAAACGGGGTATAAGTGCCGATACGGATTTACGCCTGACCAAACTTTTTGGCCTTTCAGAAGGTTATTTTCTCCGCTTTCAGGAGCATATTGAGACAACCCTGGCAAAGCGCAAGATTGAAAATGTGCTAAATCAGATAAAACCATTAAAAGCGGTTGCCGATAGAAATTCTTTCCCATCTCTGATACGATAAACCATGGATTCAAACTACTCCGCCCAAAATATCCAGGTTCTTAAAGGTCTCGAAGCCGTCCGCAAGCGGCCGGGTATGTATATTGGAACCACCGGCATAGACGGGCTTCATCATCTGGTCTACGAAGTGGTGGACAACTCGGTGGACGAGGCCATGCAGGGCCACTGCGATACCATTCTGGTGGTGCTGGAAGGGAACGATGTGGTCCGGGTGGAGGATAACGGCCGGGGTATCCCGGTGGACATACATCCCGGCGAAGGGGTTAGCGCCCTGGAACTGGTTATGACCCGGCTCCATGCCGGGGGAAAATTCGACAAAAAATCATACAAGGTTTCCGGCGGTCTCCACGGGGTGGGGGTTTCGGTGGTGAACGCTCTTTCCAGCTGGTGCGAGGCCTGGGTATTTTCCGGCGGAAAAGTTCACACCCAGCGGTATAAACTTGGCATAGCCGAAGGACCCACCGCAGAGGCCCCACAGGCCAGCCTGCAGCCCTGGGCAGAGGAAAAACTGAATGCCGCGGGGGCTGGAATGGATGCCGCGGGCGAATCCGCGAGCAGGGGCACGGTGATCCGCTTTAAGGCGGATAATTCGATATTTGACGCCACCACCTACAACTTTGATGTGCTTTCCAACCGCCTTCGTGAATTGGCCTTTCTTAACAAGGGCCTTACGATCACCATCCGTGATGAACGGCTTTCTACCCCAAAGGTTCACGACTTCAAATTTGAGGGCGGGGTAAAAAGTTTTGTGGAGTATCTTAACGAAAGCAAAACCGTGCTCCACAAGGAACCGGTCTTTTTTGAAGGAAGCCGGGAAGACGGCTCCCAGGGCCAGGTGGAAGTTGAGTGCGCCATCCAGTACAACGACGGCTTTAACGAGATAATGTATTCTTTTGTGAACGACATTAACACCAGGGAAGGCGGAACCCACCTGATGGGTTTTAAATCCGCTTTGACCCGGACCCTTAACGAATTTCTTAAAAAATCCAAGGCCGCCAAAAAACTTGACGAGGCTCTTTCCGGCGATGATGTGCGGGAGGGTCTTACGGCGGTGCTTTCCGTTAAGGTTCCCAATCCCCAGTTCGAGGGCCAGACCAAGGGCAAACTGGGCAATTCCGAAGTAAAGGGCATTGTTGAATCGCTGGCCAATGAACAGCTGGAACTGTTCTTTGATCAGCACCCCGATGTAATTGCCAATATTTTGGAAAAATCCATATTGGCCGCCAAGGCCCGCATTGCCGCCCGTCAGGCCAGAGATGCCACCCGCCGCAAAAATGCCATGGACAGTGCGGGCCTGCCCGGCAAACTTGCTGACTGTTCCGAAAAAGACCCGGCCCTCTGCGAGCTTTTTATTGTGGAAGGCGACAGCGCCGGCGGTTCCGCCAAGATGGGAAGAAACCGCAAACACCAGGCGATTCTTTCTCTTTTTGGAAAAATGCTCAACGTGGAAAAAACCCGCATTGAGAAAGTAGTAACCAACGAAAAACTCCAGCCCATTATTGCCAGCATAGGCGGCGGATGCGGCGGTGAATTTGACGCCGCCAAAATCCGGTACCACAAGATCATCATCATGGCCGATGCGGACGTTGACGGTTCCCACATTCGTACCCTGCTCTTAACGTTCTTTTACCGTTACATGACCGATCTTATTGAACATGGCCATGTGTACCTGGCCATGCCGCCCCTCTACAGGGTTGGTTACGAGAAAAAAACCTTCTATGCCTATGACGATGCCGAAAAGGATCGTATCCTTGCCGAATCCGGCCGGGACCCGGAAAAAGTTGCCGTCCAGCGTTATAAGGGCCTGGGCGAAATGAACCCCGGCCAACTGTGGGAAACCACCATGGACCCCGCCCGGCGCAACATCATCCAGGTTCACCTGGATGATGCGGTGGAAGCGGAGCGGATTTTTAGCACCCTGATGGGAGAAAACGTCGCCCCCCGCCGGGAGTTCATTGAGGAAAATGCCCTGTTGGTGGCAAATTTGGATGTGTAGTAGTATACTGTAATAATGACTAAACTTGACAAACTGGTTGATATCCTTAAAGATGCCCCGGACGAAATTTTTATCCAGCCCCACAATGTTCCGGACCCCGATGCCATTGCCTCCAGCCTGGGACTGTACTATCTTCTTTCCCAGCGGGGCATACAAAAGCTGGCCATTGTTTATGACGAGGAAATAGAAAAAGCCAACTCCCTGCACATGCTGGAAATGTTCAACGTGCCAATGATTCCCGCAGCAGAGGCACATACTCTGGGATCCGAAGATTGGGCGGTGTTGGTGGATGCCCAAAAGGGAAACGCTAACATCACCGACCTTCCCACCGAAGAAGTGGCAGCCATTGATCATCATGAATACAAGGGGAACATGGGTTACCGTTTTGAGGATATCCGTCCCGAAGCCGGCAGCTGCAGCGCTATTATTGCGGACTGGTTCTTTGAAAACAACATGGAACCACCCAGAGTAGTCGCTACTGCCCTGCTCTATGGCATTTTTATGGATACCGATAACCTTACCCGGGGCGCTTCGGATCTGGACATAAATATGTTTTACCGGCTCTACAGTCTTGCCGACATCGATATGATCGTGGACCTTAAAGGGAACGAAATTTCTATAAAAGATTTGGAACTGTATGCAGACGCTTTTAAGACTGTGGAGATCTACGATGAACTTGGTTTTCTTCGTCTTAAAAGCGTAAACGATTCGCTCCTGGGAGCCGCCGGAGACATTGTGGTTAGTGTAGCGGGGGTGGAGATCGTTGTTGCCTATGCGGTAAGGGAAAGCGGCATAAAACTTTCGGTTCGCAGTACCTGTAACAAGGTTAAAGCCAATGACCTTGTCCGTTATCTGGTGGAAGGATGCGGAGTTGGAGGCGGCCACGACAACATGGCCGGCGGATTTATTCCCAAAGAAAAACTGAGCAATTCCCGGCTGCTGGATACTTTTTTAAAACACCGGACTATCGCATTTTACGAGAATCATCATGGCTGACAGCACAGCCCGCGATACCCAAACCGCCCAGAACCAGGCTGATGCAAACAGGGCCAATACCG
>BNVB01000030.1 GCA_025997795.1 Spirochaetia bacterium | reverse complement strand
AAGTTCCAGCCAGCGGCTGTCCATGGAATCAAAACCGCTTTTGGCATTAAGGAACACGGGAAAGAATGTGGCCAGAACGATCACCGCCAGTTTGGAAGCTTCCCCCAGACCGAACCACAGGATAAGCAGGGGGATCATCGCCAGGGGCGGCACGGCCCGGATAATTTCGAAGGGACCGTGAAAGAGCCGCCGGAGTACGGAATTTTCGTGAAAAGCCAGCGCCAGGGGCAGGGCGAAACAAACGCTGATTCCATAACCGGCCCAAACACGGGCAAGACTTACCCTTATGTGCCCCTGGAGTTCCCCGGTAGAAAGAAGCCGCAGCGCCGCTGTTCCTATCCTGTACGGCGAGGGAACAAGGTAGGGATTAACCAGCTGGAGAGACGAAAGCGCCGCCCAGAGGATAATGATGACCAGGGGCAGAATCGTATAGTTAACCAGCGCCGCCGGTTTCACCTTATTTACCGTAAGCGCGTTTACCGTAAGCGGTGGAACGGATAAAACGGCGGGGATTCGGCTTTTGATCGATCATTCCCTGTTGGTAGAGAAAGCTGATGTCGGCTTCTACCGCCTTTGTGTCCGCCGCTTCCATGGTCAGCGCTATGCCGCTCCACTGGAAAAGCTTCATTCCGTCTTCGGCGGAAATCTGCTGTACCCGGGAACCGATGGCCACCGCTTCTTTGGTGTTGGCGGCGATCCAATTGTACACCGCCTTCTGGATATCAAGGTATATCTCCAGCAATTCCGGATAAGCTTTGGCAAAAGCGGGACGAACCGCAGTAAAGAGCAGCGGCGCCAGGTAACCATCGGCGGTAAAGAGGGTCCGCATACCCGCTTCTTCATTACGGATAATAAGACTTGCCGCCTGGAGAGCGCCGTCCACCCTGCCCGCAAGCAGGGCTGTCCGCGCTTCCGGCAATCCCATCTGGATAAAATTCAGTTCCGTCATGCTCATCCCTTCCCGTGCCAGAGCCGCCGCCAGCATTTGGTGTAACACCGTTCCCTTGGGGCCCGCCACGGTTTTTCCCCGCAGTTCGCGGACACTCCGGGGGCCGTTGGGCCCCACCATAAGGGCAAAACTTTGGCGGGGCCGGCTGACCAGCGCGGCGATCTCCACAGTGTTTCCCGCTGCATTGGCAAGAATTACCGAAGTAGAGTTGATCACCGAAGCAATGTCCAGCGAACCGGCGGCCATGGCCTGGGTTTGATCCGCGCCGGAATTGATGTTGTGCCACCGCACTTCGACACCGCTGGCGGCAAAGGCTGTTTCCAGCATACGCCGTTCTTTCATCACCATAATTTGCAGATTAAAAGGAGATTCCACATAGGAAACATTGATCACCCTGGGGTAATTTGCGGCCCGCCGTGTCTGCGCATAGATAACGCCGCCCATGAGACACAAAACAGCGGCGATAATAAGTATTCTTTTCATGATTTTCCCTTCTTAAGCCGCCGGTTAAGCAGCGTTAACAAACAAAGCAGCATCAGCGTAAAAACCAGACAACTGCGGTAACCCCAGGCTGCGCCGATCCAGCGGTTGATATAACCCATGGAAAGCTGCATCAACGCATTGAGCAGACCGGCGATGGCGATGATGGCGGCGGTATTTACCGGAGCGTCGGATCCAAAGTAACCCATGGCAACGGCCATAATCGTTGGCCAGAATATGGAAATAAAAAAACCAAGCAGGGGCAGTATGTAAACTCCCAGCGGTCCCAGCGCAAAACCCGCCGTAAAAATTACTATTAAAATCAGCACTGCGCCAAAGAGACTGCGCATATAACCAATCTTTTCGATAAGGAAACCGCTTACCAGCCGGGAAAGGGTAAAAAGAATAAAAAAGGCGGAGACAAAGTTGGCGCCTATGGTTGTAGGATCCATCTGGTATACATCCTGGAAATAAAGGCCGCCCCAGTTTGACGAAGCCATTTCCAGTCCTATCATTAAACCCAGCGTAATACCAAAGACCCACACTATGGGGGTTTTTAACGCAGTGATAAAACCGTGTGTTTTTTCACCGGATGTACCGGCCTGGGCTGGTTCCGCCTCGGCCTGGGGAAATTTGGTAAAAAGCGCCGGCACAAAAATGATCAGCACCAGCGGAAGGGTAAGCAGATAAATCTGCCGCCAGAGAAGCCCCGGGCCGGCGGGATCCGCCAGCATACCCGCCGCCTTGGGGCTGATAATTGCACCTGCTCCGTACATAAAATGCAGCAGGCTCATCATCAACGCCGCTTTTTTGGTAAAAAGCTGGGTAGCCACGCCGTTCACGCCGATTTCGAAAATGCCGAACCCCGCAAAAACCAGGAGCAGCGAAACAGAGGCAGCCCAGAAACCGGGCATAAAGTAAATGGAACCCACCCCTAAAAGGGCAAACACCAGGCCCTGGAGGTAAACCTTTTTAACCCCAAAGCGGCCCAGCATAAAACCCGACAACACCACAAAAAGGGTGTAACTAAAGGAAAGTACAGAAATCATCTTTCCCTGGGTTTCGTAAGAAACGCCAAATTCGTTTTTAATGAGGGGATACGAAACGCCTTTGATGTTTTCCAGAAAACCAAAAAGAAACATGGTCCCGTAAAGAATGAACATCAGCAGCCTGCGGGACTGTTTAGATTGCGGCATATACACTATACTATAGAAAAAGATGAAGTCTGTAAACCTGCTTAAACCATCTTCTCTTTTGGCAGCCCTGCTAACCTGGGTACTGCTCTGCCTTCTGGCGGTGTATATTATCCGGGGTCACCAGGACCGTGTGCGGCTAATCCGTGACAACGAAAACGAACGGATACTTAACACCCTTTTTACCAGCGTGCGGGATTACGACGATTTTGGATCCGCCGTGGAAGCAAACGATCTGCTGCGGGAACGAATTACCGGACTTGCCGTTTATGCCGCAGACAATTCCCTGGTATACCGCTGGGGCAAAACGCCGGATCGTTTTGATCCCGCCCTCATTGCCACAGAATCCCCCAGCCGCTTTAACCGTTATACCATAGCCGATCGCCGCAGCCGCTCTTTTAAAATGATAATTCACAACGACAGATCCCTGCCTCCGGGTATGCCGGATCGCGGCGACGACATTTCTGACGAACCGGGCCGCCGCCGGAACCGTTCCTGGCCATGGTTTCTCAGCTCCTTTTCCGGCGGCAACTACCTCTATGTTGATATCAGCCATACAAGCTACTGGAATACCATGTACTTTACCAGTATCCTCTATCCGCTCAGCGCCATTGTTCTTCTTGCGCTGATGCTGGCCGTACGCAAACTGTACCTCCGCAACATCGAGTACCGCCAGCGCATCGAGGCGCAGCAAAACCTTGTTGTGCTGGGAACCGCCGCCAGTACCCTGGCTCATGAAATTAGAAACCCCCTTTATTCAATTAAACTTCAAGCGGGCATCCTTAAAAAAATTGCCGCCGCCGCACCGGGTCTTTCCGGAGGCATGGAAGAAATTGCCCTTATCGAAGAAGAAGTAGACCGCCTAAGCGAACTTACCTACAAAGTAAACGATTATCTTAGAGATCCTGCGGGAAACCCCGCCCGTATCAACATTGCCGAAATAATTGAAGAAGTGTTCCTCCGTCTTTGCGGCAGATCAATACCGCAATGTCCGGCAGTTATTTTTATGGATAGTGAACGTGCCCGCTCGGTATTTGAAAACATAATCCGTAACGCAGTGGAAGCGGGAGGCCCCGCAGAAGAACTAAACGTCCGGATCATCAAAGAAGGCGGCAGGATCGCCGTTGTTATAGAAGACCGCGGCCGGGGCATACTCCCGGAAGATATGGGCCGGGTTTTTGATCCTTTCTACACCAGTAAAAGTACCGGAACCGGCATAGGGCTGGCGTTAAGCAGGCGTTTTGTGGAAGCCGCAGGGGGAACCATCGTTCTAACAAACCGCACAGGCGGCGGTCTTGCAGTAACGGTAAGACTGCCCTGTGGGGATCACTAAAAAATGCGGAGGTCCCTTTGCGTATTCTGATTGTTGACGATGAAAAAAATATCCGCGAATCCCTTAAAAAATATCTGGCCCTGGAAGACATTGATTCCGAAACTGCCGCATCGGGGGAAGAGGCGCTGCTGCTTCTGGCAGAAAAAACATTTGATGCGGCGGTATTGGATCTTCGCCTTGAAGGCATGAGCGGCCAGGAACTCCTGGAACAAATTCAGGACAAGGGCTTTCCGGTACCGGTTATCATGATCTCCGCCCACGGCCGCATAACCGATGCGGTAACGGCCCTCAAATGCGGCGCCAGGGATTATGTTGCCAAACCGGTGGACCCGGCGGAACTGGTAATCAAACTCCGTTCCCTGGTAGATAACCGCCGCCGGGAAAATGTAATCGAAGCGGAAACACGCCGCCGTGCGGCGGGCAAACCTGCAGAAAGCGGACTTGTGGGCAGGAGCCCGGCAATGCAAAACCTTTCCGGCCAAATACAAAAGATCGCCGCTGCGGATGTGACGGTGCTTATTACCGGCGAAAGCGGCGCCGGCAAAGAAGTGGCCGCCAGAGAAATACACCGGCTGGGCCCCAACAGCGGCGAACCCTTTGCGGCGGTGAACATCGGCGGCATCCACGAATCGTTAATGGAAAGCGAACTCTTTGGCCACGAAAAAGGATCCTTCACCGGCGCCGTTGGGCGGCGGCAGGGTCTTTTTGAACTGGCCGGCAGGGGTACCATCTTCCTGGATGAAATAGGCGAGATGCCCATGGCCCTGCAGGTAAAACTTTTACGGGTATTGCAGGAACGAAAGATACGCCGCCTGGGGGGCATTACGGACATCCCCGTTAATGCCCGGATCATTTCCGCCACCAACCGGGAGGTAGAAACCCTGGTACGGGAAGGCAGATTCCGGGAAGATCTTTACTACCGGCTCAATGTATTCCGCCTCCGCCTGCCGCCCCTGCGGGAACGCCGTGAAGATATTCCCCTTTTGGCGGTATTCCTGCTGGATAAACTATGTTCCCGCATGGGCCGTTCCCGCCGTACCCTGGGCGATGCCGCCATGGAAAAACTTTCCGCCTACGACTTTCCCGGCAATGTGCGTGAACTGGAAAACATTCTGGAACGGGCGCTTATCTTTTGCGGGGGCGAAACCATAGAACCCTGCGATATTGATATTCATGTTATCGCCCGGCGTGAACCCGCGGGGATTGGAATGGATGCCGCGGGTTTTGGAATGGATGCCGCGGAGATTGGAATGGATGCCGCGGCCGAAGCGGCAGCAGCACCAAGCTCTCCCGCTCTTTCGCCGGGAGTTCCGCCGCTTCCTCTGGAAGAGGTGGAAAAAAACGCCATACTGGCGGCGCTGGATCGCTCCGGCGGCAACCGTACCAAAGCGGCGGAAGAACTTGGCATAACCAGGAAAACTATCGGGAATAAACTAAGAACCTACGGAATGGAGTAAACGTTAGTTCCGCCGCATTTTACACCGGGTACACCCAAGCACATGCACATGGGAACGTACCGGCTTTTCAAACAAACGGGCAATAAGAAATTCCTCTTCCCGTAAAACCGCCCCGCAGACCGGACAGACCCGGCGGCGGTCTCCTTCCAGGCAGTAAACACAGCCGGAAATGTGCATCATCCGGTCTGCTCCGCCCATGGAAGGAAAGGCAGAAGATTTGACCCGTTCGCCCCGTTCCAGCCGGGCGCTGCAGACCGGGCAGGTTCGGGGCGCGCCGGGAATGCCTTCGCTCCGGGCTTTAGGGTTCCGGCGTTTCCGCCGGAATACAGGCATGGGAGCGCCGCCGGGAATAGCAAAAAAAAGGGTAAACCCAAACCAAAGGAGAATTATCCCCGCCATGGTTAAGGACAGTACCTGAATAAAAGCCCCCATACGGACTAACTCCTCTATAAATTACAAAATACTCACATTATACTGGTATCGTGGCTGTTTTATACATTATCGGCACACCCATAGGAAACTTGGGCGACCTGAGCCCCCGGGCGGCGGAAATCTTTAAATCCGCAGACCTTGTGGCCTGCGAAGATACCCGGCAGACCCTAAAACTCCTAACCCACCTGGGGATACGGGTTCCCCTTATTTCCTGCCGGGCTCAAAACGAGGAAAACGCCGCCGCCAGGGTAATAAGCGCCCTGAACGAAGGAAAAACCGCTGCCTATGCCAGCGACGCCGGAACCCCGGCGTTAAGCGATCCCGGTGCAGGCCTGGCTGCCGCTGTTGCCGCAGCGGGCCACGAAGTTATCCCCATACCGGGCCCTTCGGCATTTGCGGCCCTGGTTTCCGCAGCCGGGGGCAGAGACAAAACGGTGGTTTTTGAAGGTTTTCTGTCCCCCAAGCCGGGCCGCCGCCGTTCCCGGCTTAAGGAACTCCTGGACACCGGCTGGGCCTTTGTTCTCTATGAATCGCCCTTCAGAATTCTTAAACTTTTGGAAGATTTAGCCGATCTTGGTAGTGAGCGATATATGTGTGTGGGCAGAGAAATGACCAAAATCCATGAAGAGTACCGGCGCGGTCCGGCGGCGGAAATTTATGCTTTTTTTGCAAAAAAAGACCGCCAAATGGGCGAATTTTCGGTTTATGTATCTGGTCATAACCACAAATAAGGTTTAAACTTATAGTGAAAAGTGCCGATAATTAAGGCAGGTAGGATATGAGTATGACGATCGACAGAATTAACCCCCTGGAACCTCTGCAGCCTGGAAAAAAATCCGGACGGAGTGGTCAGGCGGAAAGGGGAAAAGAAACCGATTCCATTTCGCTCTCATCTGAAGCGGTAGAAAAGGCCGAACTGTACCGGGCCATGGAACTGGTCTCCACCGCAAATGATGTACGAACGGAACGGGTTGCCGAACTTAAGGCAAAAATCAACGACCCTTCTTATATTAACGATACAATCCTCCGGGCAACGGCGGACAACATAATGGACGCTTTTGGTCTGTAAGCTTATCAACAAGCACAGGGAGGCGGAACAAGGGAGTACCCGGTTCCGCCTTTTTTTTAGGACACCACAGATTGTGGGTCGAAGGAACATATATGGACATTTCATTCCAGCTGGATCCGGACATTATTATTGGGATTGATACGGTAAACCGGGCCGGTACCATCTGCGGCGAATTTGGCGGCCGGATACTTATTGTTACCGAACAGGTTTTGTACGAAAACCGCAGCATAGAACGGTTAACCAATGTTTTGGAAGACGCCGGGCTGGAAGCAATCATTTTTGATGAAATTCCCGCCCAGGCTACGGCGGATGTGGCGGAATCGGCGGCGGTCCTGGCCCAGGGCGCCCGGTGTTCGGCAATTATTGGTTTGGGAGGGCTTAAAACCCAGTCCATAGCCAGGATTACCGCCATGATCGTTAAAAACCGGATAAGTGTCTTTGAACTGCTGGACGGAACCTTCCCCAGGGAATTTATCCCCTATATCGCTATTCCCACCACCGGCCGGGACCCGTTCCTCTTTTCCCGGTACTTTATTGCCGTGGACCCCCGGGACCGTTCGGTAAAACTGGTAAAAGCGCCCCAGGGACTTTGCGCCGCCGCAATCGTAGACGGGGGTCTTTCCGAATCTCTTTCGGGCAAATTCGCCTCCACCACGGCGTTTGACGGCTTTTGTGTCGCCATAGAAGCCTATTGTTCCACCAAGGCTTCGTTCCTTTCCGATGCCCTTCTGGAGCAGGCCATTGTTCTCTATGCTCAGATGATGGATTCCTATACGGACAATAAACAGTTTGATGTGATAGGAGGGGCAACCAATGCGGGACTTTTGGCCGCCATGGGCTGTGCCGTTTCTTCCCCCGGCATCGGTACGGCCCTGGCCTTTGCCCTGAACGGCCGCTTCCCCGTGGCCAAATCCTGGTGTTCCACCATTTTGCTTCCTTATATTCTGGAAAAACTCGTAGCCGCCCGGCCGGAAAAACTGGCCAAGGTTGCCACCCTCATGGGAGAACCCACCATGGGCGTACCCGTAGGAGAATCGGCGGATATGGCGGTAGATTCCATCCGCCGCCGCATGGGAATCCTCAAGGTTCCCGCCCGTTTTAAGGACTACAACCTTTCCCTGGACCGGCTGGTACCCACCGCCGAGGCCGCCCGGAACCTGGAATTTGTCGCCTTTTCCCCCTGGACAGTTTCCGCCGAGGATGCCTACGACCTTTTGAAACAGGCTTTTTAAAGCCGCTTGGTACAAGCGCGGTTGGCACAAACGCGGTTACCGCGCGGTTACCGTGTTGACAAAACCTGCCAGTTCCGATAGGGTAGAATTTCTACGCTATTAATCCGTTCGCGGTTGGTATAGATTACGCAGGTGCTTTTTAGGAGGATTGTTTAATGGGCGCAAGGATTAGGCTCAAGAAGTTCGGGACCAAAAAACGGCCTTATTACCGTATTGTGGTAATGGATAACCGGGCTCCCAGGGACGGGAAAACAATAGAAGAATTGGGTTATTACCACCCTATTGAGGCCGAAGACAAACAGATTGTTTTTAATGCCGAGAAGGTCAAAACCTGGATTCAAAACGGGGCTACGGTAACCGATACGGTACGGAGTATTCTAAACAAAAAGGACTTCTCCTTAGCATAAGAGGAGAAAAACCCATGGAAAAAGATTTAATTGAATATATCGCCAAGTCTCTGGTGGATGATCCCGGTCAGGTAACGGTAAACCTTATTGAGGGGGAAAAGTCCACTATTCTGGAACTGCGGGTAGCCCAGGACGACATCGGTAAGGTTATCGGCAAGCATGGACGCATAGCCAAGGCTATGCGTACCGTGCTCCAGGCGGCAACGGCAAAAGACGGCAAGCATACGGTTTTAGAAATACTGGATTAACCAGTATTTCTAAACCTGCCGGAATTGTTGGATTCGGCCGTGCTAATTGAACGTTTTATTGCCGCCGTGGTGGGTCCGCCCTTTGGCCTGACCGGGCGGGTTAAGATTGAATCCGCTTCGGGCGAAGAAAGCCACCTCCTTGGTCTTACCAAAGTTACCCTCCGCAAAGGCGCCGCCGAACAGGAATTCCAGATAGAGGAAGTGTTTAGCTCCCCGCTTTCGATCAAATTTGCCGGTTTTGACAGCCCCGAAGCCGCCAAAACCCTAAAAGGACGGGAAATCCTCCTTCCCCGGGAAGCGGCGGCCCCCTTAAACGCGGGTGAATTTTATATCGAGGACCTTAAAGGTCTTAAAGTGTACATAACAACCGGCGGCACAGACACCGTTGTAGGTGAATTTTGTGACATACTGGAAGGGGGCGGTGGTTTTTTGGCGGAAATTCTTCTGACAGAAAGCGCCCAAAAACGGCTGGTTCCCTTCCGGGACGAGTTTTTTGGCATTGTTGACCCGGCGGCAGGTACGGTTGAACTCTTAAAACCCTGGATTCTGGATTGATTCGCAAATCCTGCCTTGGGGCAAAAATCCAGGGGTAATTCGCGGAGGCCCGTGTGAAATTCACCGTTTTAACCTTGTTTCCCGAAATTACCAATGCCTATTTTGCCAGTTCCATCATGGCCAAGGCCCTGAAACGGGGAATTATCCGGTACCAGGCGGTAAATATTCGGGATTTTGCCCATGACAAACACCGTACCTGTGACGATGCTCCCTATGGCGGCGGCCCGGGTATGCTTATGCTGCCTGAACCTCTTAAGGCCGCTCTGGAATCCGTTGGCGTTGTAGGCCGGGCCGGAGGAGTATCCGGCGGGCAGCCGTCCGGCTCTGCCGACAGTGAGGCCGGATTGCGGCCCTGGGTGGTGTATCTGTCGCCTTCGGGACGGCCCTTTACCCAGCGGCGGGCCCGGGATTTGTCCGCAAAAGAGGACCTGGTCCTCCTTTGCGGACGTTACGAAGGGATTGACCAGCGGATTATTGATACCTATGTGGACGAAGAACTTTCTGTGGGGGATTATGTATTATCTTCCGGCGAGGCAGCGGCCTTGACGGTGATTGATGCAGTGTACCGGCTGGTTGATCAGGTAATCACCCCCGAATCGCTGGAAGAAGAAAGCTTTTCCGGCGGACTTTTGGAGTATCCCCAGTATACACGGCCGGAAATTTTTGATACACTAAAAGTTCCGGAAGTTCTTCTTTCGGGGCATCATGAAAACATACGGCGCTGGCGTCTGGAAAAGCGGGTAGAAAAGACCCTGGCCTTCCGGCCCGATCTGATTGAACAGGGATTGCGGGAAGGGCTTTTTGATGTTAGTACCGTTAAACTAATAGAGGAAGGAAAAGATGAACGAGATAAAGGCAATTGAAGCTTCTCAAATGAAAGCGGAACTGGACAACTTTAAAGTTGGGGACACCGTTAAGGTCCATTTTACCATTGTGGAAGGAAAAACAGAGCGTATCCAGATCTACGAAGGTCTGGTAATTGCCATGAAAAATTCGGGAATTGGAAAAACCTTTACCGTACGGAAAAATTCCTATGGCGTGGGGGTTGAACGGGTATTTCCCATCCATTCACCCCGGATTGCCAGGGTAGAGCTGGTACGCCCCGGCAGGGTCCGGCGGGCCAAACTGTACTATATCCGGGACAAGATCGGCAAGGCGGCGAAAATCAAAGAACTTATTATCAAGAAAAGCGCCAAACCCAAGGCCGCCAAAGAAAGCGCCCCGGCAGAAAACCAGGCTTAGTTTTTTACCCGGCGAAGCTTGTTCACGTTCCGCTTATTTCCAGCCGGGACCGGGGACCAAACCACTCTTGGGACCAAACCACTCTTCCAGAAAGACCGCCACTCCTTCATCGGTATTGGCAGCTAAACGGAACGTTGCAGCGGCCTTAACGATTTCTTTTGCATTAGCTGGAGCGGCGGAAAAACCGGCGGTTGCAAACATGGGCAGGTCGTTTTCTTCGTCCCCAAAGGCGATAGTATTTTCCGGTTTAAGCCCCAAATATTTCAGCGCCCAAAGGAGACCCGCTCCTTTGGAAACTCCCGGCGCCAGGGTTTCCAAAAAGTCTGGAGAAGACCGGGCTACGTAGAGGGTATCGCCGTATCGTTCCTTCAAAACCTTACGAAGATGTTCATGGTTTTCTTCGGGGGTAATAAACATTCCCTTTATTACTCCCGAAAGTTCCGGTTTGGAAAGGTATGCTGCCAGGTCTCCCGCCTGGACAGTAATTCCCGAGGATTGTGTGTAGTCCGCCGCTTCTTCTGTTAATTCATCTGCCATAAGGACTTCTCCCGGCCCGGCAAAGCCGGCAGGAAAATATACCTGATAGTAAAGGCCCAGCTTCCTGGCCAGCTCTACGCAGAACAGCGCCGGTTCGGGGGTAAGTAAATCGGTATGGATAATTTTACCGGCGCTCAGGTCTGCCACTTCGGCTCCGTTATAGTACACCTGGGGGCCGTCGCTGCCGATAAGTTTCCGGTACACTTCCCCCGAATCAAGAGAACGGCCCGTAGCTATGATAATGCGTAAACCCCTGTCCATACAGACCCGGAGGGCCGCAAGGGTTCGGCTGCTTAGTGTTTTATCGGATTGAAGCAGGGTTCCGTCCAGGTCAAAGGCCAGCGCCGTTATAACCTTTGGATCTAATTCTTTTGCTGTCATATATACTTCCGTAGGTTTAGAGATGGGCAGAGATTGCTTCTGCTGCTGCCCGGCCATCGGCGATGGCCCGGACCACGAGGCTTGCCCCATTCCGGGAATCTCCTGCGGCCCACACCCTGGGGTTGCTGGTATGAAAACTTCCCTGGGTACGGATATTGCCCCGTTCATCGGTTTCCAGTCCCAGATCGTCCACAAGGCCGTCCTGCACCACATGGGTAAAACCCATGGCAAGCAAAACCAGATCTGCGCTTATTGCAAATTCTGAACCGGGAATTTCGGTCATGTTCCAACGGCCGTCTTTTAAGGCCCAATCGACCCGGCATAGTTTGGCTGTCTGTACCGCACCGGAAGCACCGGTTCCCTCAAAGGATTTGGTATTAACCGACCAGAGCCGTTCCCCTCCTTCCAGATGGGAACTGGAAGTTTTTAACACCTTGGGCCAAAGGGGCCAGGGTTCTTCCGGCGGACGGTGTTCCGGCGGCATGGGGAGTACCTCAATTTGTGTAACCGCCTTTGCTCCCTGGCGGTTTGCGGTTCCCACGCAGTCAGCGCCGGTGTCTCCGCCGCCAATCACGAGGACCCGCTTGCCATAGGCAGTAAGAATGCCGCCGGTTTCTTCGTTCGAAGAAACCGGCAGTTCCCCTGCAATGGCCCGGTTCTGGAGCGAGAGAAAATCCAGCGCCTGGACTATGCCGGAATGTTCCCTGCCGGGAACATTCATGTCCCGGGGTTCCCTGGCGCCAATGGTTATAAGAACAAGATCAAACTGTTTTTCCAGTTCTTTGGGATCAACAAATTCTGCCGCACCGTCGGAAACACCAAAGCCAAACCGGGCCCGGCCAACCCGGGCGCCGGTTTTGAATACAACACCCTCGGCTTCCATTAAAGAAACCCGGCGGTCGATAAAACTTTTATCCAGTTTAAAATCGGGAATGCCATAACGGAGGTACCCGCCGGTTTTGCGGTCTCCTTCATAGACCGTAACGGAAAAACCTGCCCGGTTAAGGTAATAGGCTGCAGAAAGCCCCGCCGGGCCAGCGCCAATGACGGCGACTTTTTTTCCGTTTCGTTTAAGGGGAGGCCGGGGAACAACAAAACCCGATTCAAAGGCTTTTTCAATAACCGCTAGTTCATTTTGCCGGATGGTTACCGGTTCGTCATTGGCCCCAAGAACGCAGGATGCTTCGCAGAGGGCAGGACACACCCGGCCGGTAAACTCCGGAAAGGGATTAGTGTCTTCCAAAAGCGCCCAGGCCCCGGCCCAGTCGCCGCGGAAAAGCCTGTCCTGCCATTCGGGCATTACATTAGCCAGCGGACAGGCCCAGTGGCAAAAGGGAACACCGCAGTCCATACAGCGGGAAGCCTGCAGCCGCCGTTCGTCATCGGAAAGGCGGCTTTCTACTTCGCTGTAGTCGTTAATCCGTTCTTCCACTGGCCGGTAACCGGATACTTTGCGTCTTACTTTTATAAAACCCCGTGGATCGCCCATTAGTTTTTCACCTCAAGTTCTTCCCGTTCCCGGATCTCGTAGAGTTTCCGGTCCAGTTCGGCAAGTTTCATCTGCTGGAGGGCCCGCTTGTATTCTACCGGAAGGATCATGATAAACCGGGGTTTAAATTCACCCCAGTGGTCAAGAATGTTTTTGGCATAAACCGATCCGGTCCAGTACACGTGTTTGGAAATGGTGTCCCTTACAAAGTGTTCATCCTCTTCTGTATCCAGACCGGAAAGCTCCACCATGCCCCGGTTAAGGAAGTATTCAAAGTTTCCTTCCATATCCAATACATAGGCAATGCCCCCGGACATACCGGCGGCAAAGTTCCGGCCCACTTTGCCCAGAACCACAAGCCGGCCGCCGGTCATGTATTCCGCACAGTGGTCGCCGGTTCCTTCTACCACCGCCACGGCCCCGGAGTTGCGGACGCAGAACCGTTCCCCCGCAACACCTGCGGCATACAGTTCGCCGGAGGTAGCGCCGTAGAGGACGGTGTTTCCTGCAATAATATTTTCGTTGGTTTTAAAGGTTGATCCGGCCGGAGGGGCTGCCGTAATCCGGCCGCCCGAAAGGCCCTTGCCCAGATAATCGTTGGCATCCCCGGTAAGGCGGAAGGTGATCCCCTTGGCAAGGAAAGCCCCAAAGCTTTGGCCCGCAGAACCGGTAAAATCCACGGTAATAAAGTTTTCCGGCAGTCCATAAGCGCCAAAACGTTTGCTCACTTCCCAGGACAGCATGGCTCCCACTGCCCGGTCGGTATTTTTTACTGTTATGCCAAAAGCGGTGGGTGTTTTTTTGTCCAGCGAATCGGCGCATTTTTCAATAAGGGTTTTATCCAGTACCCTTTCTATTTTGTGGATCTGTTTTATTTCACTGCGGATCGCCTTACCGCCGGAAATTCCCTCCGGCCCCTCCGGGCGGTAAAGTATGGCGGAAAGATCGATACCGGCGCATTTTGTTTTGCCGCTTTGCCGTTCTGTAAGAAGTTCCGAACGGCCCACCAGTTCATCAAATTTTCTGAACCCCAGGGATGCCATAATTTCCCGCGTTTCTTCTGCAAGAAAGCGGAAGAAATTAACCAGGTGTTCGCTTTTTCCGGTAAAACGTTTTCGCAGTTCCGGGTCCTGGGTGGCCACTCCCATGGGACAGGTATTTTCGTGGCACTTCCGCATCATCACGCAGCCCAGAACAATAAGGGTGGATGTACCAAAGCCAAATTCTTCGGCCCCCAGCATTCCGGCAATAACAATATCCCGGCCGGTTTTTAATTGGCCGTCGGTTTGAAGGCGCACCCGGCCCCGCAGTCCGTTCCGTACCAGCACCTGCTGGGTTTCGGAAAGTCCCAGCTCCCAGGGAAGCCCTGCATGGCGTATGCTGGATTGGGGGCTTGCCCCGGTACCGCCGTCGTAACCGGAAATAAGGATGCTGTCTGCGTGTGCTTTTGCAACTCCGGCGGCGATGGTGCCGACTCCCGTTTCGGATACCAGCTTAACGCTGATCCGCGCTTCGGGGTTGGCGTTTTTTAAATCAAAGATCAGTTCCGCCAGGTCTTCGATGGAATAAATGTCATGGTGAGGCGGCGGGCTGATAAGAGTAACCCCCGGCGTGGAATGCCTTGTTTTGGCTATCATGGCATCCACTTTGTTGCCCGGCAGCTGTCCCCCTTCGCCGGGTTTTGCTCCCTGGGCAATTTTTATTTGCAGCTCCATGGCATTGGCCAGGTATTCGCTGGTAACCCCAAAGCGGGCGGAGGCTACCTGTTTGATGGCGCTTCGCAGCCAGCGGCCGTCACTCTGAACGGGGAAACGTTCGGGGTTTTCGCCGCCTTCGCCGGAATTACTCCGGCCCTGTATGGAGTTCATTGCCGCTGCAATCGTTTCGTGGGCTTCCTTGGAAATGGAACCAAAGGACATGGCGCCGGTGGTAAAACGTTTCATAATTTCTTCGGCGCTTTCTACTTCTTCCAGGGGAATAAGCTTTGCGGGTCCGCCCTTTACCGTTCCCGGCGGAGCAAAGTCGATAAGGCCGCGGATTACATGGGGGCTTTGGTTGAGTGCATTGGCGGCGGCGCTGAATTGTTTAAACTTGCCGTAGTCCCCTTCCCTGGCGGCCCACTGGAGCAGATAAATAGTTTCCGGGTTCCAGGCATGGCGTTCGCCATACTTCCGCCAGCGGTACTGGCCTGCAGAGTCAAGGAGAAAATCTGTACCCGAGGGTTCGGGCTGCCGTTCCCAGGCTTCCAGCGCCGCGGTATACCGTTCCAGGGCTTCCGCTTCCAACTGGGCAAAACCAACTCCGCCGATACGGCTGGCGGTTCCCCGGAAGCACAGGTCCATCACCTCTTTTGCAAGTCCCACCGCTTCAAAGGTCTGCGAACCCCGGTAGGAACGGAGGGTGCTGGTTCCCATTTTGGACATAATCTTAAGCATAGCCTTGTTAAGGCCCTTGATATAATTTTTGCGTGCATGGGCAAAATCGTCCAGCCGCTTTTCACTTTGGCAGGCAGCTTCCAGCGAAGCCAGCGCGCCGTAAGGTACCACAAGGTCTGCGCCGTATCCAAAGAGCAGGGCAAAGTGCTGGATTTCCCGCGGTTCGGCGGATTCCACAATCAGCGAAACTTTCATCCGCTGCCCTGCGGCAATAAGCGCATGGTGAACCGCCCCAATGCTTAAGAGGGCCGGTATGGCGCACAGTTTTTGTGTGCCGGAACTAGTTTCTATCTCATGGGCGGCCCTGTCGGAAAGGACCAGAAATGCGGCCCCGGACTTAACCGCCGCCGCCGCTTGTTGAGAAATATCTTTTAGGGCGGCGTACAGGGGAGCTTCGCCGTTTGGTTTTTTTACCGTAAAAACAGCATCAATTTTTTTTGAAGTAAAAACTTTTTCTGCCGATCCTGTTTTACACATACCAAGGAGCCGGGATAAATCCGCCTCTGTCATAATGGGATTAAGTACTTTGATCCGTTTGCAGTGATCCCCGGTTTCATCCAGCACATTTTTCTGGGGACCCACAAAACTGGTCAGGGTCATAACAAGGTCTTCCCGGATTGAGTCGATGGGCGGATTGGTTACCTGGGCAAAGACCTGTTTAAAGTACGAATACACCAGTTGGCTTTTATCAGAAAAAACCGCCAGCGGCGTATCGGTACCCATGGAACTGGCCGGTTCCTGGGCGCTTTCTGCCATGGGGAGCAAGAGCCGTTCCCGGTCCTCCCGTGTATACGCTGCGGCACGTTCCATAAAAAGCAGCGCCCGGCCGCTTGGTTTTGCCGGAGTTTTTACCGCCTTACCGTTTGTGTCGTCTGCAAGAGAGTCGTCTGTACCTTCTATAGCAGAGGCCGCTCCGCCGGGGGTTTCCTGGTTAAGGGGAATTACCTTTTCGCGTACCCACTTGGCATAAGGCCGGGTCCTGCACACTTTTTCTTTTACTTCATCATCGGGAATGATCCGCCCCTCTTCCATATCCACCAGGAGCAGTTTTCCCGGCAAGAGGCGGCCCTTGTATTCTACTTCTTCGGGTCTAAAATCCTGAACCCCCGTTTCGGAGGCCATAACAATAAGGCCGTCTTTGGTAAGCGTGTACCGCGAAGGCCGGAGTCCGTTCCGGTCCAGGGTGCCCCCTACATACCGGCCATCGCAAAACACCATGGAAGCGGGCCCGTCCCAGGGTTCCATCATGCAGGCATGGTATTCATAAAAAGCCTTAAGTTCATCGCTGATGGGATTTTTGTCGTTCCACGATTCGGGGATCAACATCATTAAGGCATGGGGAAGGCTCCTGCCGGCCATAACCAAAAGTTCCAGGGCATTGTCAAAACTTGCCGAATCGCTCCGGCCTGGTTCAATGACCGGGAGTATTTCCGCCAGGGCCTTCCGCAGTTCCGGCGGTAAAGACCCGGCGGCGGCAGCCCCGCCTACCGCCCCGGCAGCTCCGTCTGCCGTTTCGGCAAACAGCGCTTCCCGGGCAGCCATCCAGAAACGGTTCCCCGTAATTGTATTAATTTCGCCGTTGTGGGACACCAGCCGGAAGGGCTGGGCCAGGGGCCAGTCGGGAAAGGTGTTGGTGGAAAACCGGGAATGAACCAGGGCGCAGGCGGTTTCTACCGCCTGGTTTTCCAGTTCCGGATAATAACGGCGAAGCTGATTGGGCATCAACATACCCTTGTAAACAATCGTTCTGGAAGAAAGGGACGGTATATAAAACGAGCTATCCGGTTTTGCTTCCCGAAGGCGCTTTTCCAGTTTTTTACGGAAGATATAAAGAATCAGTTCCAGATTTCCGTTGTCGTTTACCGCGGATTTTTCCGGTATGGGGGTCAACACCAACTGTTGTATCACCGGTTCCGCCTGGGCAGCCATGATCCCCAAAACTCCCGAATCAACGGCGACGTCCCGGCGGGCAAAAACGGTAAGTCCCAAAGCGGCGGCGGTTTCTTCCAGCGCTCTGTCTACGGCGGCCCGTTCCGCTCCGTTTTTAGGGAGGAACATCAAACCCGTGCCGTAACTGCCTGGCTCTCCCAGGCTGGGGATCATCTTTTTATAGTAAGCGTGGGGTATCTGGAGTTGCACCCCCGAGCCGTCGCCTGTTTTGTTGTCGGCGCTTTCCGCTCCCCGGTGTTCCATGCGTTCCAGAACTTCCAGTCCCCGTTCAAGGATGGAATGAGAAGGGCGGCCCTTAATGTCTGCGGCAAATCCTATACCGCAGGAATCATGCTCATCCTCTTTCCGGTACAGCCCCCGCTGGTGATACTCCGTTACCTGGTTCATACGTGATCGGGTTAGAATCCACCCTTATAACCCCGGTCTTTTAGGGCTGTTTGGCTTGCTATGGTAAGCTTTGTGCAGCCCTGAAATACTCCCAGGCCAAAATCGATCGCCTTTGTCACAGAATCGGGAACAGTAACGGTGACCAAGGCATTACAAAAGCTAAAAGCTGTTGCGCCTATTTTGCTGATTCCCACAGGCAGGGTTACGCTGGTAATATATCTTTTCCGGAAAAAGGCTGCTTTGGCAATTTCTGTTACCGGCACGCCGTCAATGGTGTCGGGGATAACAACATCCTTAACAGCGCCGATATAATTTTTGATAATTACGCCGTTTCCGTCTTTGGTTAATTCCACTTCAAAATCCGATGCGTCCTGGGCATAGAGACCGGCAGCCAGGCCGATTACGAGTAAAAACGCCGCTAACTTTTTCATACAGGTCCTCCTAATAAATTGCTTTTGCATGAGGTATACATCATTATTCTATATACATACTATACCGTTTTTTTAAGCTTGTCGAGGCCGTTTTGCCAGAGCGTTTTTCAGCGCCGCCATGTCTACTTCAGTCCCGGGGCCGCCGGGGACCAGTTCTTCCGGGGCGCTGTCCAACTCAAAGGGACGGCGGCCCACATGTTCGGTATAGTGGGCATCGGACCCGCTGATAAGGGGATAACCCAGGGTATCCAAAAGCGGCGATGCGGAATTTCCCATTTCTGTGAGGGGCGGGATGCGGACACATTCCACCGCCGCCCAGGGACCGTCTACCAGTACGCCAAGCTGGCTGGACATGGAAAAGGCGGGCCTGTCAATATGGGCGGGAATCACGATACCGCCGTATTCCGCCGCTTTGGGGCCCAGAGCATCCACCCCTATATCGGCAGCGCTGGGAAGAAAATATTCCAGTTCACCTTCGATATTGTCATTGGCATCCACATAAACCTGGTCCCCGGTTTTTTCCGGATCATTGGGAAAGGGTGTAATAATCGAATAAATGTAGTCCCCAAAGACCAGGGCTGCATCCAGGGCGGCAAAAAGGGTTACCATGTGAACTTCTTCCTGGGTGGTTACCTCCAGGCCGTAGAGGGGAATAATCCCCAGCCGTTTACAGTGAACGGCAAAAGCGGGGCAGTTCCGGCTGGAATTGTGATCCGTCAGGGCCAAGACCCCTACCCCCCTGGCAGCGGCGGTTTCCGCCAGCACCCGGGGCGAAAGATCCAGGGAACCGCAGGGAGAAAGACAGGAATGATTGTGAAGATCCGCCAAAAGCGCCATACCTGCTCCGGCGCTTATCCGTTTGGCCCGCCGTTTAAGGCAGCCCAGAGTTTTCCCGAAACAGTGTACTGATTATCTTTGGTACGGATAACGGCAATGCCTTCGTCTTTGGCAGCGGCCAGCATATCATCGTCCTGGAGGGGCCGGTTATTGCAGAGTATGATCACCCCTATGTTCACCAGGGTTGCCACCGCTACCGTATTCTTGTGGGCCTGGATGGTGATAAGCGCGCCCCCTTCTTTTGCGTTAGCCATAACATCGGAAAGCAGATCCGATGTATAGGCCCCGCTTAGGGGGGCATCTTCAAATTCGGTTTGTAAAATTTCGGCCCCCAACATGGCCGCCGCTTCCCGTATGGTCATAAGGGCGAAATTCCCGATTCTTCCTTGGGTGAATTGAGGAAGATTACCGACCGTACGGTGGTACCCTTCCCCAAACTGGAAGTGATCGTAAATTCATCGCTGACCCGTTTGGTGTTGGCAAGCCCCATGCCGGCGCCAAAACCCAGGGAGCGGATCCACTCGTTGGCGGTGGACCACCCTTCCTGGAGGGCCCGGTTTACGTCTTCAATTCCCGGGCCCGTGTCGGCGGCAATTACAATTACCTTATCCGGCTGGATAGAACAACTGATCGTGCCGCCGTTGGAATGGACCACCTGGTTAATTTCCAGCTCATAACTGGCAATGGCCACCCGGCGGATAATTTGGGCATCAATATTGTGTTTTTTAAGGGCCTTTTTTATTTCTGTAGAAGCCCGGCCGGCCAGTTCAAAATCGTATTTGGTGGTGGCAAATTCCATTTCCGAAAAACCGGCGCTGGTGTCGTTTTTTTGGTTTATCTTTTCCAAGCGAAGTACCTCCCGGTTCATCTCTACCAGCAGGGTACCGATCACATCCTTGGAAGTGAGGATTCCCACCAGTTCCTGTTGTTTATTCACCACCGGATAACGGCCATACCGGTACTTGTTAAGATAGGTAATGGCAAAAGAAAGGGGCATATCGTCTTCCAAAACGATAATGTTTTTGGTCATCTTTTCTTCTGCCGCGGCATCAATGTACCCCTTATCCAGGGCGGTAACAATGTCGTCAATAGAAACCAGCCCCTGGAGTTTGCTGCCATCGGTAATGGGCACCCCGGTGATATAGTTTTCCCGCATGATCGCCTGAATATGCCGCAGGGTGTCGTTTTTTCTGGCAGAGATAACCGCCGTGGTCATCACATCTTTGATCTTAAGCTGGTAGATTAGTTCAAGCACCACCGAAGGCGAATCAACGGTACTAATTGGAATATCATGGGGAGCTTCGCGCGCAAGGATGTCAGCCATTATTTTCCGCCATGGCCTTGCCGCCCAGGATGTAATGCTCTATTACTTCTGCCACTCCGTCCTCGTCGTTGGTTTTTTGGGTAACCATGGCGGCAATTTCTTTGATCCGGTCGTCGGCGTTGACCATGGCCACAGGATACCCCGCCCAGCGGAGCATGGTCTCGTCGTTCATGGAATCGCCCACGGCCAGTACCGCCTCCCGGGGGATCGTCAGCCGCTGGGCAATAAGGGCCAGGGCGCTGCCCTTGTCTGCTCCGGGGGGCAGCACTTCCAGGAGATAGGGTTTACCGGTATAGATGACCGCCCCATCGGCATAACTGGAAAGCAACGCCGCCAGGGGTTCCAGAATCATTGGGTCCCCGGGGATTAGCATTTTATGGCACCCCAAAGCAGCCATGGACCGGAAGTTTTCCACTACCACCTGGCGCAGTCCGGTAATTTTTTGATCGTACTCGGCAAATTCATTGGACCGGGAAATATACATAATATCATCATCGTAGATTTGGACCGCAAAACCTTCCGCATCGGCCATGTCAAAGACCAGGAGCGCCGCCGCCGGGGAAAGTTTAACTTCGTGAATCACTTCTCTGCTGCGGCTTTCCTGGACCAGGGCGCCGTTGTTGGCGATAAGGTAACCCGTTTTTTTGTGAAGCCCAAGCAAACCGGAAAAATGCTCCAGCGCCGCCGGGGCCCGGCTGGATGCCAGAACTACCGTAACCCCCCGGGCCATAGCTTTGCGGATGGTATTCCGGGTACGGAAGGAAATAGAAAGATCCGAGCGGAGCAGGGTATCGTCCATATCCAGGGCCAAAAGGCGAACCGGCATCATGTTATTAGAATAAACCCTAAATGGCGGGAGTTCAATAGCAAGAAAATGCAAAAAACCCTCTTTTCACGGAGCTTATTTCCCGATTATGTTTATAACAGGTGAAAACAAAAGAACGTAGGGCCAAACAGCCAAAAGAACGAAAACCCCGGAAAAAGCGCCGCTTTGAAGACGGCGTCAAGGCCGCCCTAAGAGCGGCGGCGGTAATTTGCGCCGTTGTCCTGGGAGCCGGTGGTTTTTTCGCGGTCCGCTCCGCCTTATCGGGCAATCAGGCGGCTATTTCGCTGGAAACGGCGGAACCACGACCCGCACCGGAATTTGCGGAGACCGGTGCAGACGCGGATTCCCGGTTTCCACTAAAGTTGGAACCTACACCGGAAGGCCCGGATACCGGTATACTGCCTGAACTGGAAGATGCAATCCTGGAAGCGGCGGGTTCCGGAACTGATGCCGCCAGCGCTTCAGGCACAGCGGGCGGCGGCACAACGGACGGCGTACCCGCGGCTCCCGGAGCAAGCGGCAAACAGCCAGGTCCCGTAAGCCGCAAGGGAATTCTTGTGCTGGTGATTGACGATGCGGGGAACAATTTACGGGAACTGGATCCCTTCCTAACTTTTCCCGGCCCCCTTACCATCGCCGTTTTGCCGGGGCTTCCCAATTCGGTAGAAGCCGCCCGGCGGGTTCGTGCTTCCGGTAAAGAACTTTTTCTCCACCAGCCCATGGAACCCCTGGGCGGCCAGGATCCCGGACCGGGGGCAATAAAAACAGGCATGAGCCCCGCCGAGCTTAAAGAAATCCTCGTGAAAAATCTTAACGAAATCGGCCCGGTAACGGGCTTTAATAACCATGAAGGATCAAAAGCCACCATGGACCCCGCCATTATGCGGCCCGTGCTGGAGCTAAGCCGGGACAGCGCCCTGGTCTTTCTTGATTCCAGAACCATCGCCGACACTGCCGCTCCACTCATTGCCAAAGAACTTGGTTTTTCCATTGCCCAGCGGGATATTTTTCTTGATAACGAACAGGACCGGGAATCGATCCTTGCCGCCCTGGAAGCGGGGTGCAAAAAAGCGGAACAAAACGGCACGGCGATTCTTATTGGCCATACCTGGTCCCCCAAACTTGCCGCCATCCTTACCGAAATGTATCCAAAGCTTATCCAGCGGGGTTTTTCCTTTGCCACCGTATCCCGCGCAATGGACCGGGGCAAGTAACAGGCCGCATGAAAGTTCTGGGCATAGAAACATCCTGCGATGAATGCGCCGCCGCGGTAGTGGACGGCGGGATTATCCTTTCCAATGTGGTGGCCACGCAAATTCCCTGGCATGCCCCCTGGCAGGGAGTTGTTCCGGAAATTGCCAGCCGCAAACACACCGAATGGATCTACGACGTCGTAAACGAGGCCCTTAAAAAAGCGGGCATCACTCCCGCCGAAGTGGAAGGAGCCGCCGCCACTGCCCAGCCGGGCCTGCTTGGTTCGCTCCTTGTGGGTCTTAACTTTGCCAAAGCCTTTGCCTGGGCCCGGAACATTCCCTTTATAGCCGTTGATCATCTTTTGGCCCACCTTTATGCTTCCCGGCTTAAGTATCCATTAACGGATAGAGTAACGGATAAAGCAACGGATAAAGCGCCAACAGATGAAACGTCTTGTTCCTGTGACAAAAACATGGCGGCGGAGTATCCGTTCCTTGGCCTCCTTGTTTCAGGGGGCCACAGTGTTATTTGCCGGGCCGGTAACTTTGACGATGTGAGCGTCCTGGGCACAACCATCGACGATGCGGTGGGCGAAGCCTTTGACAAGGTGGCAAAGTTTTATGGTTTTGGGTATCCCGGCGGGGCGGCTATAGAAAAACTTGCCCGGGAAGGAGACAGCGAAGCCTTTACCTTTCCCCTGCCTAAACTTTACAAGCTTGATAAACAGGGAAACGATCACCGGTATGATGTTTCGTATTCGGGTTTAAAAACCGCCGTGGTAAATCAACTGGAACAGTTCCGGGCAAAACCCCGCGGGGAAACAGAAACCGCCGACATTGCCGCATCGTTTCAAAAAACCGCTGTAGAAATCCTGCTGCGCCCCCTGCTCCGGGCCGCGGAAGATACGGGGCTAAACACCATTGTTGCAGGCGGCGGAGTAGCGGCCAATTCGTACCTCCGCGCCAGGCTGGCGGAACACCGGGAATTGCGGGTACTTTTTCCACCGCCGGAACTCTGCGGCGATAACGGCGCCATGGTGGCGGGCATTGGCGAACAGTACCTGCTCCGGGGTGACCGTTCGCCGCTGAACGCCGCCGCCTCTGCCCGTGTAAAGGTTTTTAAAAAGCGGTATCCTTAATGATGGCTGTTACCTCTGTGCCAGCATTCCGAACCGACTAAGACATTACAATGTATCATTTATCATTGTCTCGCACGTGCATACACAGCATACTTCTGTGTTTCGTCTTTCTTAACAGATCCAGGAAATGACATGGGCCATAATGTTCCAGGTCTGCCATCACGTGCCTGCGGTTCTATGTACAGATCACCTACTTTATTTAGCAAGTGATTAAGGTCTCTGTAATCCCAGCAGTGTATTATTTTACTATTCGGTGTGACTTCATAGAATACAACTGCATAATCTATACAGTTTATCTTACCGTCTTTGTTAACATCACGTAATAACTGTTGTGTCTTTCTTACATACGGAATCATTGCATCGTACGCCGCAGTAGTAGATGGGTATTGGTATGTATTTTCTGGATCACCAAATTCAAGATGTCTAAAGACAATTATACCAATGATAATAAAGATTATTAAACCGACACATAGCTTACGGTCATCGCTCATTATTTTATTATAAGTATTGTACTTATTAGCATAATCAATTGCAGCACGCGCTTTAATAAGCCTAGTTTCAGTAGATGCATATCCCATTAGATCTATATTCCATTGACAATTATTGCAATCGTTACATTTATAATATGTATGAAGTTCCGCACATTTATATGCAACTATATAGAGATCTTGTTGCTGTCTATTCTGTGGTACAATACCAAAGTCTAATTGCATGCTATGCTCTCCTTAGAAAGATATTCATATATCATCTGCGATACCGATATATTCGAGACATTTTTTTACTACTTCATTAATACTGATTTGATTATTATTGTTTTCTTTATCCTCATCTTGATTAGGGAGGGTAATACCTTTTATTAGTTTTTGACCATATAAAAACAGGACGCCGGCTGTATTCTCCCCTTTCCTGCCTAAATCAAATGAATTATCATTATTGGGGAATGGGTAAAGTGGCTTTGGATCTTCACGAAGCGGCCCGAGGTAATGAATTCCTTTCGAAAAGTAATTATAAAAATCAGAGAGATATTTACTTATTAATGTTGACACATCTGATATTGCAAAATTTATGCTTTCTATATGATTTTTTAATATCTTTTCATATTCTTTATATTTTTCTAACTCTTTTTGATTTGATTGTGGTAAAAGCCCCAGTGTTTTATCTAAAGAATCATTAACATATTTATTCCAATATTCGATAAAGAAATCTAATATAAGAATAGCTAATTTACCTTTATGATTTTCCAATTCTTCCAAAATGCGGATGCCCATTCTTCCGAATAAAATTGACCAAGGCTAGACCTACCTTCATAACCAATATCCAGGAAAAGTAAATTTTCTTCTAACCTTTTTAAATCATAAGAATGATACCAAATTTCTTCAAACACCCAATCTTCTTCACCATAATAATCAATAAAATTTGTAAGAAAAGTTTTTACTATATTATTTTCATTTGGCATATTGTTAAAATCTTCTTCCGAAACGGGGAGTTGATTTATTAAGTCTTCTACCATATCGATATCTGTTTTATTACCTCTAAAAAACACACCGCCAGTTGACATTTTGTATCTCCTTATTAGTCAGCTTCGCTCAAATATTATATTTTTTTATACAATTATGCCTCTTGAACTCTTTTTCTGTATCATTTCACTTCAATACCCCTTTTACATGCCATTGGTTTAAAGTTTGAAACAGACCAGTTTTTCAGCACAAGTTTCTCCTTGGATGGTGTATATATCTAATTATAGTATCATGGCAATTGATTCTTAACACTTTTTAGAACGATTTTTTGATGGTAATGCTCCAGTCGCTTGATTTTAACATTCAGGTGTTCTCCTTTTGTAGATGGTGAATTGCCCTCTTTTGGGGTAAAATTACCAACGGTGGAGGCATTTTTTGAGGGAAAATGGGGAAAAGAGTGATTTTTACCCGCTTGGGACGAATAAGTTTCATTTTTGGACTTCTTGGGGTAAAATAAAGATGTAGGAGGAAATATGGCAAGAATGACCGAAGAAGAGGCAGATGCTTTAGATGAACTTTGGACAAAAACAACACCCGAAATAGACACGAGCAAACCCGGGTTTTTGACCCGCTCCGGCTTTACTATGGTTTCTCTCGATCCAGTAACTGCAACATATTTGCAAGCGAAAGCCTCTGTTACCCACCATAGTCTTTCGGAAGTTATTGGTGAGATCGTGCGGGAAAAGATTTCGACCTCCGCATAAGACAGGACTAATGATGGAAACAGCGCAAGCAAGAACGGCTGTTAACTTTTTTTGCCTGCCTGGATAAATAAACAAGGAGTTTAATGTGGTACGAAAAATCATAACCATAGATCGTGAAAAGTGTAATGGCTGCGGACTATGTGTCAAAGCCTGTCATGAAGGCGCTATCGGCATTATTGACGGTAAGGCAAGCTTATTACGGGACGATTACTGTGATGGTCTTGGCAATTGCCTGCCTGTTTGTCCAACTGGCGCCATTACTTTTGAAGAACGTGAAGCAAACGAATACAACGAAGAGGCAGTAAAGATGAACATAAATAACAAAATGGGCGGGAAACCTTCCGTTGGTGGATGCTCCGGCAGTAACGCCAGAACAATCAAGCGGGCAGAAGATTCACAGGATTCAGCTGCTGTTGCAGGTAAAACACAAAGCCAGCTTAATCAATGGCCGGTACAAATAAAACTTGTACCGGTCAATGCGCCTTATTTTGAGGGTGCAAATTTACTTGTATCCGCAGATTGCGCCGCTTATACCTACGGCAATTTTCATAATGATTTTATGAAAAATAAAATCGTTTTGATAGGCTGCCCAAAACTTGATCATTCAACCAAGCCCCAAGGGGGCGAAGGTTCCCCTCTTGATCACTCAACCAAGCCCCAAGGGGGCGAAGGTTCCCCTCTTGATAAAGGGGACTATAGCGAAAAACTGACGGAAATTATTAAACAAAACAACCTAAAATCCGTTACGGTCGTCAGAATGGAGGTTCCCTGCTGCGGCGGTATTGAACAGGCGGTCAAGAACGCTCTCTTAAATTCCGGCAAGTTCCTGCCGTGGCAGATTGTAACCATTTCAATTTCAGGGGAAATTCTGGATTGATAAAAGTGGAACTATGACAACCTGCAAAAGCTGTGAAGTGGGCTTGGCCTACTATAGATCTGTCTAAAAACACCTGTTTATAATTCAATTTTTTGTTTTAAAGTTTTTTGCCTCCATAAACAATGTGCCCCTGCCACGGATAACAGGGGCAGTAACAAAATGATGTCTACCATCTGCGGTTGCTACATGGGGCCATGTCCGTTAATCCCGTTTATATACTTGGCCGCCTACGATTGGATAAGTAAATTGTGCGCTGTCTTGTATAACAGCAGTAAGAGTAGAACCACCAGACTTCAAAGACAGTGTTTTCCCTGATTCACTCCAGGTACCGGCTTCTGTGGCTGAGCCAACACACCAAATGAAGGTCATATTGGAATTGAGATCAATATAAACTGGAATCGATTTATCACTCCAGTACCTGCCTGGTTGTAATATAGTACTACCTCCGCCACCGCCGCCGTAACCGATGTCGTAATCGCTGCCGTAACCGCCTCCGCCAGTCGGCTGGCTCGGCTCGGTATAAACACCGGTACACGCGGTGAACAATGCTGCCGCACTTAAAAGCGCCAACAACGCTATCATTCCGCCAAATAAACCCAAAGTTTTTTTTGTTTTCATGTGTTCCTCCTGATTAAAATACCATACCGATATTAAAAGCTATCTGCCAGCCAAGCGGGGTCGGTATACTCATCGCCCCGCTTTTTGAGAGTACATAACCTATGCCCGGTTCCGCAAATATTTTTGAATTCTCGAACATATGTTTCCAACCTGCTTTGAGTCCAAAGACAATTCCGGTAAACTGAGCGTTAGGAGCGTTTTTAATTTTGTCGGTGTTAAACCCAAAAGCCGCTTCCATAAAAAATTTTTCCAACGTTTCAGAAAGCGGATACCAGCGTCCGTTTGCGGTTATTCCAAAATATGTTTCGGATGCCGTGCCCAAGCTGCCAGATTGTTTTCCGGTGAACAAATCCAGGCGAACACCGAGGCTGTAATTAGAAGCAATTTTTATTTCCCCGTTAAGCCCAATTCCAAAAGCGCTAATGACATCATTTGTAACCATAAAACCTTTAACTAATGGCACAGCATTTACAGCCACCGATACTTTTTGCGCGAAAACACTTCCCGTAACAACCATTGCCGCGATTATCGCGAACAGCATTTTTTTCCCCATTGTTTCCTCCATTGCGATATTAATCGCACACAGTCTTTCCTGCCGTCAAATTTGTTTTATGTTTTTCGCATTAGCGAGTAACACCTCTGCTGTCGCCAAAGTCGAATTCGATCGGATCTTTTTTCCGTTTGATATAAAATGCCCTGTTTAAATGCATGATGGATTTTGCCTGAATCTAAGGAGCAGTGATGAGCAG
>BNVB01000029.1 GCA_025997795.1 Spirochaetia bacterium | reverse complement strand
TTTGATTTTGCCCGTAAACGGGAGCTTCTTGCTTTGGGAGAAGCGGCGGTTAAACAAAGCGGTCCCGAACTGGCCGCCTTTTTTAGCGCGGGAATTTCGGGTGTTCTTTCCGGCCGCCGCCGTTCCAGCTGCGGTATTGTAATGGACACCTACTATGGAGAACAGCATGCCTAAATTGGATAAAAGTATCGATGCCCTTTTGGAATCTTACCGTAAAAACGGCATGGTAAATCCTGCGGGAGAAGCAAATCTTCCTTCACGAAAAAGTATAGAAGGAATTTTGCAGGAACTTACCGAACTCTTGCTGCCCGGTTTTGGCGAAATGGAAACCCTGGATCATGATAAGCTGGCGCTGATCACCGCCGAACGGGTAAACCGGGCTGCCCGGAATCTGGAACAGGAAGTGGAAAAAAGCGTAACCTTCGGACTGCGCCTTAATCAGGAAGAATCAAAGGATATCCAGGATATCCGGGCTTCCTCTTTAGAGGATAGCCGGGATTCCTTTCAGGGCTGCCGCCCTGGAGCGGAACTCCTGGTGAACGCCTTTTTTGGGGAACTTCCGGAGATCCGCCGGCTTTTGGATTTGGATATCCGGGCAGCGTTTCAGGGAGACCCGGCGGCAAAAAGTATGGAAGAAATAATTCTTTCGTATCCGGGGCTGGAGGCAATTATGGTTCACCGGCTGGCCCGCTTTTTCTGGATCCGCAAAGTGCCGCTTATTCCCCGGATGATGAGCGAGATTATTCACAGCAAGACCGGCATTGATATACACCCCGGTGCGGAAATTGGCGAATCCTTTTTTATCGATCACGGCACGGGCGTGGTAATTGGCGAAACTACAATCATTGGGAAAAATGTTAAATTGTACCAGGGCGTTACTCTGGGGGCACTTTCGGTAAAAAAAGAACTGGCCGGTAAAAAACGGCACCCCACCATAGAAGACGATGTAACGATCTATTCCGGCGCCACCATCCTGGGGGGAGAAACGATTATTGGCCGCGGTTCGGTTATCGGCGGTAATGTGTGGATCACCAGCCCGGTTCCTGCCCATTCAACCATATACGCGGAAAGCGTAAGGTAAGCTTACTGGTTTAGCACTTCTTCCCGGTCTGCCAAAGTCAGGCGCAGCTTAACCGGTTTTCCGGTACGGATCACCTCTATTTCAATCTGCTCACCGGGTTTGTTGTCTTCCAGGGCCGAATAAAGATCCGCCAGGGTGGTGACTTTCATGCCGTCGGCCATTACCAGAATATCGCCGCCCAGGTAAATAACGCTGGAACCGTAACGAACCGGTTCGGAACCCTGGCGTACCCCGGCCTTTTCTGCAAAGCCATTGCGTCTGGTCCGGGAGATAAGAAGCCCTTCGGAAGTGGGGAGTTTTGCGTATTGCACCAGGGCGGGGAAAATCTGCACCACCGAAGCGTCTATCCAGCCCCGGCGGACTTTGCCGTGTTCAATAAGTTCCGCTACCACCCGTTTGGCGGTATTTACCGGGACGGCAAAACCGATGCCCACCGAGCCGCCGGAGGGTGAATAGATCATCGTGTTAATTCCGATCATCCTGCCCTGGCCGTCCAAAAGGGGGCCGCCGGAATTGCCGGGGTTAATGGAAGCATCGGTTTGTATCATGTCCCTGACAATGTTTTGCCGGGAAATCTGGATTGGCCGTCCCAGGCCGGAGACAATCCCCACGGTCAGGGTCCGTTCCAGAGCAAAGGGGTTACCGATGGCCAGGACCTTTTGGCCCACTTTGAGGGATGCCGAATCGCCATAAGGAATTGTTTTAAGGTTCACCCCCCGGGGGGGGTTAAATTTTACCACCGCCAGGTCATTTTCCGGGTCCGCCCCGACAACACTGCCTTCGATCTGGGAGCCGTCAAAAAGGTTGATGTAGACCTTGTAAGCTTTTTCAATTACATGGTAGTTGGTAAGCACATAACCCTGGGTGTCGATGATTGAACCCGAGCCGGAACCGCCGTTTTGGGGAACCGGTTCCAAAAACCAGTTAATCCCAACGATTTCGGTGGTAACGTTTACCACCGCTTCGTTGTACTGTTCGTAAACGTTGATGTTCTCCCGCTCGTCCGCCGTATAGGGGGCAAGGTCCGCCGCAGTATAAACATGGGCGCCGGAGGAAATAGTTTTTTCCGCTGTTCCGTTTTGGGTATTCGCAAAGGGGAGTTTTTCCGCCCCGATAAAGCGCCCCGCTCCCAGGATGGTGAATATCACCAAGGAGACCACAAGAACAGAAAAAACGGAGAAAAACAGCACCTGGCCGCGGCTGTATAGTTTCATCAATCGCCTCCTCTTTTTAGTGTAACGCAAAATGGGCCGTATATATACCCCTTTGGTGGACGTTTTAACGCAGTTATTGTATCATTATCTATGGATTTACTGCGGCTTTTCCCCCAGCTTGGCAACATCGAAGGTCTTGATTTTTGGGAAGGTCTTTCCCATGTGGGCTGCAGCAGAGAAGTCTATGCCGGGACACTTCGTCTCTTTTGCGGCGAACTGGAAAAAAAGGCCGCCGCCATTGCCGGGTTTCTGGGGGAAGAAAACTGGAAGGACTATACAACCTTTGTTCATGCCGTTAAGGGCGGCCTTGCGGGAATCGGTGCCTGGGAACTGGCCCAAAAGGCCCTGGAACTGGAAGACGCTTCCCGGGAGGGGAATTATGCCTTTTGCCAAAGACATTCGGCGGCGATCCTGGAGGAGATGGAAGTCCTAACCACGGCCCTTAGATCTACGGTCCTTTTTAGGAAAGAGGCCGGCCCAAAAAAAGAGGTATCTGCCGTTTTTATGGAACAGAAGCTGGCAGAACTATACGATGCCTGTTCGCTGGGGAACAGCGCCAAAGCCGAAGCGCTGGCAAAAGAACTGGAGGCCAGCACCTATAATAACGAAATCGATACCCTCGTGGAAAGTATAACCGTTATGGTAGAAAATCTGGATTACGATCTGGCCCTGGAGGTCCTGGAGAATCGCCGGAAAACTGTTTGTAATATTGTTTCTAACCCGGTTTCGTGATAAACTCTCCCCGTATGAAAAAGCTCTCCATCTTTCTTGCAGCGCTGGTTTTGTGTGCCTGTGCCGGCAGTCCCGGCGCCAATTCAGGCGCCGATCCCGGCGCGGCTTCTTATTATGTCAGCGCCGCAGGCAGCGACCGCAGCGACGGCCTTTCCGAAGAAACACCGTTCCGGTCCCTTTTTAAGGCCATGACCATGGCGGCAGGCGGTCCGGTAAAAACAATCACCGTTATCGGTACCCTTAACGAAACAAGCGAGTTATCTACCAATAAAGAACGTATCTTCCTTCTCCAGGGCACAGGCGACAAACCTGTTTTGATTTGCGGAAAAAATTCCGGCGGCGAACCGGCGGTATTATCTGCCGCAGGCAGTAAGCGCCGGGTGGTACTGGTCCGGGGAACGGTGCCGGTTCGTTTTGAAAATATCGAAATTTCCGGCGGCGAGGCTTCCGGTGAAGGGGGAGGCATAGGCATTGGACCCGGTTCCTCGGTAACGCTGGGGCCCGGTACGGTGATCCGCGATAACCGTGCAGAAAACATTGGCGGCGGTGTCCTTGTTGCTCCGGGGGGATCGCTTTTTATAGAAGGGGGCAGAATCCTGGGTAACAGGTCTGCCGCTCATGGCGGCGGTGTGGCGGTGGTTGGCAGCAAGGGAGTAATCCTTTTCCGGGACGGAGAAATAAGCGGCAACCAGGCCACAGGCGGCGGCGGCGCGGCGGTTTTCCAGGGGAGTACCTTTACCCTTTCCGGCGGTATCGTAACTGACAATGCCGCGGATTTGGCCGGCGGCGGCATCATGGTTAACCAGGCGGAGTTTGCCATGGACGGGGGAATTATCCGGGGCAATAACTGTTCCGGTTCAGGCGGCGGCATTGCCCTTTTGAACCAGGGAAGTTTTCTTTTTACAAACGGGGAAATCCGGGAAAACCGGGCGGCGGAACACGGCGGAGGGATCGCTTCCGACGATACAAGCAGTATCCAGGTCCAGGGAGGTTTTATTGCCGCCAACCAGGCCGCCTCCAGGGGCGGCGGTGTTTTTAGCGCCGGAAGTTTTGCAAAATCCGGCGGTAAAATTTATGGGACCGATGTACCCCGGGGCGAAGCAAATACTGCCGCTTCCGGAGCGGCAGTATTTATTTTCCGGGGTGAAGGGCAAAATAAAACCAGGGAACAAAGCGCCGGAGAGGACCTGGAACTGGACGCATCCACCGGTGAAGGCTGGATCGCCGCAAGAGAATGAGGCTCCCCGGCGAATGACAATTTTGGCGGCTTAGGATGCCTTGTTCAGCGCCGCTGCTTCCATGGGAATAAAAATATTAAAGACCGTTCCTTTACCCGGTTTGGTCTGGAGCTGTATAGAGCCGTGAAGATCTTTGATTCGTTCCTTAACCAGGTTAAGCCCTATGCCCCGGCCGGCGTGCATATCCGCCGATTCGGCGGTGCTGAATCCGGGGGCAAAAATTGCCTGGAGCAGCTGATTCCTGTCATCAGCATGTTCTTCTGCCAGGATATTAAGGCTTAGGGCCTTTTCCCGGATTTTGTCAAAGTTAAGCCCCTTGCCATCATCGGTAAGGCGCAGGTGAATTTTGTTGTCGTAGTGTTTAATGGAAAGCCGGATAGTTCCTTCGCTGTTTTTTCCAAGGGCCTGCCGTTCTTCCGGTTCTTCAATGCCGTGGTATACGGAATTGCGTACCAGCTGGGTTAGGACTTCTTTTATTATCCGCCGGGGACCATGTTCCAGTACACTTCCGTCCAGATCTTCCAGGGTAAATTTTACTTTTTTGTTAAGGGCGGCGGCGGCTTTTTCGCAGGCCTTGGTTAGTGTTTCTATAAGCACATAACGATCCTGGCGGCGGTTTCCTGCCCCGGCGGCGGCATTGAAGGATTCAATCTTGTTTATGGTTTCCTGGAATTTATCTTTTTCCTGCATGATCTTTTCAAGTTCCACGGTAACATGGAGTATCTCTTCAAATGATATGTCTTCCTGATCCCGCAGGGTTTTTATCTTGGTTTCCAGAAGATGGAGTTTGCCGCTAAAATTGTCCAGGCCCAGAATAAGGGCATTGGACTTGATGGCGTGAACAGACTGGTAAATGTTTACCATTACCTCGTTGGTAGAAAGTCTTTTATCCTTTAAGGTATTGTTGATGCGGTTAAACTCGTATTCCGCATCTTCAATAAAATCGGCAAAGACCCTGGGTTCAACCTGAATAACCTGGAACAGGGCCCGCATTTCTTCTTCCCGCTTGGCTTCTTCCTCTGCCAGCTGTTGTTCCAGTATCTTGGCGGCGGTAATATCTGCCAGGTCCCCCAGTATAAAATATTCACCATGCCCCCGGTCTACGGTGGCAAAACGGCTTCGCAGGGTTTTCATTTCTCCCGAATGTTCCACCACATAGGAAAATTCGGAAATAGGATTAATTTCTTCCAGCATCTTTTTCTCAAACGAACGGTTTACTACCATGTCAAAATAATCTTCCAGGGTATCCCGCTCCTTGGCTTTTATTGATACCGCAAGCATATCGGTGAATTTTTTTCCTTCAATTTCATCGGTCCCAAGTATCGTTTCCAGCGCTTTTGAATAGGCCCCCTGGATAATGTGGTTTTTGTCCATAAGAAAAAGGCCCACCGTAAGGTTGTCCTTCATGGCGGTAATTTCGTCCCGTTCTTTTTTTAGGGCAAGCTGCAGCTCTTTGGTCCAGCGGTCCTTTACCAGCCGTATTTGCTCATACACGATGGTTATTGCGGTAACAAGGAAATATACACCGATAAAACGTCCGGCTATGGCGCCGGTAAAGGTAAAATTGGAAACCCCCGGAATAGTGGTACAGATTACAATGGCCGCCAGGAGCAGCCCGGACAGGATACTTCCCACGTGAATTCCCAGAATAAAGATCGTAAACAGGGGGTACGTGTAGATCCAGAGGGCGCCAAAACCCCGCTCACCGCCGGCCTGTAAAAGGTATGCGCACAGGGCGCCAAAGGGCGCCAGGGCCACAAGGCCGCAGAGCATAAAAGGCACCTTGGTCCGCAGAAGTATCATAATGGTTAAGCAGAGCAAACCCAGGCCCAGGTCCATAAGCCCCTGTGCGGTTCTGCCGGAAACAAAAACAAAGGCTCCAAAAAGAAGAAGAAAACTGGCACCAAGAAAAAGGGCCAGGTTATATACCACATAGCGGATCGTTTCTTCCATTACAGAATCGTCTTGTGGATTATCGAACTTTCCGCTGGTAAGTAGGCGGAGGAGCCGGCTGCCTTTTCTTGCTGTTTCCTGTGCCGTTTTTTCCGCCGCCATACCTGCTAAGCCCCTTTTACCGATTCAATAGCTACCGAAAGAGTAAAAGAATCTCCTTCAAAAATAGTAAAAGGTATACAGATGATCCTGGCCTGCTCATGGGGCCACTTAATCTGATGCTTCGGGCCTTCTACAATTGTGGGAAGGCTGATAATAAGCCGGAAGGCTTCTTCCAGCCCTTTTTTGGCATTGCCCGCAATAATGTTGACAATTTCTCCAATGGCATCCACGACTTCATCATCTATGGAAGTATGTTTGCTGTTGGTGAGCATATCGGTAAGGCGTATCGCCAGGGCGGATTTCATGCCAATAACCACCGCCCCCCGGGCTTCTCCGCTTAGTCCTATAATACCGGAAATATCCCAGTCGTTGGGTTTTTCCTTTTCCAGAAAATAGGGCCGCCCCGCGGTAAGTTCGGCTCCCACAAAATCCTTAAAGGTACTCTTGCTTACGTCGATAAAAGGCTGTATATAACGTTCCATATAAAAGCTCCTTTGTTTGGTTAAATAGTGATCTTTGACAGTTTTTCCATAAAGATTTTCTCGTTTATGGGTTTAATGATGTAATCGGTGGCACCGGTTTTAAGCGCTTCAATAACATTGTATTTGGCGGATTCGCTGGTTACCATGATGATGGGCAGATCTTTATACTGATCCATGGCTCTGACCTGCTTAAGAAATTCGATCCCCGAAAGTTCCGGCATATTCCAGTCCAAAAGGACCAGGTTTACCGGCTGGTTTTCCAGCTGCTGCAAGGCTTCTTTTCCGTTTCCCGCTTCAATAAACTGACAGGGAATTTTAAGCTCGGAAAAAGTGTTTTTTACGATATTTCGCATAATTCGAGAGTCGTCTACGACCATGACTGTTTTCATACTTGTCTCCCCGGCCCCTTAGGCCGATAGTTAAGGTAATGACGTTAAACAAGTATACACTAAAATTCCTCGCCGTGGGAATACTCCTTTTACCCCTTTGGCAGCTTTTTTCCGCCGATGTAACCAGCAGCGCCATTCAGGACGATTCGGCCCTGCGGCTTTCTATTCAAAAAACCTGGCTTACCGGGGATCCCGCAGAAGTACAACGGAAAAGGCCCCTTTCTCAATCGCTCCCCGGCGGGTCTCCTGTCCAGATCCGCGCCGAAAGCCGCAGCGGGGAAGTAATGGTAATCCTGGCCCGGGAGCGGAACGGCGCTTTTCCCGGCTGGGCCCAGGGTTCGTGGATCTATACCCGTAACGGAAAATCGGGGGATCCCCTCAGAATCAGGGTGTTTCTTCGCAGCGATCCCCAAATGTATGTTCAGTTCCGGCCCCTGGGGCAGGATAAAAGTCAGCTGGATGTGGTTATTTACGAAGCCTATGTCGTCCGGGGACTGACGATAGGGATTCCCTTTGAGCGGCTCCTTACCCTGCCGGTGGAAGAAGCCCTGGCTGCCGCAGGGGACCGTTTTCCCCGGCGTTACTTTGACCCCGACCCCCGGTTTTACCGGACTATCTATGACACGAACAGCAAAAACCTTGTTTCCCGGATCCGTGCTGCTCTGCCGGGGCTTAACTACGAGGACGATGGAACCCTGGACGAAAACAACAACTATGTGTTTATCGAAACCCTAACGCCCCAGAATAATCCGGGCCTTAACTGTTCGGGTTTTGCCAAATGGGTGGTGGACGGAATACTCCGGCCCATAACGGGAAAACGCCTGGCCGTTACCCCCCTTAAGGCTCCGGTGAGCCCCCGGACATCATCCCTCCAGGCCAACTATGAAAACCGCGATTCCCTCTTTGGTTTGGACTGGACCCGGAACCTTGCCCTGGAAGCCGCCCGGGTACTCCGGTCCCCTTCTTTTGCCGCCATAGAAAATGTGGAAGTAAGGACAGAAACCTTTGCCGCCCTTATTGACCGCAGTAAAGGCAGTGCGGCGATAAAAAGCTACCCCGGCTTTCTGCTTAATGCGGGGTTCAGTGTCGAAGGCCTCCGACCCCTCCTCTATACCCTGGCAATCAACGAACCGGGTTATCTCTATCTGGCCTCGGTTAACCGTGAACGGGGACCCGCGCCGCCCCTGCGCCAGCACTACCATGCGGCGGTTCTGGTTCCGTATTTTAACGAATACGGAGTATTCCAGACCGCTGTTTTTGAAAGCGCCGCAGAAACAAACCTGGCGGGTTTTATTGGCCGTCATCCCGGGGCCATGGTAAATTTGGTCCGGGTTCCGGTAGAAGGGGCATTTGATCCATAAACCTGTGAAAAACTTGTGAAACCTGTGCTTGTCCAGCGGGGACTTTCAGCTATACGTCTACTGCGTTATACTTAAGCCATGGGAGTCCTTGGGGGGGATAGAACAACGCGGGGTTTGGAATCGATGCCGGCCGATATAGCGGCCGTGGCTTTTGATTTGGACGGAACCCTCTATCCAAATTACCGTTTCTACCGCCGTCTTATCCCCCTGTTGTTTGTTCATCCCCGTTTTTACCGGGCTTTTCTACGGGTACGCCATGACCTCCATCGAAGCGCCGCCGCCAAGGCCGGAGCCGCCGAAACCGCTGTGGATGGCGCTGGTTCATCCTTTTATGATGAACAGGCCAGGCGCATGGCTCTCCGCCTGGGTGGAACGGCGGAGGCGGCAAAACAAAAAACAGAACGGTTTATCTACCGGCGCTGGGAAGAACTTTTTTCCGGCATCAAGCTTTTTCCCCAGGTTACCGAAACCCTCACGGCCTTTCGTACGGCGGGGCTCAAACTGGCTTTGCTTTCGGATTTTCCTCCGGTACGGAAGCTTTCGCTTTTGGGACTCGGCGGTTTTTTTGACGTTATCCTTTCTACCGAAGAAACCGGCGCTCTTAAGCCTTCGGCACTTCCCTTTGCCGCCCTGGCCCAGGCCCTTGGCCTGGACCGGAACCGGAAAAAAATCCTCTATGTGGGGAACAGTCCCCGTTTTGATGCGGCGGGGGCCCGGAGGGCAGGTATGCGGGCGGCGTTAATCCGCCGGAACCCTGCCAGCACCGGTTTTTGTCCGCGGGCTTCCGCCCTCCAGTGCGGAGCGGATTTTGTTTTTTTTGACTATCGCCAATTACGGGAATATGTGATAGGGTAAGAATGATGGATCTCGTTACCGTTGGAAATTTTTTTACCCTGGGTATAAGCCTTCTAGCCATACTGGTCTTCCGTTATATGGATCGCCAGAACCGTTCAGTAGATCTGGCCCGGGAATACGGTAAACGCCTTAAAGACGATATTGCCGCCTTTGCGGAACAAAAAGCTGCGGAGGTTAAAGACAACGGTCTTGTCCTGGATGTACAAAAAAGCGCCGTCAAAGAAGCGCTTAACCGCCTGGGAGAAGTAAACGGTGAATTTGAAGCAAAATCCGAGGGCCTTTCCCGGCGGCTGGAAGAAGTAGGCCGCATCGGCGAACGGATCAGCGCCTACGACAAATCTATGGAAGAACTTATCCGCATGACAGCTTATGTGGAAGAAAACATGAAGCGCCTGCGGGATGAATCGGCCTTTGTGGAAGAGACCGCCAAAAAGATAGGCGGCCTGAAACACCAGGCGGAGGAACTGGAAAAGGACCTTGGCGGCCTGGAACTGCGTTTTGAAGAGGAAAATACCGCTGCTCTGGAAAAAGCGGCGGAGACCCTGGTTGGCAGGGTAGAAGGCAGTGTGGAGGATCTTCGGGCCGCGGCGGAAACCGTGGAACGCCAGGTGGAAGAACACCGGCAGGCGGTGGACCGGATCGAGGCGGAACGGAAATCCCGCCTTGAACGGGATGTGGAGATTATCAACAAAACCCTGGCAGAAGCGGTAGAACGGGCGGGCAGTAAATCGGACAAACTGGAAGAAGCGGCGCTGGTTAAACTGCGGGAAGAATCGATGGTTAGGCTTCACCGTTTCCAGGGCACCGTGGAAGAAAAATTCCAGGAGTACCACGAAAATGCCAAGGCAAAAGTTGCCGAAATTCAGGCCATGGTAAAATCCTGCCGGGATGAATGGAAAAGCGAGCACGAAGAACTGGCAGAGACGGAGCTGCGGATACTTGCCGGGGCGGACGAACGTTTGCTCCATTACCGGGAGGATCAGGCTTCGCAGTGGAAACGTATTGAAACCATGGCCGACGATGCCCTTAAACTGGACAGCCAGCTCCGGCTTGCCATGGAAACAGCGGAAGAACGGGTCCGCCGGGACTTTGGCCTTTTTGAAGAAGAACAAAAACAGGAACGGGAAAAAGCCGCAGCTTCCCTTGCCGAATCGGCGGAAGCCCTAAGGGCCGAAATGACAGCGCTGGAACAGGAAATTACGGTGCTTAAAAACCGGGCCTACGACAATATGTCCGAAAAACTCCAGCTTTTTGAAGATGATTTTTTTGCTGACCTGGCCAAACGCAGTACCGAAATAGACAGCCGCCTTACCGAATGGCATACCAATCTAGACCGGAAACTTGTTGCGCTGGGAGAAGAAGCCGAACAGGAACGGCGTAACCTGGAGATTACCTTTAAGGACGAGGTAAACGCCCGCATTGGGGAACAAAGCGGCAGGATCCTTTCCGATCTGGAACGGCTTAAACTTAAGGCCGATGCCTTTGAAGAAAAAATCCAGAACGGCCTGGACGAAACAGAAAGCCGTGTTTCCCAGCTTTCTTCCGGTGCCGATGAGATACGCCGTGAGCTAAAGGAATTTACCAGCCAGTCGCGGCTTTTTGAAAAGACCGATGAACTGCGGTCCAGCCTGGAACGGAACATGGAAGCCCTGCGGAGCGATCTTTCGGGGATAGAGGAACGCCGCGCAGAAGCTGCCCGGCTGGAAACGGAGTTTATTAAAGTCCGGCGGCTGGAAGACGAAGTTAACGCCAAAATGACCCGGTTCCTTACCGAAAAGAGCCATCTGGACATTATGGAAAAAGACTTTGAAAAACTGATCCAGACTTCGGCACGGGTGGAAGAGCGGCTTAAGGATGTGTTCAATGCCGACGATACCCTCCAGGATGTTCAGGTATCCCTAAGAAAGCTGGAAGATGCCATGGCCGCCGCGGAAGAAAAGTATCAACGGGTAGAAAACAAAAACCGTATCCTGGAAGAAACCAACCGCGGCATTGAACGGAATTTCCAGCTTCTGGAAGAAACCGAAATGGCCCTGCGGAAATGCCGGGACAACATTGACCACACGGAGGACGAACTTGATACGCTTAGGCCTTCGATAGATGAACTGGCAGCCGCCAGCGAAAAAGCCCGGGAAACCGGGGAACAGCTTGGTGTTCTTGATACAAACCTTAAAACCATAGAAGAGCGGATTGAAAAAATGCAGACTGCCCGGGAATGGCTTGCCAGAACAGAAACCCGGTTTGAAGAACTTAACCGGGAAGCCCAGGAAGAACTTAAACTGCTGGAGGCGGTGCTTAAGGAAGACCGCAAAAAATCCGGCGGTGGAGACGGGGCCCCGCCCATTGCCGCCCGGGAGAATGTAATACGCCTTGCCCGCCAGGGCTGGGGTGCGGAAGAAATAGCCAGGTCCCTTAAAATAGGCCGGGGCGAAGTAGAACTGATCCTTGAAATGGGTTCCTCGACAGAGAATACCCGTGGATCCAAAAAATAAACACAGGATGTACCAATGAAAATAACCCGTAAATGGCTGATGATTTTTACCGCTGCCCTTGGAGTACTGCTTATTGGGTACAGTCTGGTACGGCATTTTTTTGGCATAGGCCTTTCTGACGGCAAAGAAAAAATCCTTATGGATGTTATTATCTTTGGCGCCCTGGGTCTTTTTATGTACAACAGGAAGCTTGCAAAGAACGAAAAGCTGGCCGCCGAAGCCGCCGCACGGGCGGCGGAAGAAGCGGAACAGCGCGCCGCCGAAGGTGAACCGGAAGCAACCGACGAAAGCCTTCCCCATTGGGAACGGCATAAAAAATCCGGCGAAGAAACTCCGCCGGATTCTGTATAAACGCAAAAGATTGCGCGTTTAGCGTTTCTTGCAGATCAATAAAACTCGATGCTTTTGGAAACGCTGTCGATAATTGCCTGTTTTGCTTTTTTGTTTTCCGGCCAGTAATCTACAATGATATTAAAGAAGTATCCTTCCTTTATCTGACAGCTTAAGGTGATTATCTGGTAATCGTCCTCTTTCCGGTCAACCAGATAATCCCGCAGTTCAAAGGCCTTTCCATTAATGGTAAGCTGTTCGGAATTGGTAAGAGAATAGTCCTCTTCTTCGGTAGGTTCCAGCATAAATTCTTCAAAGTACTTCATAAAAGAAGTTATGTTTTCCGCTCCTTTGACAAACCGGGCATCAAGATCAAAACCCAGGTGGTTATCGGTGATGGATTTCTCCAGATTACCAAAAGTCATAAGCCATACGTTGGAATAGTTGTAAGTGCCAAAATCGCCGTAGGCAATATCCATGGAAACATCGTCGGTAATGTCACCCTTGGTTTCGCTGAAATTTTCATCGTTTACTTCGTAGAGCCACCAGTTCTTTGGAATCCTGTAAGAAATGCCCAGGTAATCGTTGTAATACCGCATTTCTTTGTTAAGTTTAACGGCGTTATCTTCCCGTGAAGTGCCGGAACCGGCATTGCCGGAATTTCCGCCAAGGTCTCCTAAAATTTCAGCTACGGTCTTGCTGCACCCTGCCAAAGAGAGGGCACACAGTAAGACAAGCACAAGTCTCTTCATAACAGATCTCCTTGGGACTACTATACCGGTATTACCGGGATGTTTCAACATTAAGGGACCTGCAATGGGGAGCGATAACACAGCGGGAACAGAAGGGGCTTATGGGCCGGCAGACATTCTGACCGTAAAGAACCAGGAGGGGGTTTATGGTTTTCCAGAATTTCCGGGGCAGAATTTTTCTTAAAATCATCTCTGTTTCTTCCGGGTTCCGGGAGCTGAGCCAGCCGGTTCTGTTGGAAATACGGTGAACGTGGATATCCACGCAGATGCCGTATTTGTTGTACGCTTCGGTAATAACCAGATTGGCGGTTTTTCTGCCCACACCGGGGAGTTCCAGAAGAGTGTCTAGATCATCGGGAACCACACCGCCGTAGGTATCCAGCAGTATGGCGGCGATCTTTCGCAGATTGGCGGCCTTGGTCCGGTAAAAACCCGCGGGGTAAGCCAGGGCGGCAATAGTTTCCTCATCCAGGGCAAACATTTTTGCCGGAGTCGGGGCCTTTGCCAAGAGCGCCCGGGAACAGCGCAGGGTAACTTCGTCCTTGGTACGAAGGCTTAATATAGTAGAAACCAGCACCGCCCAGGGCATCTCTATAGAGGATAAGCGGGGATCTTTTTTATACTGCTCCGCGATGGTGCTTACCGAAGGGTCGATAGACTTGGCCGATTCGGCGGACGCGGAATGGATGCCGGCAGTTTTTGCCTTTTGCAAATCCTTCCGCCACTTTTTAAGGGAATCGACAATGCTCTCCCAGTCGGGACACATTTCCTTTAAGGAAGCTGTTGTTTTTACCGCGCCTTTTCCAGTCATGGCCGCTCCAGTAAACAAAGCGCTTCCGCCTCTACCGCAAGGCCCTGTCCCACGGGGCCAAGGCCCTCCCCTGTTTTGCCTTTAACAAACACCGCCGTTATATCCGTTTCCAGAGCGGCGGCCAGAGCGGCACGGATATCTTCCCTGCGGGGAAGTATTTTGGGCGCTTCGGCAATTACGACGCAGTCCAGGTTACCAAGCGACCAGCCCGCAGCTTTTACCCGCGCCCAGACCAGGCGGAGCAATTCCATGGAGTCCGCATCCTTCCAGGCCGGGTCGGAGGGCGGAAACAATTCGCCAATGTCTCCCAGAGCGGAAGCGCCGAGCAGGGCGTCAATTACCGCATGGGCAAGGACATCGCCGTCCGAATGGCCTTCTTCGCCTTTGGGAAAGGGGAACCGTATCCCCGCAAGAAGAAACGGCCGGCCTTCTGTCAGGCGGTGAAGGTCACGGCCCAGACCGGCGCGGATCATCTTTGGTATCACCCTGGCTTTCGTTGGTTACCAGCATTTCAAGGTCCTCGGGAAAGGTAATTTTTTTGTTAAGCGGCGATCCGGGAACAACATGAACGGGGCCGATAAATTCGCCCCAAACTTCGGCGTCGTCGGTATACACCCGGCCTTCGTCATGTTCCCGGCGGGCGGCTTTTTCGTGGGCCTTAAGTATGCCGGGAAAGGCAAAACCCTGGGGGGTCTGGGCGTTTCCAACCTGAACCCGCCTAAGGTGGCGCTGGATTATACCCGCTTCGTCTATTTCCTTGGGGGTATCCGTCAGGGGAAGCAGGGGAATCGCCGCCTGATGCTGCAGCATGGCGTCGATTACCCGGTCTATGAGGGCCGGTTCTACCCAGGGCCGGGCGCCGTCGTGGATCAATACATAACCGGGTTTGTGGGTTTCCAGCAGAGTAAGGGCATGGTGTACCGAAGAACGCCGGGTGGGACCGCCGGGGACAAAGAGGAACCGGGGTTTGGCCCGGTGGCGGAGCAGCCGTGCAGGAAGGCTGTCTCTGGCGGCAAATTCGCCCAGGTTGGGGTCCCGGGGCACGGTGATGACAATGGCATCAATACGGGAACAGGCGGCAAAAGCCAGAGCGGCTTTGCCCAATACCGTAAGGGGTTTGCCCTCCATATCGGTTTTGTCCCCCACCAGGCGGTATTCCTTTTTAACGCCGATACGGCTGGAGGAACCCGCGGCGGTAATAATAGCGGCAATGGAATTGCTCATGGAAGGGCTTACTCTGCCTCCAGGCGGCTAAAGATAAGTCCTTCTACTTCGTCCCGGTTTTTTTTGAGGGAATAGGAAATTTCGTCCTCCAGGAGCTTGAGCGCCGAATCGTAGAGTTTCCGCTCCAGGATAGGCAGTTCTTTGACCTTACTCCGGTGATAGAGGGAGCGGACAATGACAGCAATATCGGAAATACTGCCTTTTTTAAGGAGGTCCAGGTTCATCTGGTACCGCAGTTTCCAGTCCGAGGGGATAGGTTCATAATCTTCGCCAATCAGTTCCAGCGCCCGCAGGGCATCGTCTTTGGCCACTATAGATCTGATTCCCAGACCTTCCGCCTTGTCCACCGGCACCATGATGGTCATATCCGACACTTCCAGATAAATACGGTAGTAGGGGACTTTTTCGTTTTTAAACAGCTTCTTTTCAATAGCCTGAATGATCCCTACCCCCTGACTGGGGTAGACCACTTTCTGATCGACCTGAAAACCTTTTGCGGCCTTACTCATTAATATAAGTATAACAAAAAAATGAAATTTGTTAAAGTAGGCATAACCACAACAATTTGCTATAATCACTAATATTATAAAGTCCAGGGAGGTTTTGTATCGGACAGCATGTGCTTCTTCTACTGGTAGTGTTTACTCTTCTGGCATTACAAAACCTTTTAGGATATTTCCTCCAGGTACGGCAGTATCAGCGGGCGGTAAAAAGGTGGCTTGGCAAGGGAATTGTGGGTATCGGCAGGCGGCGGGGCCTGTTCCGTTCCGGGGAACTCCTGATACTGGTTTACAATTCCCGGGAGAATAAAACCCTGGCAGTAGAATCCCTGCGGGGCTGGACGGTTTTTGCCCGTTTTGAAGAACGGAAGGAATATGCGGGCCTTTCCCTAAGAAGACTTCGCCGCCGGGGCATTGAAACCGGCGGCCAGGGAGCCCTCATCCAGGCGATAGAGGCGGTAGAACAGTACCTAACCCGGCACCCCCAACGGACTCCTGTTTTCGTACGGCCTCCGGTACGGGAAGCGGCGGCGGATCTGCCTGTTCTTAACTGGGCCAAACTTGAACATTTTTCACGGCCTCCACAAACGGAGGGGCACAATGCGGAATAATCCGAAAAGGCGGGGTTTTGTACAAGGGGCACACAAATCTCTTTCTTCCCTGCGGCAGCGGCCCCTCATAAAACGCATGACGGCGCTCAAGAGAATTTTTGTCCCGGTATTTTGCGGCCTAACGGTTTTTTTTCTCCTGCTGGGTACCGGTCTGGGGGATCGTATTGGCGAAAACCTGGCGGCTTTGATAGGCCCTCTTCCGGCGGCGCTCGTTGTGGCGGGCATTTCGTTTATCCCCATCTTTTCCCCGCTTATAGGGCCGGGTTTAATCATCGTCCTTGCCGTAGGACTTCTTACCGGTGAACAAATAGCCGCCGCTTTGGTAACGCCCTTTATGGCCCTGCCGGCGCTTTTTGCCGTGGATGCCCGGATCAACGGCGGATTTATTTCCCGGGGAATGGCTTTTGGCGAAAACGAAAAAGATACCATTAACGCGGGGGTTCCGGGCATTGTCTTTACCCGGCTTATACTGCTTCCTGCGGCGGTGCTGCTTGTCTGCTTGATTAGCTTTGGCTGGTAGACTTTTATCCATATAAGATTTATCTACATTACAATGCGCTTATGTGCCGGAGGATGTTTGCGAAATGGTAGGAATGAATTACAAGCTTGCGGAGTTGGAAAAAGAAGGAAAACCCATTTATGTCGGCATTGTCGGCGCCGGTCAAATGGGCCGGGGTTTGGTAAGCCAGATAATGTCCATGAAGGGCATGCGTCCGGCGGTGGTAGTGGATGTGGTACTGGAAAACGCAAAAAATGCCTATAAAGAAGCGGGCTTGAGCGAGGGAAAAGATTTTGACACTGCCCAGACGGTAGAAGAAGGAAACAAACTTCTTGCATTAGGCAAATTTGTGGTAACAGCCAATAACGAACTTGCTACCAAATGCAGTTTTATCCATTGTTCTGTGGATGCTACCGGTGAACCTGAAGCAGGCGCCAAAATAGCGGTGGACGCTATTAACAACAAAAAACACATTGTCATGCTCAATGTAGAAGCAGATGTCTGTATCGGTCACCTGCTCTACAAAATGGCCAATGATGCCGGGGTTATCTATTCAGGCAGCGCCGGAGACGAACCCGGGGCGGTGATGGAACTCTACGATTTTGCCGATGCCCTGGGTTTTGAAGTAAGGGTTATCGGCAAGGGCAAAAACAATGTGATTGATTATGATTGTACGCCGGAGACCACAGCAGAAGAAGCAAAGCGCAAAGGTGCAAGCGCCAAGATGATCTGTGCTTTTAAGGACGGCACAAAAACCATGGTAGAAATGACCGCCATGGCCAATGCCACCGGTTTTCTTCCTGATACCATGGGCGCCCATGGCGCGGCGGGACAGGTTAAGGATCTGCCCGACCTGCTTTCGTTAAAAAGTGAAGGGAGAGGAGGGATTCTTTCCAGTTACCGGACCGTGGAGTACATAAACGGTATCGCTCCCGGCGTATTTATTATCATTGCGTCAAAACTGCCGGATATTAACCATGAACTTGCCTACTTAAGCATGGGTAACGGGCCCAATTATGTACTCTACCGGCCCTACCATTTAACCAGCCTGGAAACTCCCCTGACGGTGGCCAAGGCCTGTATTGATCATGTGCCCAGTATTGTTCCCCGCTTTGGTCTTGTGGCTGAAACCGGAACCATTGCAAAACGGGACCTTAGGGCCGGCGAAAAACTTGACGGGATTGGCGGTTTTACCATCCGGGGAACTTTTATTTCTGCCAAAGAAGCCAGGGAACAGAACATACTTCCCATAGGGTTGGTAAATAAAAGTACCCAGATGATCCGGGATGTAAAAAAGGGTGAAATTATTACCTATGCCGATGTACAGCTGGACGAAAACAGTCTTATGGTTCAACTCCGCAAACTTCAGGATGCCGGCTTAATGACCAGCAAAACGTGAATAGGCCACATTTGGCAGGGGCTTAAAGGCCTTAAACCGGAAATACTTAAACGGATGAATATCCAGCGCATTGGGGAACCATCCTTCTATTTCGTCGGTGTCCACCACATTGATGGCGGGGCTGAAAAACAGGGGCAGTACCGTTCCCCGGTCCAGGAGAAGCTGTTCCGCCTCTGCAAGGGTTTCAAAACGGCTCTCCCCTTCTTCGCCCATGGATTTTTCCATTAAGGTTTCATAGTCCGCATCATCGTGGCGGGCTTCGTTAAGGTTGGAATCCCGCCGCCACATCTGCAAAAACGTATAGGGGTCGGCAAAGTCGCCAATCCAGGTGGTGGAGCCAATGTTATAATCGTCCCCCTTAAGGGCCCGAAAGTACCGGTTGTAGGGAACCACATCCAGTTTAACCGGAATGCCCAGCTCCATCCAGGAAAGGGCCATTAGTTTGGCGATACGGTCCGCATCTTCGCCGGGGGTAATACGGATAACCAGTTCCGGCAGCCCAACCCCTTTGGGAAAACCCGCTTCTTCCAAAAGTTTCCGGGCTTCTTCGGTACGGGCTTCTTCCATGCCGTTAACTTCGGGATACCCGGAAATAGGAAAGATAAGGGTTTTTGCCGCAAGGGCATATCCCTGGCGCATAGTGTTCCAGGGCAGCGCCAGAGCCAGGGCCCGGCGCAGCCGGTAATCCTTCCAGGGACCCACGGAACGGATATAGTAGTAGTGGGTGGCAAACATGGGGTTTACCATAATGCCGCTTTGATCGCTTAACGAATCCAGATTTATTGTTCCGGCTATCCACCGGGATTCGCCGGAATTCCACAGGGAGGCCGATTCTTCATCATCATCGGTAAAGCGGATGTTTATCTTTTGAAGGGACACGTTTCCCGCATCCCAGTAGAGTTCGTTCTTTACAAGCACAAGGCTGTTTGCTGTTTTTTCCGCCGCATAAAAAGGGCCGTTGGAAACAGGAGAAACCGGCCAGGTTTTGGCGGCGGCCAGGGAAGGGTGCATGGGACTAAAAGAATGGTGGCAGAGCATACTGGGAAAAAACGCCACCGGCGTTTTGAGGGTAACAATAAGGGTTTTATCCCCCTCTGTTTTTATTCCCACCAGGGCGGGATCGCTGCTGTTTCCCAGCCGGAAATCCCGGGCCCCTTCGATAATGTCAAAGAGGGAAGAATAGGGCGTTTCGTTTTTGGGATCCAGCATGGAAAGCCATGCGGCACGGAAATCTTCTGCCCGGAGCGGATCACCGTTCCAGTACCGGGCATTCTGGCGGATCGTAAAGGTCCAGACCTTTTTGTCCTTTGACAGCTGCCAGGAAGCAACAGCCGCAGGAACCGGACTTAACGTAAGGGGGTGGTAGGAAAAAAGCCCCTCGTAGAGGGCGGTATAGAGTTGAGCTTCGCTGGCCAGGTAAGATTTACGGAAGTCCAGTTCCGCACCTTCGCCGGATAGTACTACGGTAAGTTCGGTCCTGTCCACTGCTCTGGGCCTGCTTTCTGCGTTACCCCGGGGCAGTGTAAATAACTTCGGCTGGGGCTGGGACTGATCCTGGGCAAAAAGAGAAGGCAGGGCAAACAGTACCAGCAGGCAAAAAAGTGCCGCAATGTGCTTTTTCATAGGATTATGTTCGGTTAAATTGGCATTTCATGCAAGGGGTTAGGCAGTGGGATTAACTCCCAGCCGTTTTAACTGTTCTTCTTCTTCCAGCTGGGCGCTGTATTCATGCCGTTTTTGGTTTGCCTTAATGATGGCATTTTTGATAGTCCCCAGTTCGGGCCTAATTCCCTTAACCCTATCCCGGCTTTCTTTGGGGACCTCTGCCTTAAAGTATTCATCCAGGCCCGTTAAGGTTTTGTGGATACTCTGGGCATCCCGTATGGCCCGTTCAACAATACCCAAAAGCTGTTTTTCTTCCATGTTTTCAAGTTTGGAAGCTCCCCGGCTGCTTAACGAAACAAAGGAACGGAGCTTCTTGTCCAGATCCGCACGGAACAGGTTAAAGTTTAGTTTTTCCTTAACCGTCGTTCCCTTAACCGAATCGATATATTCAATCTCGTAAATAACCGGTTCCGGTTCCTTGTTCAGCATCTGCCGGAAAGCTTCCCTGATTTTTTCCATAAAGGTCAGCTTGCGGTTCTGGAAAAGCTGATTGTTTTCGTCCATCCGGGGAATAATATCCCCCAGGGCGGTACCAACGGAGCTGATCACCAACAGGCCGTCCAAAAGGGTCGTTTTAAAGGATACAACTTTTTTAACCGCCTTGGGTTTTTCCTGGGGGACTTCCAGCTGTTTAAGTATGACATTTTGCAGCTGATTCCCGCTGGGGCTGTAATCTTCTTTAACAAGTTCTTCCGCCAGATCGGGGTAAAAGGGTTTGCCCGGCATGGCGGTGGAAAATTTCTTTTTAATTCCCTCCACCGTGGCTTCGTGCATGGCACCGGTAATGTTTTCCCGCAGTTCCAGCTTGTACGCTTCCCGGTTAAAACTGCTTGCAAGTTTAAGGTACGTTATAATAAGCCCGGTACAGCGGTTTAAATTTCCCAGGGCATCGTTTATTACATTTACCGACATAGGATCCGCACCGGAGCGGGCTATATTTACCACATCAACTACCGCCTTGGTGTTGGCGCTTTGGGTATCGGTGCTAAACTTGGCCCAGTCTATGTACTTAACCAGGGCCAGGATACGTTTGATATTATCCAGGCTTAAAAAGTCTAAGCTGAACTGAAAAAAGTTAACCAGAAAATCCAACTGATTATCGTAGGCGGAAAGATTCATAGTAAGCTGATCCATCCGGTCGCCTTCGGGAGAAAAAGATTTGGGTATCTTTATTTCTCCCATTTTGGCTTCCTGTTTGTAGGGGTCCTCGTTAATAAGCTTTTTCTGGATGAGCAGTTTATAGAGCGCTTCAAAGGACGTGTGGAAGGTTCTAAACTCTTCCTTAAATTTGGGGAATTCAGTTTTTTCCAGCCAAACAGCCCGGGCAAGGAGGGCCTGTTCCAGGGCTTTTTGGTATTCCGCGCGATCCATGGTTATTTATCGGCTTTTAGTATGGAATAATTCGCTCTTTTTGGCAATTCATTAAAGCAAGAAACACGGCATAACCCTTATTAAAGGTATGAAAACACCACTCTTTTGTATGCTGATTTTTGTCCTTGTAAGCCTTTTTTCCTGCGGGGCCCTGCCGGAAACGTATGAGCTGCGTTTTCCCGCTCCGCCCCTTCTCCGGCAGGAAATTTTGGGTCCTCCCAGCTGGCATTTGGAATGGTACGATGCCGGAGGCACACAACAGGAAGCCGATGTCTCCTCCTGGGCCAGGGTTTCCCTGCCGGAGTTATGGGCCAGCCCCATCCTGGCCTGGCCCTACTGGCCGGAAAAGGATATACCGCCGGGTCTTTTTTACCCCGCCGGGGCAATTTTCCCCTTTGATGCCCGGGGAGGTACCGTTACCCTTAGCTGGGAGGCCGGGGCCGCTGCGGTTTTTTACCGGGAACTGGCCCGGGCCCGGAATACCGAAAATCCGCTTAGAACCCCGGTATACTTTGACTGGCCCCGGTTCCGTACCCTTTTGCGGGAAGAAGCGCCGGAGGAACTCCGGGCAGACCCCTGGCTGGCTGACTGGAAGTCCATTGCCGAAAAAACAAGCGCCTCCGGTTTTAGAAAAACCCTGCTAAAAGCCGAAACCACCCCCATGGCGGTACCCATTCCCCATAACGGCCCCTGGCTGGCCGGTTCTCCCTTCCGTCCGCCGGAATCCTGGGAAGTGGGAGAAACGGTACAAATCCCCGTCACCATACGGCCGGAACTGTTTGTGTGTCCCGGCGGGGTATTGAGTGTTTCAAAGGAGGCCTGGATGTGGAGGGAGTTTCGTTAGCGGAGGGCCTTAGGCATATTGGTCCTCGAATAATCTCCTTGTTCCGGCATAAGATTTGCAGTATCCTGTATGCAAGAGGCGGACATGAGCGATACAGCGGTTTTATTAGAGGAAATCCAGTCCCTTCCGCCCAATCTTGCGGCGGAGGTTCTGGATTTTGTGGGATATTTGAAGCAAAAGAGCGGGAAAGGAACGCCAGATGGCGAGGCCGCCGCTCCAAGAGCGGAAAAGCCCGCTGCCCTTCCTCACTTTACAATGGCGCAGATTGAGGCGGCGGCACAATCGCCGAAGGTACAGGCGATTGTGGGAGCGCTTAAAGGCGCCGGCCTTCCCCCTGATATTACCATGAAGGATATTCGGGAAATGCGGCTTACGGAAAAATATGGTATATGAACATCCTGATAGATACCAATGTTGCCCTTGACGCGCTGCTGGAGCGCCAGCCTTTTTACGCCGCCGCCGCCAATGTTCTGGGCTTGTCTACATTGGGTGTCGGGATTTTTGTTTCGGCATCCGCGATTACCGATATTTACTACATTTCCCGAAAGCAAACAGGCAGCAAAAAAGCCGCAATGGAACTCTTGAAAAATCTGCTGCTCAATGTTGGTGCCGCAACGGTCAGCAGCGCTGAAATCCACCGGGCCATTGCTCTTGATTGGAGTGATTTTGAGGACGCGGTCCAATATGCCGCCGGTGAACGTCTTGCGGTGGATTATATTGTTACCCGCAATCCCGCCGATTTTTCTTCTTCGTCCATTGAAGCGGTAACGCCCGATCAGTTTATCCGCCGTATTACCGTAAGCTCGAAGAAATAAATTGCATACGAAAGCGGCCCGAAAAGCAACTAGCGCCGAAACACTGTTGCGGCCCCTGTGTTGCCGAATCCGACGGCTTGTGGTAGCATAATAAGCAAATGAAAGAATTTTGCGAAAATTTTGAAAAACAGACTAACTTGGCACGGTTCTTGCTAGTGATTTTTGGCAGGGTGCGGTTGCCGTTTTTTGCATATAGCGGGAAAACGCTGAAAAAAATGTATTTACCCCCCCCCCCCCCCATATCTGTATAGTAGTTTCTTTACTTCCATTTATTATTTTTCCTCATTTTGGAAATTTTCAGACGATCCCTCATCTGGTGACAGACCGAGGCTAGTAAATATGGGGATAAGGAGCCCGTAAAGTGAGAGTTTCGAAGACAGCGGCACGATCCTATAAAAAAGGACTTGCTTTTCTTAAGCAGGATAATTACGGGAACGCATTAGAGGCGTTTACAAAATCCATCCGCCTTAGCCCTAACAATGCCGATGTGTATGGTGACCGTGCCGAAGTTTACTACCACTTTAAAGATTATGATAAAGCCATAGCGGATCATACCAAACGTATCGAATTAAACCCCGAATCAGCCGAATCGTATTGTTTTCGGGGCGATGCGTATTTCAATAAGGAAGACTACGATTCTGCAATAGCGGACTATACCGAAGCAATCCGGCAATATCCTGACTACGTTGGGGCGTTTTACCGCCGGGGCGAGGTGCTTTCTGCAATAGAGCAGTTTGATGAAGCAATTAAAGATTTTACCGAGGTGATCCGCCTTCTGCCTGAATATATTGATGCGGCTGACGTGTTTTACCACACCAAGGTTGATTCCAATTTCAAAGAGGCTTTTCGGAAGCGCGGGAAAATGTACGGTATGTTAGGCGAATACGACAAGGCAATCGCCGATTATGTGACGGCATTGGCGCTTGCGACAGGTGAGGAACTTAGGGAAGAGATTGCCGAGAGCATTGAAGCGGCAAAAAAGAAATATAGGAGGATATGTGATGAAGGATTCTGACAGTTTTGTCGATGCAGCCTGGGAGTTTCTTAATAAGGGGCTTGGAACCTTGAAAGACATTGATTTCTCTGCTTTCAAGGATATTGCCGATGAGTTAAAAAAAGTGTGGGCTAAAATAAAAGCCGAAACCATCGAGAAGGCATTATCCTATGACGAAGCAATGAAATTTTTTATCGCCCATAAAAACGATAACAAAGCCATTGTTAAGGGGGCAATGCTCAAAGAGGAATTGCCCAACGGATATGTTTCCATCGTACAGGTATTTCTGGACAAGAAAAATGAACTTGTTTCCGATTCCTCAGGTGTTCCATTCGGGCGTAGATTGACGGTAACCGGTCTGGATACTGAACTGCGCAATGCTTTTAAGAAATCAGATTTGATAATTGTGGGGTAAGGAGGTATCAACATGACTGTAATACTCGGAATTGTTTTAGTGATTGCTGTCCTTGTAGTATTGAGGATTTTCGTACTAAAAAGCGGAAAAGATGCTGACCCTCAAAAACCGGGAAATGAACAGGGTGAAAACCCAATGGAAAGGCTACAAGACAGATTGAGAGCTCTCTTTGAAAAATTCACTACGGTGGAGTTGCTCTCTTATACGGATGTCATGAAATATTTCATTGCCCACAAAAGTGACAATAAAAGCATTGCCAAGGGGGCAATGTTGAAGGTCATCGAAAGCGAGAAAAATTATCTTATTCAGGTATTTCTGGATAAAGATAATAATCTTGTCTGTACAGATTCAGGTAAACCATTGGGAAGAAAGATAAAAGTCGCCAGGTTTGACGATGAGCTTCTTGGTGTGTTTAAAACAAATGATTTGATAATTGTGAATTAAGGAGATTTTTATGTTACCATTGGTTTTGGCAATTCTTGCTGTAGCAGCATCAGTGGCTGTAATTGTGATTGCAGTGCTCAATTGGGATAGGATTATCGAATGGTTTAGATCACGGCAAAATCTTAAACAATCTGATAAAGACAATATAGCGTTTACCCTGAAAGAAAAATGGGAAAGCGGACAATACGGAACCGTACAGGGAATATTCAACACAAGAACAGGGGAATTACTTGATGCTGAAAAAACGCATGCTAAAAGTGTTGACGAGAAGGTTGCAGAGATTCACAGCAAAGAGGAATTAGTCCTCTACAACTAAAAGAAGAAACAATGTTATGGCAAAGCGAAATGGTGATGTGGCCCCGGAAGACAATGAATTCCTGAAAAAGTTCCAAGGTGATATTCAGGATGAAGATTCATTTGAAGAAAAGACGCAGTACGTTGCTGACGGACTTAATGGAAAAAACACCGGGCCAATAGCAAAGATTTGGGACAAGGTGCAGTCTTTATGGGCATATGTTCGAAGTGATAAGGTGCCATGGACAAAAAAAGTTCTCCCACTGGCCGGTTTGGTATATTTGGTAAGCCCGATTGATCTGATACCTGACTTTATACCCGTTGCCGGTTTGCTTGATGATATGGGAGTTCTGGGATTCATTGTTTACCAAATGGGATCTATGCTTACCGCCTTTGCGATAGCCTCGACGGTTGTGTATCTTGCGGAAATAACCTATGACGCTATTATGAGTTGGGTTGATAGTGCAAGAAATAGACATCCGGATGCTAAAATCTGCCAGCTTATTAAGGAAAAGCTTGATTCTGGAAACTTTCGTATAGTTACGGGTATTTTTGACAGTGAGGGTGAAGAGCTTGAAAGCAATACCTGGGAAGGGGAGGAACTGGATCCTGAACTTAAAGCGGAATTTGGGCGAAAGAAAAAGCTGGTCTATAACTTGACAGATTAATTGGCTATAAATCTAGTAAACGGAGTATAATGTAAATGAAAACAGTAATAGGCAATCTTCCCGATATGCCGAATGAAGTGGAAAGGAGTATATTACTCTCACGCATCTCAAATACTGTTAATGATATGCTCTCCCTGCGATACCATATTGAAAAACCCGGTACGACAATTCAGGAGCAAAAAGGGGAAAAAAAGAGTCCCGATACTTCTGCGAAACTTGAGGCCAAAGAATCGGAAAACAAAGAGGAAAATACCACTATTACGCTGCAAGAACCGCAGTTTACTTTTGATCAAGTAGTGCTTGAAGATAAAATTATTGATGAATTACAATACTCAATCAAATTTGAAATGGTGCGTGATTTGGTATATGAAACATGGGGCTTGAAAAAAATAGAACCATCACCAAAACTCGCGCTCAATTTTCATGGGGATTCCGGCACCGGGAAGACAATGGCGGCCCATGCTCTTGCCAAAGTTATGGGAAAGAAGATTATTCTGGCAAGTTATGCCGAAATTGAAAGCAAGTATCATGGTGATGGTCCAAAAAATGTAAAAAAACTATTTCAGTTTGCAATCGACAATGATGCGGTATTATTTATTGATGAAGCAGACAGTTTGCTCTCTAAGCGGCTGACCAATGTAACACAGGGATCAGAACAGGCGATAAATTCAATGCGAAGCCAACTGTTGATTGAAATCGAGAAATTCAGCGGTATTGTGATATTTGCGACAAATCTTGCTGAAAATTATGACGGGGCGTTTAAAACACGTATCAGGAGTATTAAGTTTAAAAAACCGGAGAAAGAATTACGTCATAAACTTTGGGAGAAGATGCTACTTGCAACATTGCCGCTTTCCACAGATGTTGATGTTGAAAAACTATCGGAAATTGAGGATGTTTGTGGCCGTGACATTAAAAACGCAATAGTAAAAGCAGCGATTGTAACCGCTATTAATGAGGGACAAACTGGTACTATTACTCATAAGGTGCTAGAAACTGCCATTAATGACATTATTTTGTCAAACAAAGAGATGGGCCATACTTCGAAGAGTATACCTTTATCGGAAGAAGAAAAAAAGGATATTGCGAAAAAGATTAAGGGTAAACTTAAAGAACAGAAAGATGAAGAGGCAACCGCAGATATTTAAAGAAATTTATAAAGGAGATGTTGTGGAGAGTCAAAATACTCGGAGAAAAGATAAGCCTAAATTTTTCCGCTCCCTCACTGATACTGCTATCGATATTGCCTCCAAAGCAGGTCAGTATTACGCTAAAACAGAGCTTGAAAAACTCTGCCAGATCAGCCGGAAGCGGACCATAGTAACGGCGGCACTAAACACCGCAACCCTCGTACTGTTGGTTTTAAGCGCAGTATTTACCGGCCAACTACAGGGGAAAACACTTTTCATTCTGTCGGCACTCAATCTTATATTACTCGCCAGGGCAGTCTTAAACCTGAGCCGGTTTTTATTAACGGTGGTTAAGCCATATTATAAGGTCATTTCGTTTTCGCTTCCCTGTTTTTTCAGCAGTCTTGCTAAACAACGGACATTAGAGGCGGCAATAAAAACGACAATAAAAACAGTTTGTCGCCTTTATTACACGGATAAAGTTCCGGAATTGGCACAAACCGCCCATAAGCTTGCGTCCTTGTTTGACCTTGTCCAATCTCCTGCCGAAATTGAAGACAAAGTTGCCAGAGATTTTTATCCGCTGATAAAGAAATATATAATCCAAGGCTTATTTCTGAATATTGTCCTGTTTGCTGTATGCTACGGACTTTTTATCATAATAACAAAGCAGATTATATCCCAACTTGCCTTACATATGACTGTATGGGAAGTGTTGTTTTATGTATTTAGGGCTAATACCTAATGAATAACCCCGCCTCAAGCAGTGAGGTATCTTTGTTCATATAAGGAGAAAACATAACATGGCAGTAGGTTCATGGCAATGTTCAAAATGTGGAAGAACAACAATGAGCGCAGTTAAGCCGCTTTCAAGCGGCTGCGGAAGGGGTGGAAATCACACCTGGGCAAAGGTCGCCGCCCCCGGCGGATTTGCTACATGGCGTTGCAGCAAATGCGGTAACACCGTAACAAACGGCGGGACCCGCCCCATGGACAGGCAGTGCGGCCGTGGCGGTAAGTGTTCATGGGCCAAACAGTAAAACTAAAGAAATGGCTTACCCGCACATACCAATCAATAATGGCCGGTGGGAAAACCCAAATTCACCGGGTAATTCGGTCTGGTTTCCCGATATGAATTGTGTTCCCGAAGCTGCAAACGACCCGTATCACCCGTATACGTTCAGGGAACTTATTATGCTGCATATAAAAAAGACAATTGATTTGCCGGGTATTTCGGCAATTAAAATCGGTTCTGTAAAATTCAACCTGAATCGTCTTGTTATGGGATCAATAGGCGTGTCTTTTATAAACGGCGAACCGGATTTTGCGCCTTTTGCTTTAGCAACGGTAAAATTGGACAAATATCTTGACACCCGCTATGGAAGTTCCGGCACAATGCCGCTTGCGGATAAAATTCTTGCAGGAAAGCTGGGGACAAGCGAGGCAGTAGTCCGCAGTTGGATTAACGACAACCAATATGTTTGGCATGAACGTCTGGATGGACGGCATATTGATTTGCTGCCCCATGATGTTCACGGTAATATACCGCATACCGGCGGGATTTCTGCAAATAAACAACGGTAAAAATGACCCCCAAAACCGAAATTTCTGCCCGGTACCTCATCCAGTGATAGACCGATGTGATATACTCTACGCTATGAGAACAAGAAAAGAATTGCCAAGGGCAACCTTGCCCAGGACCGCTCTGCCCCGGATTTACTTCATCGACCGGCAGATAGCCTCGGGAGCGTACCCCAATACCCGGATTCTCGCGGAAACCTATGAGACCAGCGAGGCCACGGCGGAGGAAATGCTCGTATTCCGTTACCGTGGATTTTACCAGTACCCAATACGAAAAGGTTCTGGAATGGGTATTGTCCCGCGGCAGCAATGCCAAACCCCTTGGGCCGCCCGAACTGATTAAGGACTGGAAAGATACCATAAACGAAATGCAGAAACGGAGCAGGGAGGGAATATGAATTTAGATTATTATGAACTTATTTATAATTATAAAAATTTTGCTGCTACAAATAGTGAAAATGATATTTGGATATCAGAATATAAAAAAATTACTTTATTAGAATATATAACAAATAAAGTAAATGCCGCCGCTAATAAAGATATTTTATTAGAAAAAATAATAAAGGAGATAAATTTTAGTGTTAATAATGAATATAAACAAGACTTTATATTTTCAGATGCAGAATATATTAAAGTAGCTGTTTTTAAAGAAAATCAAAATGGAACGAGAAATATAATAGATTTTATTTATGAACCAAAAATACTAAATAAAAATGTAACAATAAATCCAAGTGATGCAATAAAGAAATATAATGATTTTGATATAAATAATTTACCATTAATAGAAATTGCACAGTTTTTAAATATTACTGTTACAAAATTAAAATCAAATGAAAATTATGGATCATTTAGTAGTAAAAATATGACAATTACACTTAGAACAGACTTGCCATGTGTGTATTTACATGAATTGTCTCATGCAATAGATTATCTTCTCGGCCAAAATGATAATACAGATAAAAATAGCAATGAAGTAGTAGCAGAATTATCAACCTTATATTTATGCAAAAAATATAATATTCAAAATAATGATGAAAATTCAATAGCCTATATTAATAGTTACAAGGGGAATATAACTTTAAGTAAAAATGATGAAATAATAACAAGAGTAAAAAATATTTATTATTTTATAATGGAATGTAAATCAGAAATAGAACGGCACGGCGCATAACGAGGCTATCGCAGAGAGTACTGCGGGCAGCGATGGAGCCTGTAAAAATTTTAGTGTAAACGGTAAATCATAGGGGGACTCTATCTTCCCCATAAATGATTGCAAATTGATTGAGGGCAGCCCCCCAATCCCTAATAGGCATTGTCCACTTTCTGGAAATA
>BNVB01000028.1 GCA_025997795.1 Spirochaetia bacterium | reverse complement strand
GCCGGAAAAGAAGCCTTTTTTAACCTATGAACAGCAAATACACAAACTCCGGGACGAAAAGGGCCTTGCCATACCCGATGAACCCCACGCCATAGAAATCCTGACGCAGACAGGCTATTTCTCCCTTATCAACGGCTATAAAACTCCCTTCAAAGGAAACGCTGCTGGATGTTATAAAACCGGCGCCACCTTTGAAGACATTGAAAACCTGTATTATTTTGATGAAGCCCTGCGGGAGTTGTTTTTTAAATACCTTCTGAAAGTGGAGCAAAAAATCAAATCCCATATATCCTACTATTTCAGCGAAGAACACGGTAATTCAATCGACGCCTATACCAGCCTGTATAACTATGATTACCAGGACCCCAAGAAAGCGCCTGAAATATTCAGACTGTTAGGTGAAATCAACCGGGTTATTACCACCAATTTTAATGCGGTTAGCCTGAACCACTACATCGTAAACCATGAGAATATTCCCCTGTGGGTTTTAATGCGGAAGCTGACTTTTGGCAATGTGTCAAAAATGTTGGATATGCTTCCCATGCCATTACAGACAAAAATCAGCAAAAATTATTCCCATTTAACCAGTACGCCGCAGTTATCCGCTATTATCAGTTTATTGGTGTTGTTCCGTAATACCTGCGCCCATAACGACCGGCTGTATAACTACATGGTGAACAAGGGCAAACTGCCCTATTTGCGGCTTCACAGGGAGCTTGGCGTACCCCGCCTGGCAAACGGCGACTGCGCCTATGGAAAACAAGACTTGTTCGCCGCGGTCATTGCGCTCCGGTATCTTCTGGGAGATGCCAATTTTTCCCTGTTCTTTCGCGCATTGGAAGGGCTTATTCAAAACCACCCGGATAACGCCGTTTTCCCAAAAATAGAACTGATTAAGAGTATGGGGTTTCCGGCTAATTGGCGGGAAGCGGCGGTATTGCCGGTATAACGGAAAAAGATATAAATTTTTTCTATTATGCACCACCTGCCGTTTGTATTCACTCCCCCCGCATTATTTTGAACAGTGGGCGGCTTAATAAAACCGCTATTCCAGTTGTCAGAATATCGGCGGCGGGCTGCGCCCAGATAAAACCATTAAAACCAAAGATATGATTTAACAGGTAAAGCAATGGAACATAAAACAGAAGTTGCCGTCCCATAGAAATAACCATTGCCTGAAGCGATTTGCCAAAAGACTGAAACGAGACCATTAGCGTTATCTGCGATCCGATAAACGGCAGCCCCCAGACAAACGTATGCATTATCGCTGTTCCGGCTTCAATGGTTTTTATGTCATTGATAAAAAACCTGATAAACATATCACCAAACAGACGGAGAATAATGCTTCCCGCAATACAAAGCATAGTCGCATATATTATTGTCAGTTTGAATCCATGACGGAGACGGTCATAATTTTTTGCGCCGTAATTAAATCCGGCAAAAGGCTGAAAGCCCTGAACAAGCGCGAAGACCAGCATGAAATACAAACTGGCAATCCGCATCTGAACACCGATACCCGCAACGACAAAATCACCGTAACTTGCTGCAATACGGTTTCCCAGTATGTTTGAAACACTCATAATAACATTGCTTAATCCCGCTGGTATGCCGATAGATAACACTTGAAACAGCATCGTGTTATTTGGCCTGTAATCAACAGGTTTTATAGACAGTATTGTTTTTTTTGAGAGGAAGTAGCAAACTCCGTAGGCAAATGATGCGGCTTGTCCCGCAACGGTCGCCCATGCCGCCCCAGCCGTTCCCATGTTATACCACAAGATAAAAATAGGATCAAGAATGATGTTAAGTACAATGCCGATAAGTTGAAGCGTCATCGCCTTATCAGTTGCGCCCTCGCTGCGCATTTGCCCGCTCAACACCGCTCCTGCCGCTGCAACCGGAATAAAAAGCACTACCACCGAAAAATAATCGTTGGTATAAGCGAAGGTTCCTTCACTTGCGCCGATAAGATGCAGCACCGGTGTTTTGAAAATCCAGAGGGCACCGGTTAATAGAATCCCAATACCAAGGGCAGAATAAAATGACACTGATGATGTTATACGGGCCTCATCGTTCCTTTTCGATCCGAGCATTCGGGAAATGTAACTCGATCCGCCGGTGGCAAATACGTTGCCCAAGGCTTGCGAAAGCATAAACAAAGGGAACGCCAAAGAAACCGCCGCCACCATATTTGGGTCCCCGGTCTTGCCGATAAAGAACATATCGGTCATGTTGTAAACCGCCTGGGCGAGCATTGCCGCAACCATCGGCAGTGCCAGGCGAATAATAGCCGACCCCACGGGAGCGGTTTCCATAAGTTGAGTGCCTGTATATTTCATGCTGTTTTCTCCCGTTCTGTTTCAAACGAGTTATGGTCAATACCATCCCGAATGCTTTGCATTTTTAAGTCAAGTCTTGCGCTGGTTTCAGCGCATTCGAACAATTCAGCCGATATCCTTTTTGCGGTTTCGAGGTCTATATTTTTTTTATACTGAAGCCTATGCTCCAGATTCGCCCAAAAATCCATTGCGATAGTCCGTAACTGTATTTCTACTTTTACATATCTTTTTTCGTTTTGCAGAAATATCGGCGTTTCAATGATTAAATGCAGACTGCGGTAGCCGCTTTCTTTCGGCCTTGCGATATAATCTTTCCTTTCCAAAGGTTTAATATCGTCTTGTCTTGCGAGGCAGTCAGCAAGCATATATACATCGTCAATAAACGGACATATAACCCGGATACCGGCAATGTCGTGAATATTTTCTTCAATAAATTTTTCTATTTGACGCAGGTCTGTCTGTGTATTGCCGGGAGGCTTGAATCCCATACGGCGCAGTTTTTTTCGCAGACTGTCAGCGTCCTTTATCCGTTTCTCAATAGTATCAATGGGGTTTCTTTCATGGGCAAACGAAAATTCATCATTGAGAACCTTCAATTTTGTTTCAATCACATTCAGGGCGGAACTACAATAGGACATATATTTTTTTGGTCCCTCAATTATCGGTTTTAGCAGTTCAAAAAACGTATCATCGTCTTTTTGTATCGTTTTCATAACCGCGTCTATGGTAATTTCCATACTGTTTTGCTCTCCTTTGAGGATATAAACATTCTATAAATTTCCCGGATGGCGTGTTCATGCCTCCAACGGAACGGTAATGCAGAAACAAGTTCCGGTTTTTCCTTCCCGCTCCGAATGCGCCTCTATTGTCCAGTTGTGGGAATCAACAACCCATTTTACCACCGCAAGCCCCAGGCCCATGCCCTGTTCCCGGCGGGAAGAAGTTCCCCGGTAAAACAGTTCAAAAATATGGGGCAGATCGGCTTTGTCGATGCCCGGACCGTTATCGCTTACCGTTATTTGTATAGTTTTTCCAACAATACCGGCGTTAAGACTGATGACCGAACCGTCAGGCGTATAACGGATGGCGTTGTTCACCAGATTTTCCAGCGCACGGAGGGCAAGGCTTTCGTCCATGGGGATACAGAGATTTTTAGGCAGCGCGATTTCATTATTGAATTCATGACGGAGTAGTTCGGCGTCAGCGGAAAACGCCTTTACAGTATTCCGCAGAAAAGCGGCAATGGTTACTTTCTGTAATTTGCCCCGCCATTCCCCTGTGTCCATGCGTACAAATTCCAATAGATCGTTTATCATACTCTCAAGCTGATCCGCCTTTGCGGAAATTATTTCCGTGGCGCTGGTATGGGTGGCGGGATCTTCGGTGATGCCGTCCTCTATTGCCTCGGTGTACGCCTTGATTAAAGCCAAAGGTGTTTTGAGGTCGTGGGTAACTCCCATGATAAAGCGTGAACGCCGCAGTTCTTCTTCCTTCAAGGCGTTTCTCATTCGGTTGAGTGAATTGGTAAGGGACGTTATCTCGTTGCTCCCTCTAATGTCCACCGCAAGGTCCAGTTCGCCTTCCGCTATACGCCGTGTGGCGTTCTCAAGGATCAGCACCGATTTGGTGATTGAACGGGCGATAAGCAGGGACATGGCAATCGCAAAGATGATCAACATCAGGAAAAGAGCGGACACTATAATTACCGGAAGAAACAAAGGCCCTAGCGGAAAGCCTTGGGGCAATTCCCCGCCCCTTCTGATAAGGATATAGCCGTGATTGTTCAGCCAGCCAGGGGCTTCAAAACTGTAGGCATATTGCGGATCTTCCTCCAGAAGAAGCGAGAATATTTTTTCGGATGGCACGGAATCGCCTGCGGTAAAATCGGGAATAGTGGAATGAAGCACGAGAAAATCACTGCGAAACACCGCAATGTCCGCAAACCTGCTTAACCGGTATATAAAATGGGAAAATGCTTCCCGGTCATTAAAATCCATCTGTTCATCCAGCATGGCGGCAATATCCTCATAAACCGCTATTTCCGCACTTTCCTGCTGCCGGGTGATTTGGACATATATCGCCCCCCCTATGATGAAGAGCAGCGGGACAATGAGAATACCGGCTATCAAAAGGTGAAACTGCGTTTTTATTTTCATGCTTTTTTTTGCTCCGGATTGTTAAAACGGTACCCCATGCTGTGCACGGTTTCTATATAGGTAGGATTTACCGGGTCGTCTTCGATCTTCTTCCGCAGCCGCTGGACATACACCGCCACGGTAGTAAGGTCGCCGTAGGTATTTTTCCAGACACCCGCATAAATGGTTTCCACATCCAGCGGCTTTCCCGGATTCCTGGTCAGAAACGCAAGGCAGCCGAATTCCTTGGCGGAAAGGGGTATCCGCTGATCCCCTTTTTTCAGGAGGCAGGCGTCATAATCCAGCAAAAAGGGGCCGAAACGGAACAGATTCGCCGCTTCCTTTTCATCGTAATTCCGCGCCCGACGAAAGACAGCCCTCACTCTGGCCACCAGCACCTTGGGAGAAAAGGGCTTGGAAATATATTCGTCCGCCCCGCTTCCCAAACCATTTATCTGATCCTCGTCGCTTGACCTGGCCGACACAATCAACACCGGAGTGCTGCTCGTCCGTCTGAACTGTTGCAGGAATTCAAAACCGTCCATGCCGGGCAGATTAATATCCAAAATCACCAGTTCCGGCTTCCATTCCCCGGCAACAGCAAGCCCTGTTTCGGCGTTCTCGGCGATGCGGGGCTCAAAACCGTCTCTGGATAAATATAGAAAAACAATGTCCGCCAGTTCCCGCTCGTCCTCTATGATTAAAATTTTTCCCTGCATACTTCTTGCCCTCGTTACAGAGTGTATGGTATGAAAGCCGGATAGGGCAAGCGGAAACCTGTATTATAACAAAATGTTATAAATTTTTTATCCCCTGTTAATGGCTTTCACTCCGAATAGAGAATATGTTGTATTCCATGAAGACGAAATTACTTATCATAGCCGCCATAATGCTTGCGGCCCTTCACTCCATCGGGGCCGAAACGGTCCTGACGGCGGATGAAGCGGTAGCCCTCGCGCTGAAACAGAACCTCAGCCTGGACCGGACGAGAATTGAGACCGGGGGCAAAAAGCGGGAAGCGGGGACGGCATGGAACAGCCTTATCCCCTCGGTAAGCGCCGGGGCGACCTATAGCCGGGGCACATCCATTACCGGAGACCTGCCGCCAGCCAGAGAAGAATGGGCCCCCGGCGTTTCCCTTTCGGCTTCCCTCAGCCTTTCCCCCGCTATCGTTACCGAGATACGGAGAACCAAAGCGGATTACGAGGCGGGGCTGCTTTCTTACGAAGCGGCAAAACAGGAACTTGAACTACAGGTGCGAAAATCTTTTTATCAAATAGTATTGCTCAAATCCAATGTGGAATTGGCGGACCGGAACATAACCAGCGCCCAGGCGAGGCATGAGGAAGCCGCCGCCAAGGCACGGGTAGGCCAGTCGTCCCGGCTTGACGAGCTTTCCGCACGGGTAGACCTGGAAAACTTACGGCCCGCAAAGCGGAGCGCCGAAACCGCTTTGAACAACGCCCTTGAAAATTTCGCCCTTGTCCTTGGCATAGACCCGAAAGAAACGATACAGCTTAATGGATCGCTGGAACTGCCTTCGCCGCCGGAACTTATCGCTGCTGACCGGCAAGAAAGTTTGAGCATCTCCTCATTGAAAAAATCGCTGGAAGCGCTGGAAGCCCAGCGGAAAACGCTGTGGAATCAGTCATACATTCCCAGTCTGCGCCTGTCGTGGACCGGGAACCCCGCTTATGCCAACGATACCTGGGCCGACAGTACCGGTTCCTTTTCGGTAGGCGTCAGTATCCAGCTTGACAATTTTCTCCCCGGTTCAAAAACAAAGAACCAGATAGCCGCAGTTGATGACAGCCTTGCCCTGTACCGGAGCCAGATTACCGAAGCTATCAGAAATCAGGATACGCAAATTCGGCAAAATATGCGGCTAATGGAACAATCCATCGAAAGTATTCAAGCCATTTCCCTAAACGTCGACCTTGCCCGTGAAACCTACACCATGTGGACGCAAGCGTACCGGCAAGGCTCGGCTGATTTACAGCAGTTACGGAGTGCCGCCGACAGTCTTTCGGAAGCCGAAAACCGGCTGCGGCAGGAACAGTACAACCTGTTAGCGGCAATGCTTGATTTGGAAAAGAGCCTCAATATTCCTTTTGGGAGCTTGGGGGGAGCAAAATAACAAAATGTTATAAATTTTTTATCCCCTGTTAATGGCTTTTCTATTTTACGCAGTATAGATTGTAATTATAAAGACGTAAAGGAGTTTCGTGTTACGTTGTAACACTTCCGATCTTACATCAGCGCTAACGCGCCTATTTTTTAAGGAGATCAAAATGAAAGAGAAAAAAGGCACAGCTCAAAAAGTGGTCATGTAAATAATTCAATGTTTTTCGTGCGACCATCTCCGCATAGCATGAAATATTTCTCATAATAGTTACCAAGGATAAATAAAGAACATATAATGCAATAAAGCACATACAGCAAAGCAAAAGCAAATTAATATCCAATATTTTAGATACGGAAAAAACAGATATTACAATATAGCCTATACCGCAAAACAAAAACAAATTATCACTCAATATTTTAACAATTTCATATACAAGGATAAAAAATGTTTTTAAAACTGTTTTAAGAGTAAATTTTTTCATCCCATCTTGAGACAGTTTTTCATTAATCTCTTTAAATTTAGCATCTGTGAACCCGCCATTCTCAAAACTGCAATTCCAACTCACAATCTTCATAAAAACCTCCAATTTTGACCTGTTTTATACAGCTATTTTTGCCAATGCGGCATCATCTTGTATCGTATAATGCTCTGCATAAAGAACCCCATACTTTTGTATAAGCCTTTCCGCAGCCATACCGCACATAAAATCATTTTTTAACACCGAAAGTTCCGACAGTTCCCACGCCGAGGAAGATTTTCCTGTCGTCAGAAAATTTCCGCAACGTGGCGTTTGACGATTTCTCCCAGATGAAGGGCGATAATCAACGGCGGATCAATAACTGTATACCCCGCGCGCTCGGCCTCGTCACGTTGGTCTTCGCCTATCCAGAGCGCGGGCAGACCGAAAGTCGGATCTGTGGTTTTTTCTCCGGAAAACTCATCCCTGATGTCGCCGGGGTTGATGCACATATAGTAGCCCATACGGATCTTGCCCCTACCCACGTCAACGCCTTTTATCTTGATGCAATATTCTGCCGGCTCAAGGCGCATATTATCAATGATCCGTATCATGGGGAACACAAGACCCAAATCCAGCGCGGACACATGGCCTATCCGCTGGATACAGTCAAGCAGTTTCCCGCCATTTTCCTTATCCACCAGGGGGATAAGGCCGTAGCCCATTTCCAGCGACAGGGGAACCGCGGAACATTTTTGCGGCTTCATCTTCGGGTTTTTCTTTTTCTGCGCTCTTTGCTAGGGCAGTTAATAGCTGTGAAATATTCATTTACGCGATCTCCTTGTTTACACTCACTATACCCACTTCACTCTATCATTGAATGATATACTAAAAAATATTTTTCACTTTTTTAGGAATTTTTCTCGCTTTTGCATATTCCTGAGGTTTATTCGCCGGGGGGTCGAATACCCCGCCCTTCAGGGCGGGGAGCCTCATTCTTTCTGAGTATGCTATTGTAAAACGGCTTCCTGTTTTGCAATATAACTGCCCTGGGCGGCGGTTAGCGGTGCGTTGCTGTAGAACGGCTTTTTCAATCATATTAATACCGGGAGAACGCAGAACATTGCGGAACCTTGTACGGTGGGCAATACAGGCGAGGTGGAAGGCATCTTTGGGGAAGCCCTGAATGCGGTATTTGGGGTTTTGGGGATAGGTTTTTTCGGCGGTTTTATATCCAGAATCCGCTACGGCCTGGAGAGAACGGGTCACTTGCGCTCATCGTCCGTGTAGCCCGAGCCGCCTACTGGCGGCGCAGCGTATACACTTTGTTAGACGAAGTTGGGCTTTTTAATCATAAACATTATCAATATTATTTTTAATGTATTCCAGCATTCGTTTATTTCTACATTTAATAAAATTTGTCGCCCTATTTACAAAAAGTAAATATTGCTTTTCAGATTTTGGGAAAGGATTATTTTCAAATTCTTTAAAATCTATAAAAAAGTTTATTCCTGTGTAATCATCTAATACTAAATCTTGTAAAAAGAAAAAATTGCAATAATTTTTAAATCCTTCGATATGTTTTCCAAATAATAAAAAAAAGAAGCTATATCTTTTAAGCGTTTCATCAAATTCCGGAATACTTTCTATTCCGCTATAAAATCTACGAATACATTCAAGTGTAATGTCAAATCTGTCACAAATTTTTCTATATCGCCCCCTGTGAACATTGATTGAATCTTTACCATCTATTTTTCTTTTGGGGAAGATAATCCGCCCACCAATTGTGTTAGTAATATTATTAAAATTTTTTAGTATATTAATGTCCATGTTATCCAAATATTTTAACTCGTGATATTTATTTCTGTCCCAGTGTTGATAATCATTTACTATCCAATCGCTAGAAAAAACATTTTCTTCTTCTTTTGTAGTATATCTGTTTATTAAGATTAAATCACTATATTCTAAACCCCTGTTAAAATATAATTTTATATTATTTTCTTCTTTAGACCAAAGAAGCTTATGATATATTTGAAGAATTTCACTTGATGTGTCTGGATCATATTTTGTGTCGGTTATTGCGGGATCATATTTTGGATTGTCCTTTAAAAAATTGTAATCTACATTGATAAAACTAAGATTCATAATTTTCCCCTAAATTGACAGAATACTTATCAAATACTTAAAATTTATTTTTAACATTTTTAACCATATTTTTAAAAAAGTCAAGCCCAATTTCGTACAACTCAGTATCTGCGTACCTTCCGACTCTCATTTCATCTGATTAATCCGTAAACTTGCTTTCCATTTGAGAAAATATACATAAATACCTCCGCTTTCATCTTTATCTATTGCTAGCATACCCCCTTCATTCTATCATAGAGCGATAGAGTAAAAATAATTTTCATTTTTTAGGAATTTTTCTCACATTTGCATGTCTCTGAGGTTTATTCTTTCCGACTAGGCTATTGTAAAACGGCTTCCTGTTTCGCAGTATAACTGCCCTGGGCGGTGGTTAGGTTAGCGGAGCGTTGTTGTAGAACGGCTTTTTCAATCATATTAATACCGGGAGAACGCAGCACGTTACGGAGCCTTGTACGGTGGGCAATGCAGGCAAGATGAAAAGCGTCCTTGGGGAAGCCCTGAATGCGGTACTTGGGGTTTTGGGGGTAGGTCTTTTCGGCGGTTTTATATCCAGAATCCGCTACAGCTTCAAGAGAACGAAGTGCGTCCTCAAAACTCTGGATAGCCTGTGTCAAACTGCTTTTTGTGTCGGCATCGGCTTCATTGCAAAACTGTAATTCCTGCTGCAAAAATACCAGTTCAGAGAGGACAATGATTTGGGGATCAGCGGAATTCTGGGCTTCGCGAAATACGTTTGAAGCGCCAGATATACCTCTTTCGTAATGGATGCGGCCCTCATGTTCTTTACCATCGGTGGCGAGGCCTTTTCGCCCAACATCAATATCGTTGGTGAAGGCGGCAAGTTTAGCGACTAAGAAACTCTGGTCCATATTCCGCTACCGCTTCCGAAAAATTCCAGCCGGTTTTTAAGAGGGCATCAAGGCCGAGGTGATCTTTATAGAACTTAACAAGATAAGGGGCCATTGGTATCTGTTTGTGCAGCTTTTCGGCCTCTTCAAATTTCCCCTGTTTTTCCAGTTCAATGACTTTCATGCCTGTCTGAAGTTTTTCGTGTAGGGTCATGGTTTGATTGTTCTGCATAGGCTTACTCCTTGTTTACAATATATTGGGTTTTTTACTTTTCGGCAATGAAGTATCGCTGCTGATATGTCTGTCCTTGGCCCGCTTTTGCATATCCCGCACATTTTCCTGCCATTCCTGAACCAGTTCAGGCGGTTCCAGGGGCAGGGCGTCACGGCCCTGGGCCAATACCAGTTCCAGCACTTTGCCGTATTGGGCGCCGGTAAAGCTGAGGATGATACCGCCGGGAATTTCTTTGATGCGTTGGTCTTTTGCCCATCGGCGTTCCTGTATCCGCAGGGCGGCGTCGTTATAAAAGGCGATGCGAAAAAAGCGCTTTTTGCCATCGGTGTACACACCGAGAAAACTGCCGTCTGTGTGGAGGCGATAATCGGCAGAGTCGGGTAAAGTAAAAGTTTTATCCGTAAGGCTGATGTTCCGTATCCGGGAAAGGGAAAACATCCGGAGGGGAACCTTCGCTGCTACGCAGCTCGGCGGGGGTTCTCGCGCACCCCGGCGATCTTCGGCGTAGCCGTAGAGATACCATGCGCCGTTGTCAAAAAGGAGCTGCCAGGGCCGGACCCGGCGGGGGTGGTAGCCGTCGTTCCAGACACTGCGGTATTCAAATTCGAGGATACGGTTTTCCCGCAAGCCTTCGCAGATGGTTCGCCATATTTCAGGTTCAAAAGGAACCTGGGGAACCGGGGGTACGATGATACGGTCCTCATACCAGCGAGGCTGAACGGTGTCATCAAGGGGGGCGGTGATGGTTTCCAGTAGCTGCCGGGCCGCATCGTATATGGGGGTGTTTTGGTACAGTGAAAGCAGGGTTTTAGCCAGTCCCAGGGCCATGATCTCATCGGCAGAGGTAAACGCTGCGGGGAGCCGGAACGTTTTTTCCGTGTAGTAATAACCTTTGTGAAAATAATCGTATTCGACAGGAGCATTCAGCATAACCCTCATAAAGTCGATGTCCCGGCTGATGGTGGCAGTTCCGGTTTCATAGGCTTTCGCCAGAGTCCGGGTGTTGGGGTACTTGCCCGAAGCGATTTCCCGGTCGATAAAGTAAATTCTGGCCAGGGCGGTTTTGGGAAGCGTTTTTCGGTCTTTCATATCAGTGAGTATAACACGTTAATCTATCATTGAACGATAGAGTGAAGGGGGATTTTTAGGCTCCATGTGTAAACAATCGTCCCCTAGCATAGCTCCCATCTCCCGGTTAAAATATAATCGTGGAACCTGCAACTCCCGAACCTTCACCTAACGTCAAAAAATCTCTTGCTCTGGCATCTTTGCTGTTTCCGGGTGAGGGATGGGTACAAAAGGAAGCCAATATCTGGGTAGCCAAATCCCGCGTATCCGCTTCCTCAAGGGAAAGTGCGAAATTAGCCTGGGAAATCGACCATGCACGCATATTGACCATTCGGGGGAGCGTCGTTTACTTCCTTCCAGAACAGGAAAACGCCGACGCTCTGGGCAAACTTTCTGCCGACACTGTTATCGATGGCCAAATTGTTGAACTAAAAGCAGTTACCGGTACACGCCAGACCTTGGGCTTTGAGTTCAAGAAAGGCTATAAACAAGGAGCCGCCCTAAAACGGCGCTGCCCCGGCATACAAGACCATTCGGTATTTATCCGCCTCTTTTCCGCCCTTGAAATAGACAGCGTAAAAGCTAAAATAGCTGGGGAGTTAAAGAACCGTTTAGATGAAGGTAGTTTTATCTGTTATTTTGAAAACATCGGGAAACTCCACACATGGACCTATGGCGAACTGCGGGCAATTATCCGTAAAGGCAAAAAAAATGCCCGGCCCTGAATAAACAGAACCGGGTGGCGAAGGAGGCTACAATGCCGCCTCCTCCAGTGGCACTTTAAATACTACTCCATTTCCCCCGATTTATCAAGTAAACGAATTGCGCCACACGAACTACAAGAGTCTCTTTTAGAGGCCGTCTTTCAAGCCCCCCACCTTTGTGGGGTTATTTATCGTATTTGCAGAAAACCTAAGATACCCACAGCCCCAGCCCCGGGTTACGGATAAAATAGTACCGCTCCCCATCGGTAGTGGTATTCCATCCTGCTTTTTGGTTCTCCAGCCCCTGGGGCATATAGCGGGCCGCCGCTTCTTCCAGGTTCCCCCAGGCATAGCCCACACCCTCAATGTCGCGGCGGCCAAGCAGAGCGCGGCCTTGGCTGTCCGTGCCAGGCGTACAGTAGCGGATGGTAAAGCGGCCTTCACTGGAACCGTGGATAAGGTGGGCGGCGGCACTCAGGTTGTCTGCCAGGCCGCCGCCGGTACCCGCCGCCGCTTTCACTTCCCGCCGGATTACTTCCGTACCACGGTAACCGTAACGGCGGATTAAGGCATCCAGAGAAGGGTCTTCGCCAAAACAGTTAAGGCCGGGCGCCAGGATAAGGAGTTCCCCGGCATCCATTCCACTCGCCGCGGCATCCATTCCACTCGCCGCGTTTACCATGGCCTTGCGGGTCCGGTATATGGCTTTGTTACCCAGCCAGGTACTGCGGTATTCGGCGGGGTCCAGCCAAACCACGGCCTTTTTAATACCGCCGCCAGATTCGTCAGTTATCCGCTCTATATTCAGTTCCGCCGCCAAGGCCGCCGCCGCTTCAAAACACTTTCTGCCGAAGCCGCAAAAAAGCCCCCGGACCTTATCGTGGTAATCTACCACGGTAAGGACCCACAATATGGGCGGCAGCAAATGTTCATACCGCCGGAAGGCTTCGTCAAACAGGGAGCGGACGGGATTTTCTGTTACTCCCATAAGACGTTCCAGGCCATAGAGGGCCCCCAGCCAGTGGCTTTTGTTAATAGCTTCCGCCCCACCGGTGCCGATAAAAATATTTTTGGTGTGGTTTGCCATGCCGGCAATTTCGTGGGGGACCACCTGGCCTATGGAGATGATCAGCGAGAAGGGTAACCGGGGTTTACCTGGCTCTGGCGGCAGACCATCCCGAAGCAGGCGATTTACCTGTACCGGCCAACTTGTATAAAACGGCGATTCATCCAGTTTAACCGGCTGGCCTGTTCCAACGGCGCCGAATGCCGCCGCCACCCATTCGCTCTCAATCCGGCCCAGCTCTACCGTATCTTCCCGCCAGCGGTGGGGAAGGAATTTGTCCGCCGGACAGCCGGGAAACATTCTCTGTAGTTCTGCCGGAGTAAGGGGCCGGTGGGTTCCCAGGGCGGGCATTATCGCCCCCAGGCGGTATAGATTTGGCGCTGTCCTGTTTTGAGTTTGCTGCGCCACATCTGCCCCGGCCAGGTGTTTACAGACTATCCCGGTAAGAAAACCTGCCCGGGAATGGATACGGGTTAAATCGGGGGGAAGGATCAATACCGGGCCGGGTGTTAGGCGGCCCGGCGGCAGATTGTCCTGCGACAGGCCCTCTGGGGATTCCCTTACAGCGAATACATTTTGCAGAACCCGGGTTAGTTCCCGGGCCAATTCATCATCGGTAAACGTTTTGTTCACAAAACCGCGGTTTCCATTCCAATCCCCGCGGTTTACCGCATTTCAGTATCGCCTTCCTTAAAGAAGGCCGCCATGGGATTATTCACCATCAAGATTGGCTGGTGGGTAGCGTCCAGGGTATCCCTCCAAAGGTTGCCCTCGGGGTCCACATGGCTGCGCTGGGAAACTACCGCTCTGGTGGGCAGGTGAACAAATTCATTGTTTACCAGGCCTATGACACACTTGGTTTTCCCAGCCATGGCGGCATGGGCCGCAGCGTTTCCAAGCCGTTCGCAGTAAATTGAATCGCTGGGGTTGGCCTGGGCGGAACGGATCTGGTAACTGGGATCGATGTATTTAAGGTTGATCTCCATTTCCTTATCGTCAAAATACTCGGTTATCTTGTCCCGCACATAGGTACCTACATCGGCCATTTTTACGTTGCCGCCGGCATCGGTTTTTACTTCTTTAATCAGCTGATCCTGCAGGGCCCCTTCGGCAACGATAACCACGGCGTGTTTGGACCGTTGGAGCCGTTCTTCCAGATGGTGGAGGAAACCGTTGGGGCCGTCCAGTTCAAAGGGAATTTCCGGGATTAACACAAAGTTAACTTCGTGGCTTGCCAGGGCGGTATGGGCGGCGATAAAGCCCGATTCCCGGCCCATAACCTTGACAAGGCCTATTCCGTTGATCTGCGAATGTGCTTCCATGTGGGCGGCGTTAACTACTTCTACGGCCTTGGCAACGGCGGTGTCAAAACCAAAAGATCGCTGTATAAAGGAAAAATCGTTGTCCACGGTCTTGGGGATGCCGATATTGGCAATTTTAAGTTTGCGCTTGCCGATTTCTTCGGCTATATCCAGGGCGCCCCGCTGGGTGCCGTCCCCGCCAATGGTAAAAAGCATATTAAGGTTAAGCTGTTCCATGGCATCAACGATTTTTGCCACTTCCTTGCCGCCGCCCCGGGCGCTGCCCAGATAGGTACCCCCAAGTTTATGGATATCGTCCACCACATCGGGGGTCAATTCCCTGGTACCAAAGTGGTATTCCGGGAGAAAGCCCTTGTAGCCGTAACGGATACCGGTAATGCGGCGTACCCCGTAACGGTACCAAAGACAGCGGACTATGGCCCGGATAACGTCGTTAATGCCGGGGCAGAGACCGCCGCAGCTTACGATACCCGCATGGACATGCTGGGGGCTAAAGTAAATCATTTCCCGGGGTCCGGCGGCCTCAAAGACCTGTTTCCGGTCCAGCGGCTCCTGTTTACCCAGCTTGACTGCTGTTTCCAGACGGACAAATTCCTCGTCGGTGACATAGTTGGCGACAAAATCCCCATGAACCTTGGACATGGTTATGGGGGATTTAATATTGCACTTTCCCAGTTCTTCAATGGTAAAATCGTTGGCCATGTTTTTACTCCTTCTATAGTATAAGCCTAACGCCAGGATCGTGCAAGCTGGTTATCCCTTGTTTTTCTTACTGTAGAGGATTATCTTTAGAATTAGGTATATATGGCAAACCAACACGCTAAAACCCGTATTATATTCCCCATAGCGGCCAAGCTGGTTATAATCATTTCGATTCTGGTACTGGTATCTCTGGGAATGCTTACTCTGTTGGTTTCGGTAATTAGTACCCAGGATGTCCAGCGTACCGCAGAGGACAATAACTTTACCGTTAACCGCCAGGCCGGTTCCCAGGCAGAGGGGTTTTTCCGGCCCATACAATCGGCAGCGCTTTTGTACCTGGAAATGCTTGACCGGAGTGAAGCAGTAAATCTTCACTCTGCGAGCGAACCGGGGAGGGACCTTCGCCCCGCAGGAGACCCGGAACTGGCCCGTTACTTTTTTAGCCGGAACCAGAATATTGCTGCCATAGCCGTTACCACAAGCGCCGGTCCGGCCGAAACAGACCAGCCTGTTAAAACGCTTATTCCCAATGAACAGTTCTTTCTTTCCAATAATATCGATCTGCAAAAGGTTCAGCAGTATCTTGAAACAAACACTTTTACCGCTTCTCCCGACGGCGGAATAACGTTTATAAACGCTTCGCCCGATTTTCAGATTCACCTTTTAATAATGGTCTTTACCCGTTTACGGCAGGCCGGACTCCAAACGATACAGGTTTTTTTTGTTCCCGATGAACTTTCTGAATCGTTGAGTACCGGCACCAATTCCAGTTTTATGATTAACGGAAAAGGGGAAATACTGCTCCATTCCGATACGGACCTGGTTATGGGGGCCGCCAATTTTTCCAAAATGCCCCTGGTGGCGGTCATGCAGGAAGCGGGAGATAACAACCGTCAGGTTTCCTATACCGATGCCGACGGCCTTAAGTATTTTGGCGCATACCTCCGGCTTGTCCAAATGGACGCTACGGTGATAACCACCATACCTCACGATACGGTATTCCAGGCGGTGCAGGGTATTACCCGGCAGAATATAGCGCTTACCACGGGAGTGCTTTTTATCGCCATCCTCCTGGTTTGGTTTTTCTCCAAAACGATCAGTCGTCCGATACGAAGCCTGGCCGATGCCGCACTGCAAATTGAACAGGGCGAATTCGGGGTTAGGCTTGAGTCTAAAACAAAAGACGAGCTGGGTCTTTTAACAGAAAGTTTTGGCAAGATGTCCAGCGCTCTAGAGATTTTTGGCCGTTTTACCAACAGGGATATAGCGGTCCGGGCCATGCGGGGCGAGATTAAACCAGGGGGCCTTCCCAAACATGCAACGATTTTCTTTAGCGATATCCGTGGTTTTACCGAAAAAAGCGAAAATTTTAACAAATTCTTTGGAAAGGACGCGTTTAACCGGATCGTTCTTTGGCTGAACGAATACTTTACCCACATGATAGACTGTGTGGAACAAACCGGTGGAGTGGTGGATAAATTTATTGGTGACGGAGTAATGGCCCATTGGGGTACCGCTTTTACCGCCGGTTCACCAGCCCTGGATGCGTTTAACTGCGTCAAGACTGCCCTTTTGATGCGGGAAGCTTTACTGGAGATTAATTCCAAGCGGACTAAAAACGATCCGGGAAATCCGGAGATCCGCATTGGCTGCGGGATTAATACCGGCCTGGTCATTGCCGGACAAATCGGATCGGAACAGCGGATGGAGTATACGGTTATTGGCGATACGGTAAATCTGGCAAGCCGGACAGAGGCCCTTAACAAACCGCTTGGTACAGACATTCTTATTACCGAAGCCACCTGGCAGCTGGTGGGAGATAAACTTATCACCGAAGAAATGCCTGCGGTAACGCTTAAAGGCAAGGTACAGCCCGTGCGGATGTTTGCGGTGATAAACTTTAAAGATACCGCATCCGGACCTAAAACCCTGCCGGAACTGCGGGCCCTTTTGGGCATTCCTGTTCCTGAGATGGACAAGGTCAATATAGATGCAGAAGAAAAAAAATACAAAATTTAAGCCAGCCGATTTGGTGATCATCATTATCTGCCTTGCCGGAACAGGGCTTTCGGGAATGAGCTTCTGGCGGGAATATAACTACGCCCAGTTTAAGCCTGAAGAACCTGTAGGTGTTATTATTTTTAAAAACCGTACCGCCCACCGCAAATTTAACGACCGTGTTGTATGGGACAGGCTTAAAGAAGAGTCCCCAATCTATAACGGCGATACAATCCGCACGGCGGAACTTTCCCAGGCGCTTATTATTTTTAGGGACCAGGAAATAAGCCTTGATGTGTCCGAAAGTACCCTGATACAGGTATTTTATGATGAGGAAGGGGCCAGGGTAGATTTTTCCGGCGGTAACATAGATGTTTCCAGTACACGGAATGTTTTTATTTCCAGCGGTGATTCTTCCATGGAAGTCCAGGGAGAAGCCAGCCTGGACAAGGGCGCTCTGGGATTCAACTTTTCCGTACTTGAAGGTCAGGCCCTTATTGATGGAACGGAGCTTAATTCAGGCGCTGTATTGGCCCGCCTGCCCAACGGCGAAACCGATACCAATCCCGCGCTTGCCGTAACATCCTTTGGCCGTTCTGCCCATATTCTGGGAACTGCCGGCGTACCGCTGACCCCCGTTGTTTTTTCCTGGAATGCCATCAACTTTACTGAAGATACTCACATTATTGTTGAAGCCGCCCTGGACAAAAAATTTAAACGTATTCTTGCCGAGAGGGACGTGCAGGGTGTTTCATCGGTTTCCATAACACTGGAACCGGGTAATTATTTTTGGCGGGTTTATCCTGCCAGGGGCGGCAGCAGCGAACCAATAAACAACCGGTACCCATCCGGCACAATGGAAATAATTCCTGCGGCAGCCACGGCGCTGCTTGCCCCCGCAAAAGGGGCGGAATTGATTTTTTTTGACAAAGCTCAGGTGCCCCTTTCCTGGTCCGCCGCAGAGGGAGTATCGGGGTATCTTTTGGAAATTTCCACCCATGCGGATATGAGCGATCCTGCGGTATCCCGCCGGGTACAGGGAACTTCGATTACCCAGGGCGGGTTGGAAAGCGGCCGCTGGTATTGGCGGGTAACACCGGTTTTTTCAACTTTGATTAAAGGAGCCGCCGCCGTTCCTTCGGAAACCGGTGTTTTTTCTGTAACGATAAGCGGGAAACTTCCTTCCCCGGTACTTGCGCTTCCCGCCCAAAACGGAAAGATCTATACCGGTTCCGGAAACCGTTCGCTTTCCTGGAATTACAATAACGATGCGGATTATTGGATTGTGGAGCTGTCGGATAATCCTGCCATGTCCAAACTTTTGATTAACCGGAAGGTTTCTTCCAATTCGTATGCATTGCCAAAGAATTTGCTAAGGGGCGAAAAAACATATTACTGGCGGGTTACCGCTGCGGCAGGCGGTGTTTCGGTTAGTTCCGCTTTGCGGAACTTTACCGTAACACCGGGATCGCCGCCACCGCCGCCGCCAGTAGTTGTGGCGCCGGAACCGCCGCCCGCTCCTCCGCCTGTTGTGCCGCCGCTTGTCCAGCCCCAAAATGCGGAACCACCGCAACCCCCTCTGCCGCCTCCTCCACCCCCGCCGCCGCCACCACCACCTCCTCCGCCAGTAGTTGTGGCGCCGCCACCTCCGCCCGCTCCTCCGCCTGTTGTGCTGCCGAGAGGCCAGAGTTTAACGAGAGTTAATGGCGGCGGTTCGGTAAGGGGAACATTTCCCCAGGGCGGTTTTGCCTTTACTACCAAAGAGTTGGCCGCCATGGCATCGGTTAATTTTGCCTGGATGGGACAATCGGAGGAATACGGCTTTGCCTTGTATCGGGCCAATGGCGAAATACTTATTCCTTTTTCTGTTATAAGCACCCCTTCCTATACCATTACCGATCCCGGCATCTTAACCGAGGGCGATTATGTATGGCAGGTATATGAAAAAGATCAAAAGGGAAACTGGAAACCATATCCCAGTATGGCAAGGCGTTTTACGGTAACAGCAAAACTCCGTTAATACCAGCTGGAAACGGGGAAAATTTACCCGCTGTTATGGGTATATTTTTCCAGTAACGTTATAAAAGATGCTTACCAAAACAAAATTCTATATAAAAAGCGGGTAAAACCCTCGTTTACGACTTGGCACGAAACTTGCTATATAATAAATGCAAGTTTCTATGAAGGAGTATATGATGAAAAGAACGATTGTTGTTTTTGTACTGATCTTGTCCGCCGCCGCTGTTTTTGCTCAAACAGCGCCTGCGGCAACACCTGCGGGGTCTGGAATGGATGCTGCTGCGGCAGCTCCGGCAGCTCCGGCAGCCGTAACAGTAAGCGGACAGCTTGCCCTGGTTAAGGGACGCATTGCCCTGCAAAGCGGAAGTGATGTGTACTATGTGGCGGGTATCCAGCGGCTTATCGGTTTTGTGGACGGTCTAAAAGAAGGAGCCCGGATTAGTCTGGAAGGATACGTCCGCAATTTTCCCCAGGGAAACGAAAAAATGCTGTGGGCATCCAAACTTACCATTGCCGGTAAATCCTACGATCTTGCCCCGGCAGCGGGACAGCGGAATTTTATGGGTTCCCCTTTAGGGGACACCCGGGGTTCCAACTTTAGTGGAAACCGGGGCCCCGGCTGGAACCGCCAGTCCAGCGGCAGAGATTCGCACTGTGCGCCCGGCGGCAGAGGACAAACTGAACGGAGGCGCTAGCAGTGCTAGCGGCGCTAGAAGCTTACACCGTTACGGAATTAACGTAACGGTGTAAGCCTTCCCCAGGGGGTGAAAGATGGCGCGCAACACAGCATTGCTGTATTGTGCGCCGTCCTGTGCTGCGCCGTCCTGTGCTGCACAGGTTGTTTGTTCCTTTGGAACAAACAGTTTTGTTTCCATGCCGTCATCATGGCGGATCACTAAACCATCAAGGGCTTCTGCCACGGCGCGAATTTGTTCCGGTTTTTTGCCGGCAGGTAAAATACCGGCAAGATCAGCATTGCCAATGAGCGGAACAAATTCCAGCGAAGTATGCAGGGTCCGCATAATCGACAGCAGCAGCGGGCTGGTCCTTTTACAAACGTAAAAGGGACCAACCCGGATATAAACACCGCCGATAATCCGGCGGACTTCTTCGCGGCTTATCTTAAAGGCATTTTGATAAAAATCTTCACTATAGTCGTTTAGTCCTTCATCAAAAAGCAGGCGGAATTCTTCTGTGTCAATTTTTTTGTAAATAGAAAAATCAATCCGACTAAAAACAAAATCTTCAAAACTTTCCCGGCTTATAAGCGCGGGGTCTGGAATGGGTGCCGCAGTATCCAATTTTGCCAATTCCAGATGTACAAAGCGGATACGGCGGTATCGGCTTTCTATACGCTGCCGGACAAGGGCAGCCAGGAGTTCGGCAGCTTCCATTACAGCTGTTCCGGTGCCTTACTGTTCATAGAGTTCCTGCAAAAAGAGCGAGGCGGCCTGGGCAACATTAAGGCTTTCGATGGCGCCGGTTCCGGGGATACGGGCCAATATGGAACAAAACTCTTTTACTTCCGGCGGCAGGCCTGTTTCTTCGTTACCCAATACCAGGACAATACCAGACTTTTTTTTTCGCTGTTCCTGAATGATTTTAGGCAAATCGTGGATGCGAATCCTAGCACGGGGATCGGTCCCAATGGTAACAAGCTGTTTCGAGGCGCTCCGCAAAAACGCCGCAGGACTGCGAACCGAACGGAATTCCACGTGTTCCATTCCGCCTTCGGCAGCACGGTATGCAGCGGTACTAAGCCGGACAAAGGTATCCATAACAGGTTCGCTATCTGTTTCCGGGGACGGAACTTCTGTTTTACGGGTAAACCGGTTTTCCGTAAGGATAATGGGAGATGCATCAAAAAAAGCGGCAGATCTGACAATGGCCCCCAGGTTAAGATCGTTCCCTATATCACAAAGGAGAAGGCCCGTTTTTTCCGCCGCCGCCCATGTCTCAAGATCTTCCGGAGCAGCAGGTTCCACCACTGGTTCATGGATCATCGCCACAATGCCCTGGTGGTGGCTGGTTTTACAGAGCCGTTCCAGTTCTTCATCGTCACACATTTTATAGGGCCGCTTCCGTTCCGCCAGATTTTTGCAGAGCCGGGTAAAAAGCGGCAGCCGTTCTTCCCGCAAAAAAAGACGGTTAATCTTTTCAGGATGGACTTCGCTTAGGGAACGGACGGCGTTGATACCGCAAACAGCAAGTTCATTGGTCAGCTTGTTGTACATTAGATGATCATCATAGGGTGCTTCAAAGAAATGGTCAATTCTCTTATGATAAGCTGTGAGTATCACTACCAAAAAAGGGGATGATGGTTTTACCAGCTTTCTCGGTTTACCAGAAAGCGGCTTCCCAGGTACAAAAGGCAGGGTTTCCAAGGCGGACCCTTTTATTGAATGTTTGGGGACCCTTGATGAGCTGGATGCGTTTCTTGCCCTGTGTGAAACAACCCTTGCGGCACATTCCGGTGTGGTAACGGAGCGTATCGCCGAAGTACGGCAGATGCTCTTTAGGCTTATGCCTGCTCTGGCGGGATTACCAAGCGAATCTGCCGGGGCAGATATAGCAAAACTTGAACAATGGATCACCGCTCTGGAAACAGAAAATCCTATCCAGGGATTTGTGCGAAACTGGACCAGACCGGGAGCGGCCCAATTGAATGCGGCCCGTACCATCTGCCGCCGTGCTGAACGGCGTTTGGCTGCGGCTCTTGAAAGCGAAAATGCCCTTGTACCGTATCTTGTGTGGCTTAACCGGCTTTCGGACCTTTTATTTTTACTGGCGATATTGGAAGAGCGGCATGTAAAACGGTGAGTAGATCTTCCAGCACCAGCGGTTTACCCAGGTGGCTGTTCATGCCTGCGGCAAGGCACCGTTCAATGTCCTCTTTAAATACATTGGCGGTCATGGCAATTATTGGAATACCCTGACGGGCTTCCGGTAATTGCGGAATTTCTTTCAGGCCTTCCAGGGCTTGGGAATGCTCCGCTTCAAAAGCGCGTATGCGGCGGGTTGCTTCGTAACCATCCATTTCCGGCATCTGGATATCCATAAGGATTAAATCGTAGACGGCGGGTTTGGCGCTGAATTTTTGTACCACGTCGATACCGTTCACTGCAATATCGATGGCGATACCAGTAGGTTCCAGCAGGGTGGTTACGATTTCCCGGTTAATGTCTACATCTTCGGCAAGCAGGATGTGACGGCCCGTAAAAATTCCCGCCATGTCTGCCGCTTTACCGGAAAGATCCTGGTTTTCCCCTGTTTCTGTTTCTTCCTTGCCCCGGCGGGCCTGGATGGTAAAGATAAAGCGGGAACCTCGGTTTCCACTAAAGTTGGAATCCTGGCTATCCTCTAAAGAGGAATCCTGGTTTCCACTGTTCTCCGATTCAACTTTAATGGTTCCGCCCATAAGATCGACAATTCGTTTGGAAATGGCAAGCCCCAGGCCGGTACCGCCGAACTTGCGGGATGTGCTGGAATCGGCCTGTTCAAAAGAAGTAAAGAGGTGCGCTTTCTGCTCATCGCTAATCCCTATGCCCGTATCACTTACTTCTATTTCTATCGTACAAAGATTGTCCTTTTCCGCAAGGAGCCTGGCTGTAAGGGTAATGGTTCCGTTTTCCGGCGTAAACTTTACCGCATTGGAAAGAAGGTTTGTTATTACCTGGGCAAGCCGCTGATCGTCCGCCTGAATAACAGGAGGAATAGCGCTGTCCAGGTCCAGAATAAAACGCTGGTTTTTTTCATCAATGCGGAATTGAATAACATCCACTGTTTTGCGGACAAGTTTTTCAAAGTTAAAATGTACCGGGGACAGTTCAAATTTGTTTGCCTCGATTTTGGACATATCAAGGATGTCGTTGATCACTCCCAAAAGATGGGTCGACGCTTCTTCTATTTTAAGAAGGCAGTACTTTTGCTTTTCCTCTTCTTTGGATTTTTTGGCAATAGCGGTCATGCCGATGATTGCATTCATGGGGGTGCGCATCTCGTGGCTCATGTTGGCAAGAAAAGCGCCTTTTGCCAGGCTTGCCTGTTCCGCCGCTTCCCTGGCCAAAGCCAACTCGGAAACATTGTTCATTACCACCACTACGCCGCGGCAGGTTCCGTCATCTTCCGATGCGGGAGTAATGGCAATTTGAAAAGCAACTTCATCTTTTGCCGCAGTTAGTTGTATCTTTTCTTCGTAGTTTGCCGCATTATTTGATTCCATTACTTCATAACAGCGGCTGGTCATTGTTTCTATCCAGGAACCGGAAACAACTCCGGCAAAAAGCCGGGAAAAGGGAAAACCCGTTATTTCCTGCATATCCCTGTAACCAAGGAATTGTACGGTTTTTTCACTTCCCAGGACAAAACACATTTTAAGGTCCAGCATAAAGGTAATGCCGGAAGTGTTCTTTAAAAGAAGATGTTCGTTTTTTTTGATCGATGCCAAAAGATCGTTGGCCAGTATGGTAGAAATTGCTCCAATTTCGCCGCTTTGTTTTGCCAGGGATCCATAGGCATTGCCGGAACCGGAATGGAGCAGTTCACTATAGGTTGCCTCAAAATGGAACTTTCGTACCCGTTCGGCCATGCGGACAAAGGGCAGGTAAATAAGAAAACCAATAAGCAGATTAACGGCCTGCATAAAACTTCCGGCAAAAGAACCGGCGGCAATCCAGCCGGAAATAAGGGGCGGTGTAATCCACGATGCTGCAGCGGGACTAATGGGCAAGAGCCCCAGCGAAGCGGCGGCCCAGGAACTTACCGTTAGTACCAGGGGCACAACGGTAAAGGGAATAAGGTATATGGGATTGAGTACAATGGGCAGCCCGAAAATCAGCGTTTCGTTAATGTTAAAAAGTGCGGGCAAGAGGGAAATTTCTGCAATCCGTTTTTGACCGCTTCCTTTTTTGGTTACAAACAGGGCGGCAAGCAAAGACAGGGTATTACCCGCTCCTCCCATGGAAATGTAGGTATCAAAAAAGGTTTTGGTAAAAATATGGGGAGGGGCCTTGCCGGCGGCTATGGCCAGTTCATTGGCCGCTGCGGCGGATACATAAATTTCGTTGGCAATTGGCTCCAGGGCATTGGAACCGTGGATGCCGAAAAACCACAGTATGTGCCGGAAAAAATTGTAGACCAGCGCCGTACCCAGGTTGTTTCCCAATCCTTCAAAAGGCCGGGCTAAAAGATCGTAAACCAGGGCGTGTATGTCCCGTATCCCAAAATGGGCCATAAAAATCTTGAACAGGGAAAATACCGCCAGGGTAAGCATGGCGGGAAACATGGCGGCAAATACATGGGACAGAGCAGTGCTTGAATCGTTGGCAAAACGGATTCGCAGCTGGGGGATACGGTAGAAGAACAGAAAAACCCGGGCAGAAACAAAACCTATGATAATTGCCAAAAAAAGCCCGTTTACCCCAACCCAACTATAGGGAATGGCCCAATCCAACTGCGAAGATTCCATGACAGAGAGCAGGGCACAAAAGGAAAGAAGCCCCGCAATAACCGGATGTACCGTACAACGGGGGCTTTTTAGGTTGTGCCGTTCGGCAATGCTGTAACCAATGGAAAAAACAATTACCGGCGAAAGAATTGCCAGAGTACCGTTCCAGATATAAGCGCCGAAACTGCGCCAGCCTTCTCCAAACAGTAACCCCATAAAACGCTGGTAAACGGGAATGGGAAAGTTGTTTATCAGCACCGCCGCAGCCCCGGCAATAACCAGCGGCAGGGTCAACGTCAGGGCATTTCGTATGATACTTAGAGTTTCTATATTGCTAAGTTTTACCCAAAAAAGGATGCTGCGTTTTTTTCTGCCCACGTTTTTTGTTCCTTTTTAATTATAGGTAGGAATGTACGAAACTGCAACAGGACAAAAAATAACGCCGCCTACGCAGGACTATTCAAGAACAAAACGATTGGAAACCTGTTTGACCCTTAGAGTAATATTTTGCAGGGTGCCCTGTTTTTTTAGGCCTAAGAGGTATTGGCCCAGTTCCTTATCGGAAACGGCAATGTGAGTAAGTACCCAGTCTTTAAGGTAGGTAACAAAGGCAAGAGGATTGTACTTGTCCGTTTTGGCAAGATTATCCACCGATTTAAGCACATCCAGTACAAAGGTATTGTGCTCCTGTTTGTGGTTACCGTAGCCCGGATAAGCTACCCGTTCCATTACCTTTTCTTCTGTGGAAAAATGATACCCCACATAATCAATCGCACCCCGGAGTACCGTCATAAACATTTCTTTGGAATTATCCCTGCCATTCATGCAACTGCGGTAGAGTTTGTTGGTCAGGTTGATTAGTTCCATATGCTGCACATCAATAAGCGGGATATTGACCGAATAGCTTTTTTGCCAGGTAACAATATCTTTTATAGCCATGAAATAAAGATACCCAATCTTAGCAGAGAGGTCAAGAAAAATCGCAGGAATTTCCCCTTGACAGCATAGTCGTTTTTTTGCTAAACTACCACACTATGATCAGCCAGAAAATGGTTTACCAGTTTTCTCAAATTTTGCAGATTGTCAAAAGTGTTTTACCCCCCCCCCCCACCCCATATACAGCGTACTAAAGACCAGACAAACCCTATATATTGTGTACCAGCTCATTTTCTCCACAGTAATCTCACTCAATGTGCGATCTAGTTCAGTCTAAATATTTTTTTCAGGAGTAAAGCATGAAAATTAAATTCCGGATGAGTATCATTGTCATCGCCATACTCGTGGCGGTAGTCGCCATTCTGGCGTTTATTCTGGTAAGCCGGGCCTCGGCTATGCAGCTAAGCACGGCGAAGCAGAGCCAGGAACGGCTTGCCGCAGAGCAGGCGTCCTTTATACAGGGCCGCTACAATGGCTATTTCCAGATACTGCGTACCGTCGCCGATATTATGGCGGACTATGAAGATACCGAAGTTGACCGCCGCCGTACAAGGTACGACGATATTATGAAATCAGTTACCCTCTCGGAAGACCGCATCATCGGTTTTTATACCGTGTGGAAGCCTGACAGCATAGACGGCAATGACGCCCAGCACATCGGTGAACCGGGCGCGGGCCCCAACGGCGAGTATGCTTCGTGGTTTACCATGTTATCGGGACAGATGGAGCATCTGGTCTTTGACGATATAGAAGGTCAATTAAGCCGGTTAAACGGACCCGATGCGGCAAACGAGCGGATCTACGATCCGGTTCCGGCGACAGTAGCCGGCAAGCAGACATGGTTGATCCGCTGTACCGTGCCGATAATAAACCGCCGTAACGGGCAGGTGGTTGGCCGTCTGGGCTGCCGGATCGACATACAGTACCTCCAGCCCGTGGTGGACGCCACGATCAAGGGAAACCCGGACATCTCCGCCATGTCGATCTATTCGGATAACAATACGATCCTGGCGAGTTATGTGCCCGAACGGGTGGGAAAACTCCTGAAAGATGCGGACGCGATACTCTACAGCTCCGATACCGCCGAGGCGGATGAGGCGGCGCGGTCGGAAAAAATATCGCGTTTTACCGAGTATTCCCCGGTCCTTGAAACCGATCTTGAACTGGTAATACAGCCCTTTACCATTGCCGAGACCGGTACACGCTGGTCCCTGATGCTCGGTACGCCGCAAAGCCTGCTTATGGAGCAGGTAAACGCCATGACGCAGTTTGCGATACTGCTGGGGATTATTTCTGCCATCGTTGTTGCCGTGGTGATTTACCTTGTGGTAAACGCCATCACCAAACCCATCGTCAAGGTGGCCGACACCCTCAAAGATATCTCCGAGGGCGAAGGGGACCTGACCAAAACCGTTGAACTGAACACGAAGGACGAGGTCGGCGACCTTGCCCGCTACTTTAACGCCACCTTGGGCAAGATACGGAACCTGGTGGCTTCAATTAAAAAACAGGCTGCAACCCTCTTTGATATTGGCAATGATCTTTCCGCCAACATGACCGAAACCGCTGCGGCGATTAACCAGATCACCGCCAACATCCAGAGTATCAAGACGAGGGTGCTTAACCAGAGCGCTTCCGTAACTGAAACAAATGCGACCATGGAACAGATGACGGTCAATATTGATAAGCTCAGCGGTCATATCGAAAAACAAACCGGCAGCGTATCCCGTTCCTCGTCGGCCATTGAGGAAATGCTGGCCAATATTCAGTCCGTTACATCGACTCTGGTAAAGAACGGCGATAACGTACACGAGCTTTCCGAATCCGCCGAGGTGGGCCGTTCAGGACTGCAGGAAGTATCCGCCGACATTCAGGAGATCGCCCGCGAGAGCGAGGGACTTTTGGAAATCAACGGAGTAATGGAAAACATCGCCAGCCAGACCAACCTGCTTTCGATGAACGCCGCCATTGAAGCGGCCCACGCCGGAGAAGCGGGCAAGGGCTTTGCGGTAGTTGCCGATGAAATCCGCAAACTGGCGGAAAGCAGTTCCGAACAGTCAAAGACCATCAGCACCGTACTCAAGAAGATAAAAGCATCCATTGATAAAATTATCACGTCCACCGATTCGGTGTTGAACAAATTTGAGGCCATCGACGGCGGCGTAAAGACTGTGTCTCAACAGGAGTTGAACATCCGCAGCGCCATGGAAGAACAGGGCCAGGGCAGCCAGCAGATACTCGAATCCATCGGCCAGTTGAACGAAGTTACGCAAATGGTTAAAGGCGGTTCCGAGGAAATGCTTGAAGGCAGCCGTCAGGTTATTGCCGAGGGGAAAAATCTTGAGATGGCGACCCAGGAGATCACCAACGGCATGAACGAGATGGCCAGCGGTGCGGATCAGATCAACATAGCGGTGAACGAAGTCAACAACTTGAGCGGCCGCAACAAGGAGAACATCGACATCCTGGTACGGGAGGTTTCGCGGTTTAAGATAGAGTAGGTGCGCACCGCGGCGTTTGGCACTTTTTACTCAAGTCCCTCCACCCCAAGGGTAACAAAACGGAAGATCTTTCGTAAACTGTCATTGTTTATCCTGCCGGTTTCGGTATCTTCCTGGTACAGGCGGCGCATCAAAACTGTTACCAGTAAAAACAGTATCCACTGGGAAATGTTCTCCCGTTTTTCTTCGGGAGAATCACTGGAAGTACCGGAACTGGTAAGGTTAAGGCCTGCAAAAAAATCAATGAGGGTGGGTGGAACGGAAAGGTCCAGTTCCAGCCGTTGAATACGGACCCAATCAAGAGCGATAAGTATCTCTGTCCTGGACTGGAGGTAACCGGCAATGGAAAGAATTGCTAAATACAATTGTTCTTCCCTGGTTTCTCCCAGCGGGATCTGGGCAGCGGTATTTTCGGCAATACGCTCAAACTCTGTCATAAAAAGCCGGGAAAGCATATCTTGCTTGCTTTTAAAGTGGGCATAGAGGCCGCTTTTGGAAAGTCCCGAACGTTTTGCCACGGTTTCCATGGAAGCATCCCAGGGTCCCGCTTCTGCCACTGCCCCTGCCACTGCCTGTAACAGCGGATCTCCCGCCGTCTGGGTTCGAAGGTTCTTCTCTGCACTCAGATTTTCAAGTTTGGTATAAGGAAGGGCATCTATCACCGCACGGTTAAAACCCAGCCCTTGCCAAACCCTTTGGACAGTAACACCGGTAAAGTACCGCAGTTCTTCTTCCGATGGTTCCTCCGTAAATTCCCCGTCAACCAATAAGGCAGAGCCATCCCGGAAAATTTTGCGATGCTGTTTGTGAAACAGGGCTGTTCCAAAAAGGCTGGTAACTCCTGCCAAAAACAGTGCCGAAGGGTATTGTTGATCCGGAACCACCTGACGGCCCAGCTCCGTAAAAGAAACACCCCGTTTTTTTAAGGCCTCTGAAAAAAATAGTTTTTTTTCATGCAGTTTGATCAACGAAAAAATAAAGTATTCAAAGTGCCGGGCAAAATAGCTGGTAATGAACCGGACCATGGCAAGGAGCCTTTCCTGCCAGTTATTATTTTTTAAGGTCTCCACGATGATCGGTTTTATGACATCTGCATAATCATCGTAAAAGCGGTTTTCCATGGCTTCCAGCAATGCTTCTTTGCTGGAAAAATGCCGGTACAAAGCGGGCTTGGAAACATTCAGTGTTTCGGCAATTTTGGCGAGGCTGGTGGTTTTGTAGAATTCCCGTCCCCATACCCGGAAGGCGGCATTTATTACATCATCCCTTGTCAAAACTTACTTCTTTTTTGTTTTGGCTTTTTCCGCCAGCATATCAATCAGTTTAGTCAATTGGTATTCCGCTTTGACTTCGGCCCTGCGGAATTCTTCGGCGGTTTCTTTGCTTAGGGCAAAATCGCCGCTTTCCATGGCCGCAAAAATGGTTCCATAATAAAGGGCACGGTCAAAAGATTCCTTGTTGAACCAGGTAACATCGTCAAAAACATTGATCCCCAAAATACGGCGGAAGTCATCGGCCCCGTAATTTTCCAGGATGATCGCCTGAGCCAATTCTTTGGCGGATTTAACCGCCGTTTTGCCGGACCCGTCTGTTTTACTGCCATCACCGGGATCGCCGGACCCGGTCCTGGCAAGCACGGCTTTCATTATCTC
>BNVB01000027.1 GCA_025997795.1 Spirochaetia bacterium | reverse complement strand
AGCCAAGAGCCAAGAGCCAAGAGCCAAGAGCCAAGAGCCAAGAGCCAAGAGCCAAGAGCCAAGAGCCAAGAGCCAAGAGCCAAGAGCCAAGAGCCAAGAATCCTGTCTCTTTAATTTTTTTCAAGGGGGCGTGACCCCTTGAATTACCTTGATACCATTAAAAAATACAGCGCCCTTCTCCGGGTGAAGCATTATATAAAAAATGCGCTTATATTTGTTCCTTTGTTTTTTAGCTTATCATTTTACAATGTAAAAAATGTTTTGGTCTGCGTCTTTGGGTTTATTGCTTTTTCCCTTCTATCGTCTATTATATATATATTCAACGATATAAACGATATTGAAAAGGACAGACTCCATACCATAAAATGCAAAAGACCATTGGCGGCAGGGAAAATATCAAAAAGAAACGCTGTGATAACAGCGTTATTTCTTTTTATCCTGATTGGACTTATACTCATTCTTGCCGGAATTTACCAAAACCTTGGTGCCGTATGCATTCTCGGTTTGTATCTGATATTAAATATCCTCTATAGCGCCGGATTAAAAAATAAGCCGATTATCGACATTGTGATTCTTGCCGCAGGTTATGTTCTCCGGATCATATTCGGCGGTTTAATAATAGGCGTGGAACTCTCGGCGTGGCTTTATCTGGTCATCACCATGGGAGCATTTTATATGGGTTTCGGCAAGAGGCGCAATGAAATGCTGCAGCAGGGAAAAGAAACCCGGGATGTAACAAAAGCCTATACATACAATTTTCTCGATAAAAATATGTATGTGTGCCAGACTTTGTGCATCGTATTTTATTCCCTATGGAGCATAGATCCCCTTACCGTACAGAAATTTAATACCACCGCCTTTGTCTATACCATACCTTTTGTGCTGCTCATATTATTCAAATACAGCTTGAACATTGAAGCCGATTCCGACGGTGACCCGACTTCGGTGTTATTCCATGACAAGGTTCTTATTCTTTTGGTTTTGCTTTACAGCGCATCCGCAATAGTTATTGTCAATTTAGCGGGGTTACACGGATGAATACCGGCAAGCGGGAATGGCCGTTAATTCATGAGGAAATACCGTTATTTGCAAAAATAAAACAAACGTTCTGGACCAAAGAATTTTTTCTCTTTGTATTTTGCGGCGGCATGGGAACACTCACCAATTTTATGTTTTCGTTATTGATTTCAACACGCCTGAACCCGTCTTTGGCGTATGTGTGCGGATATGCAATCAGTTTATTTGTAGCATATACATTAAACGCCAAATTGATTTTCAAGAGTAAAATTGGGTTTGGACAGTTTATCAAATTTGTCATTTCATATATACCCAATTTTCTTATATTGTTCACGTTTGTAATGGTCTTTCTAAATATATTCAGCTGGAACAAGGCCATTGTCTATGCATTGGCAGGTTTGCTGGGCCTGCCGATAACATTTTTGCTGGTAAAATTAATGGTTTTTAAAAAGGAGCTATTCGGATGAACATAAAGACATTTTCAAATTCGCAAAAAACACTCATGTTATTAGGAATCATCGGCATCTGCTGTAGTTGCGCCGCTGTTTTTTTTCCGCAAGTACGCGGCTCTGCAATATTGCTTGGAGAAAAAATCATCGGGAGACAGATTAACTTTCCGCTGATATGGCACGGTCAAATTGTTCTGTGGGCATTATACGGATTGTGGATATCATGCGCCCTGGTGATAATATCGCTAAATACTGCATCGGAATGGAAAAGTATCCTGAATGACGAAGGGCGGTTAAGAGTTCTTTGCTTTATTGTTTTGCTGTCAGTAGTAATACTGTTTTCATGGCAATGTGATGATGCATATCATTCTCATAAAATGAGCATCAATTTTGCTGATGGTAAAGGACTTGTATATAACGCCGGTGAACGTGTTAGTGCTTCAACGGAACCGCTAAACACATTAATAGTCGGTATTATATATAAAGTATTTGGGCATATATACTTATCGTCGTTGATACTGAATATTGTTTTTTCTGCCTTTGCCATATTTATATTGTTAAAATATGCCTGTAAAACAACAGGGAATTTATGGCTGGCAACAATTATGCTTTCCCTTTGCAGCTCATTTATTTCATATACAACATCCGGACTAGAAAACGCGATGCTTTTTTTCTTATTCGCGCTCCTGCTTTTTCTCTTTTTATCACGGGATGTGTTTAGTAAAAAGGATATAGCTGTTTCCGCTTTTTTATGTAGTTTAATTTTTATGGCTAGAATGGACAATGCTCTTTTAGCATTTCCTATTATGTTGTATATAATTATAAAACGAAATGATGTCAATATTGTAAAAAAACTCCTGTTTGCATTTCTTGGTTTTTTGCCGTTTGTAATCTGGGAAATATTCTCTGTCGTTTATTATGGATTCCCTTTCCCCAATACGGCTTATGCAAAACTGGGAACAAATTTTGGACTGCTGTATTATTTGAAACATGGGATTCAATATTTCTACGGCTCATTAACAAAAGATACCCTTGTCTTGCTGCCGAGTATATTACTTGTTATTCTTTCATTTAATACCAAGTCTGCCAGACAAAAGGCTGTTTCGTTAGGCATTATATTATACTATGCTTACATACTGTATATTGGCGGGGACTTTATGAGAGGAAGGCATTTTACCGTTCCGTTCTTTATTGCGTGCTATACATTGATGTCCAAATACAAATTCAACCTGCCTCTCTTGCAATTCAGCAAGCATGGATTTGAATTATCAAAAAATGTACATATCAAACTAAGCAGAACAGCGGCCTGCATATTTGTATTATTCCTTGGGTCCATCTTGTTTTTACTAAAATCAGCCCCTACAGAGTCAGGATGGGATGAGCGCCGGATATACTGGGGTTACACCTCTTTAATAAACAGGATTTGCTATAAATTAAATTTCTATCCTGTTGCAATTACAGATTGGAGCCAGGGTAGTAAAGAATCATTGGACAATGCTATCGAAAAAGGCTATATCGGTGATATTATACCCTATGCTTCCGGCCTTCTTACTGTTTATGATGCCGGCGATTTTTATTTGACTGATAATACTGCACTTCAGGATCCCCTGAGGGCAAGACTGCCTGCTTTACCTCCTGTTCAATCAACGGAAATAGGTCACATGACCCGTGATATACCTGACGGTTACCGGGAATCAATTCAAACAGGAAAGAACAAAATTGCCGATCCCTACTTGCATGAGTATCTTGATATTTTATGGGACATTACCCGGAGCGAAAAACTTTTTACCAGGGATCGTCTTCAAAAAATAGTCAGTATCAACCTGGGTGGATATGATTATCTCATAGATAAATATCTTGAAAACAAAAAAGTGGAAAATAATGCTAATGAGGAGGCACAATAATGGCCCAGTATTTTATCACGGGCGGTGCAGGATTTTTGGGAATAAACCTGACGCGTTATTTGCTGGAAAAGGGGCACACGGTGGTGTCCTATGACTTCGCAGAATATACCTATCCCGAGGTGAACGATTCCCGGGTGACGGTTATCAGCGGGGATATCCGGGACCTTACCCCTTTGAAGGAGGCCATGGCCGGAAGTGACATTGTAGTACACGCAGCGGCAGCATTGCCTCTGTATTCGCCGGAAGATATTCGAACTACCGACATCGACGGCACAGGCAATGTATTGGAAGCGGCCCGCGAGCATGGCATAAATCGTTTTATACAGATTTCGTCTACGGCGGTCTACGGCATCCCCGACCATCACCCTTTGTTTGAAACTGATAAACTCGTTGGTGTGGGACCCTACGGTGTCGCGAAGATTGATGCTGAAAAGCTCTGCGAAACCTACCGCAGCAAGGGTATGACAGTGGCCATCATTCGCCCCAAATCCTTCATAGGGCCGGAACGGCTTGGAGCATTCGCCCTGTTTTACGATTGGGCCTGTACGGGACACGGTTTTCCCATGATCGGCAGCGGTAACAATCGCTACCAATTTCTTGATGTGCATGATTTATGTGAAGCGATTTATTCCTGCGCCACACTGGATGCGGCAACGGTGAACGATGTCTTCAATATCGGCGCAGAAAAATTTGCCACCATGAAAGAAGATTACCAAGCAGTACTCGACCAGGCCGGTTTCGGAAAAAAAATACGCGGTTTTCCGGCGGCCCCGATGATTTGGACGCTGCGTCTCTTGGAACTCTTGCATTTGTCGCCGCTGTATAAATGGGTGTATGAAACAGCTTCAAAAGATTCATTTGTTTCGATTGACAAGGCAAAAAAGCAGCTTGGCTTCGCGCCGAAGTATTCCAACAAAGACACCCTGCTTAGAAACTATGCGTGGTATTTGGCAAACCGCAAGTCCTTTGCCCATGCAAGCGGCGTTTCCCACCGAGTTCCTTGGAAGCAGGGTATTTTAGGATTTGCAAAGTTGTTCTTTTAGAAGCAGCTGGAACGACTCCGTTTTTATCAAATAGCCGGATTTGACACCCCGGAAGGCGCGTGCGTTTCAAGCACCTTCGCTATGTTGTCGTGGAGTTTATCTGCCAGGAGGATTTTCCGGTCCGCGGGGGGAAGTTCTGCGGGGTTTACCGGGGGAAGGAAGCTGATACTTACCGGGCCGGAATGGACGCGGTAGTTTTTTTCAAATACGTCGTAACTGCCGGTGATGGCCATGGGGACGATAGGGGCTTCGGACTGGGAAGCCAGTTTAAGGGAACCGGGATGGAAGGGCCCGATGCCCCGGCCGCGGCTTCTGGTGCCCTCGGGAAAGATCAGCATGGCCGCTCCGGCTTTGATCCGCTTAATTCCCAGGTTGATGGTTTTAAGGGCCTTCCGGGGGTGTCCCCGGTCGATAAAGAGTCCGCCCAAAAGGTAGATCCATATATTTATTCCCGGCACAAAGATCAGTTCTTTTTTGGCGACAAAACCAAAGGGCCGTCCGGCATAGGCCAGAGCCAGGATAATGTCGAAGATCCCCACATGGTTGGAAACAAAACAAAGGCCCCCTTTTTTGGGAATGTTTTCCCGGCCTGTTACGGTCATGGAACAGCCGGTAAGAACAATGATTACCCTGGCCCAGGCCTGGATCATTTTATAGATAAGGAAGGCCATGGGTTTCCGGAGGCCAAAGAGGCTGACGATAAAAAAGAGGATACCCCCTGGTATAAAACCCAGCGCCGCAAAACCGGTAATAACAAAACTGACTATTGTTTTTATGAGTGCCACGGCTCCTCCTGTTTGGGAAAGGACAGCCCCAGCTTGGTTAATTCCGTACGGGCTGTTTCCGGGTCCTTCCAGAAAAAGGCCTGTATCCCCAGGGCGGCGGCGGCTTTTACGTTTGTTTCCAGGTCATCAAAGAAAGCGGTCTCTTCCGCTTCGCAGCCAAGTTTCTCCAGGATCAAACGGTAAATCCGTTCTTCCGGTTTTACCGCATCCACTTCGCAGGAATACACCGCGGCATCAAGGCTGCTGAACACCGGCAGCTTATCCCTGGCCCGGTCCAGAAAATCCTGCACCATATTGGAAAGTACCGCCACCTTACAACCCGCCGCCTTGAGTTCCCGTATCAGGGCTTCCGTTTGGGGATTTACTCGGGACCAGCTTTGCAGATCCCGGTCCAGGAGTTTTTGCAAAAGCCCGTCATCGGCAAAAACTCCCACATCGGCCAGGATATTTTTAAAGTACTCTTTCCCGCTTACAAGGCCCTGATCGTAGATAGGCCGATTGTCCCAGTAGATCCGGCCCATGAGCGAAACATCGACCCCCGCCAGATCCGCCATATCCTTGATGGCCCCCTCGTCCTGAAAAAAGGAAATAACTCCGCCGTAATCAAAAATAACCGCTTTTATGTTCACCGCTGCTCCAGGGTTTGAGTATAGCGCATTTTGGGAGACCTTGGAAAGAGTTGACGGCCTTTCAATCTATTGGCGTTTACCCTCTACCCAAGCAATGCGGCAAGTTTTTCCCGGATAAATTCACTCTTTTCCTTTAAGCCTATGGTACCGGTTTTAAGGAGGATTACCTGGGGCTCGCGGGGGTCAAGTTTTACCCGGTCAGCATTTTCCCGAATAAGCCGGAGCAGGCGGTCTACCGCAATCTTGGACACTTTGCCGAATTCCACCCGCACCAGGCCCGCCTTTTCCCGCAGGGAAGAAACAGAAAGATCCCGGCAGATAATCCGGATCTCCGCCAGGGAAAGAAGGCTTGCCGCTTCGTCCGGGGGCGGGCCAAAGCGATCGGCCAGTTCGGCGTGGAGGCTCTCCAATTCTTCCCTGGTTCGTACGGCGGCAATTTTTTTGTATATCTCCATTTTTTCCTGTTCACCGTCTATATACGTTTCGGGGATAAAACCGGAGTATTCCAGTTCCAGGAGGGTTTCGGTTTCCGCCTCATAGTTTTCATCCGCCAGACGCCGGACTGCTTCGTCCAGGAGCCGCATATAAAGATCAAAACCCACCGAATAAATGTCCCCGCTCTGCTCGCGGCCCAGGAGGTTTCCCGCTCCGCGGATCTCCATATCTTTCATGGCGATCTTAAAGCCCGAACCAAGTTCGGTAAAATCGGAAATTACCTGAAGGCGTTTCATTGCCAGTTCCGAAATTGCTTTGCCTTGGGGATAGAAAAGATATGCGTAGGCTACCCGGCCGGACCGGCCTACCCTTCCCCGAAGCTGGTAAAGCTGGGAGATACCGTACATATCCGCCCGGTCTATGATGATCGTGTTAACGTTGGGAATGTCGATGCCGTTTTCGATAATCGTCGTGGACACAAGAACATGAAAACCGCCGTGGATAAAACGGTGCATCACATCCTCCAGTTCCCGGCTGTCCATTTGACCATGGGCAGTTTCCATAAGCATTTCCGGCACCAGCCGTTCCAGCATAATCCGGGTTTCCTTAAGGGTTTCTATCCGGTTGTGGAGAAAAAATACCTGCCCCCCCCGTTCCGCTTCGGCACGGATTGCCTGGGCCAGTTTTTCTTCGTCAAACTCGCCTATGATCGTTTCGATGGGGTGCCGGTTCTGGGGCGGCGTTGCAAGCAGGCTCATGTCCCGGATTTTTAGAAGGCTCATGTGCAGTGTCCGCGGAATGGGAGTAGCGCTTAAGGTAAGACAGTCCACATTGTTTTTAAGCTCCTTAAGCCGTTCCTTGTCTTTAACGCCAAAGCGCTGTTCCTCGTCCACCACCAGGAGCCCCAGATCCCGAAAGCTCACATCTTTTTGAATGATCCGGTGGGTCCCCACGAGAATATCAACCTCTCCCTTTGCCAGGGCCGCCAGAGTGCGGCGGGTTTCTGCGGGACCCACAAAGCGGGAAAGCATGGCAAGTTTTACCGGAAAACGGCTGAACCGTTCCCCAAAGTTGTCAAAGTGCTGTTCCGCCAGGATCGTGGTGGGGGCCAGAAAGGCTGCCTGTTTTCCTCCCATGACCGCCTTAAAACAGGCGCGGACTGCTACTTCTGTTTTACCGTAACCCACATCACCGCAGATCAGCCGGTCCATGGGATGGGGGCTTTCCATATCGGTTTTTATTTCTTCCACACAGCGCAGTTGATCTTCGGTTTCCTCAAAGGGAAAAGCGGCCTCGAACATAAGCTGCCATTCGCTGTCACGGGGAAAGGCAAAACCCGGCGCAGCCTTGCGTTTTGAATAAAGGGTGATAAGCTGCCCGGCGATATCCTCCACAGATTTTTTAACCCGGCCCTTGCGGTTTTCCCAGCTCTTGGAACCGATCTTGTCCAGCCGGGGCGGGTTCCCTTCGCTCCCGATATAACGCTGCACCAAATTTACCTGTTCAATGGGAACAAAAATAAATTCATCGTCCAGGTATTCGATCTTTACATAATCCCGCTCGTGGCCTAATGCGCGGATTCGTTCAATGCCTTTAAAAAGGCCGATACCATACTGAATATGAACCACATAATCACCGGCATTAAGTTCCACAAAGGTGTCGATGGGACTGCTCTTGACTTTGCTTAAGGATCGGACAAGCCGGCGGCGGCGGCCAAAAATTTCGTTTTCCTGAACCACCATAAACTTTACATTGGGAAGAGAAAATCCCGCGCTTAAGGGAAAGGGAATGATAATAAGTGACGGCGGCTTGCCCGACGACGGCGGCTTTTTTGCCGATGCATCCGGTGGCGACGACGGCTTGCCCGGCGACGGCTCATTGAGTACCAGTTGGCGGATCCGGTCCGCCTGGACTTCTGATTCTGCCGCCACGGCGATGGTCCAGCCCTGCTGCAGCAGGGCGGAAAATGCTTCCCGCAAATAATCAATATTGCCAAAAAAACTCCGGGCAGGATCGCAGGCTATGCGGCAGCGTTTTTCCCCATCGTTCCGGATTGACATGAATGAAATGCGAACCCGTACCAAGCCGTCTAAGGCCGAAACAAGTTCTTTAAAGTTAAGGAGTATCCGTTCCGGCGCGGGAAAAATGGCGAGAGGACGTTCCCGCAGGGCTTTGCGGTAAAGGCCCCGGTATTCCTGTTCCAGCGCTTCCTGGGCATTTTCCAGCCGTTCCCGGTCAAGAAAAAAAACCGCCGCACCGGGGCCCAGGTAATCAAGGATTGTCGCCGCCCGGGGAAAGGCCAGGGGGAACAACAATTCTTCCCCGGCAATGGTCCCCTGGATGGCCAAGGTTTCCAGCAGTTCCGCAGCGGCATTGTTACGGGAAAATTCCGGCAGTTGGGTTAGGTTTTTTTTTAGTGCGTCCAGGGCCGCTTCGTTCCAGATCACTTCCTTGAGGGGCCGCAGAACAAGTTTATCCAGTTTTTCCCTGCCGGTACTTTGGCTGGAATCTTGCGGATCAAACTGTTTAATCGATTCCACCTGATCAAAGTCCAGTACAATCCGGTAAGCCTCGTCGTCCCCTCCCATCAGTATATCCAGCACTTCTCCCCGCAGGGCAAATTCGCCATGGAGCTGAACACGGGGAACCCTGGTATACCCCCGGCTTACCAGGGCTGCCGCCAGGGCGGGGGTATCAAGGGTGTCGCCGGTTTTTATGGGGATAAGGAGGCTGCGGAAATAATCCGGCGGCGGGAGAGGTGTAAGAAAAGCCCGTTCAGGTACCAGAAAAAGCGGGCCGCCGCTGGAGGGGGAATGGAGCAGTTCCGTTAAGACCCTGGTCCGTTCCCCAAAAACCGCCTGCAGGGGCGCCGCATCCCGGTACGGCAGACCGCCCCACCAGGGAAAAACCGCCCAGGAATTCCCAGCTTTAGTGGAAACCGGAGTTCCGCAAACATCCAAATCCGCCGCCAGGTCTTCCGCTTCCCGTTCGGTGGGAACCACCGCCAGAAAAGGCCCCGCCGGAACCGCTGCACAAAGCCGCTCCCGGATAAGGCCCAGGATCATCCCCTGGGCGGCCCCCTCGGGACCTTCGATTTCCAGGGAACATCCCTCCTGCACTTTTTCCAGCAAGGCTGCCACGGCGGGATCGGAACGGAGGGCGGCAAGAATCGGATTCTGCATAGTACGATGGTATCACCACCCCGTAATAGCGCCAAGGTATTTACGTTCGTCATTATGTAAATCCTTCCACTATGACCCGTATTGCCTTGAGGCTATAGGGTTTTTTGGAGTATCCTGTAACAATGCCATTCGATTTTGGCCACGCCAATGAAGCCCAACAGCAGGCAATCGCCACCACAGATGGCCCTCTCCTCATTATAGCCGGACCTGGAACCGGTAAAACCTTCACCCTCGTCCAGCGGGCCGCTTACCTTATTGAAGAAAAAGGTGTAAAGCCCGAAAACATCATGATGGCCACCTTCACCGAAAAGGCCGCTAAAGAACTTATTACCCGCCTAAGTACCGTACTCCTGGACAAAAACCCCGGCCTCAACATCAATGATATGTACATCGGTACTTTTCATTCAATCTGCCTCCGTATCATCAAAGATAACCTTGAATTTTCCAATATCAAAAAAAACTATCAAACCCTTGATGCCTTTGACCAGGCATACATGATCTACCGTGACATCTATCGTTTTATAACCATCGAAAACTTTGATACCGCCGTTAAAGATAAAGGCACCTGGGGCATGGCAAAGACAATTTGTGCTTATGTGAACAATCTTTCCGAAGAACTGGTCAATTATCATTCTCTCCTTGAAGATACCGATCCCGCCATAATTGCCATGGGCCGCATTATGGAAAAATACAACGAGGTCCTGGAAGCTCATAACGCCATGGACTTTTCTCGACTCCAAACCGAAGCCTGGCATATCCTGACTTCCCACCCCGAAATTCTTACAGGTCTACAAGAGAAAATTCAGTACCTTATGATAGATGAATACCAGGACACAAACCACATTCAGGAAAAACTGGTATTTCTTATTGGCGGAAAAACCAATAACATCTGTGTGGTAGGCGATGACGATCAGGGCCTTTACCGTTTCCGGGGAGCCACAATCCGAAACATCATTGAATTTCCCCACCGCTTTCCTAAAGAACTCGAAATCAAGCAAGTCAAACTGGTAATTAACTACCGCTCAAACAGTGACATCGTTTCCTTTTATAATAAATGGATGAATGACCCCACGGAATTCAAATGGAGTATATTCCGTTACCTTAAACAGATAGTCCCCCATAAAGGTAATATTGCAGGCTGTCCCGCGGTTCTGCGAAACTCCGGCGATGGAAAAACCACAGAATCCTGGCATAAAAATGTCCTGAGCCTTATCAATAAACTCAATAGCGAAGGTAAGATAAGCAACCTAAATCAAATCGCCTTTTTGTTTTCTTCCGTTAAATCGAAACAAGCCGTGGGCCTTGCAAGCTACCTTGAAGAAAACGATATCAGTGTCTATTCGCCCCGTTCAGATATGTTTTTCAAACGCGAAGAAATCATGCTGGTTATCGGCATCTATCTACTCATTTTTATAAATTATACCTCCAAACTGGAACAGGGCAGCTATGAAAAAATGAAAGATGAGCTTCGCTCTTATTATCTTTCCTGCATGGCCCTGGTCAAGGAAAAAATCATCAGCGATAAGGCCAGAAACAAACGTCTCCTGGAATGGATAAAAGGCAGGGGCTTAAACCTCTATAACCTTACCAAGCCTACCGATTATGCCTATTCCGGCCTCCTATACCAACTTTTTGAATTTGAACCTTTCCATAGTTTTCTTGATGTAAATATCGGCATGTCCGGCGTAAAGGATCTCCAGGCCCCCCGGAACCTTGCAACCCTCTCACAGGTTATCACCAAATTTGAATTTATTTATAAAATAGATCTATTCCATCCGGACTTTCACGAAAAGAATACTGAATATTTTTTCAACACCTACCTGCGCTTGCTTTTTGAAGAGGGTATCGGAGAGTATGAGGATGATTCCGAATATGCACCTTCCGGCTGTATATCATTCCTCACTATTCATCAGTCAAAAGGCATGGAGTTTCCCGTTGTCCTTGTCGATTCCCTTTACAAGAATTTAGGCCACGATTCCCCAGCCCACATGAAGGAGATCGAGAAAAAATACTTTTCCCTGCCACCCTTTGAACCCTATGAGGATATTCCCTATTTTGACTTTTGGCGGCTCTACTATACCGCCTTTTCCCGTGCGCAAAATCTCTTAGTTCTTACCTCACCGGGAACCGGCCGCGATCCAAATAAGCATTTCCGGGAAAAGTTCTTTTCCCTTCCCGATTGGGATTTCCCCGATGTTGATCTTGGAAAACTTGAATTACAAAGTGTTAAGCCTGTAACTCTTAAAAATTCCTTTTCTTTTACTTCTCACATCACCGTTTATGAGAACTGCGGGCTCCAATATAAATATTTCAAAGAACTTGAATTTGTCCCCATTCGCACAGCGCCAACCATTTATGGACAAATTGTCCATGAAACTATCGAAGATATCCACCGTGCGGCCATACGGGGAGAGGAACACACCATAACCGAAGAAAATATAAACCGCTGGTTCTTCACTAATTATGACACCCTTTCAAAATATCAGCACGCCTACCTTGCAGAACCTCAAAAAAAATCCGCCTTGGAAAGTATATTACGCTATGCCCGCCGTCAGGATGACAAGTGGGATACCATAAAACAGGCCGAAGTAAGCGTAAGCCTGGTAAAAGATGAATATATTCTCAATGGCAAAATCGACCTTATCAAGGGTAAGGATTCTGCCGATGGTACACCCACCGTAGAAATTGTCGATTTTAAATCAGAAAAAAAGCCGGATATTCAAAAAGAAAAAACAAAAATCGACCGGTATAAGCGTCAGTTACAGATTTACGCCCATTTAGTAGAGCAGAACCTTGGCATGCAGGTTTCAAAGATGTACCTCTATTATACCAGTACCCCCGAGGGGAGTCTGCCGACCATCAGTATCGAACCAAAGAAAAGCGAGATAAACAACACTATAAAGGAATTTGATAAAGTCGTTGCAAAAATACAAAACGCTGATTTTTCTCAAAAAGCAAAATCAACCCGTGTATGTGAAAACTGCGACTTTCGTTATTATTGCAGGGTATAAATCAATTGGCAATCTCCGCTATTTTCCGGTGAATAAGAAACCGTTCTTCCGCTGTACTTAAGCTGTCTTCCGGAACCGAAGTAATATCCCGGTTGAATTCTTCTATTGGGTCGATAATTGCATTGGGGCTTTTGGCATAGGTCTTTTTCCATGCCGGTATAGCTTGGTGGGTTGCATCACTCATAACAGCAGCTCCCACCCATTCCTGGGCAAACATTTCAATCAGGGCTTTCATTTCGTCCAGTTCCGCTTCCGCAAAATAGTCAGGGTTAAATTTCCCATTGGGCTTTACCAGATACCCGGCGTTCCCACCCTGTGTTTGAAAGGACTCAAAAGTTACCATGGAAAATGCCCCGCTCATATCCCGTTTGTCATAGATCTCTATAGGCACTGGCCCCCGCTCCATGGCCCTATAGGTCAGATCTAAGGGCATATTTCCGGTCTTTTCCAAGTATCGGAACTCAAAAAAAGCTAGATATTTGTATAGCGCAGTCTGGGGAAGGTACTTTCGGGTCTTTTTGTAGTACTCTTGGGCAAAAAAGAGCATAGCGTTCTCTAATCGCTCTTTCTGGTATGCAGGCATATAATTAAATATAACAGGTTTTGGAAAATCTGTAAAGAAAAATCTTTGTCTCGTCATTTGGATATACCATATGTAGTGTTCAACCTTATACCATATCGCCACATATAGCGTATCCTTTGATGCTACGAAATAATAAACTTGGTACCAGTCAAAACCGTCGGACGCTTGATAAGCCGATAACCCAGCTGTCATCGGTCCATAGATTTTTTTATCAAAATTGTTTAATATTCAAAGGCAGGAGAGAAGGTATGGGGGCAATTGAAGAAATCCCAGAGGAATTGGCCGTATTAGGCGAAAAATCCGGTGTTCAAAGAGAGGAACCGGATGAAGAGGCCCTTCAAGAGCCCTTCGATCCGCAGGAAATTTCAATAGCCAGCAAAGGCATCTCTTTAGATGCTGTTATACGGAGAATAAACACCAACACTATACGGCTATCTCCTGATTTTCAGCGAAATGTTGTTTGGGATAATAAAAGAAAAAGTTTACTTATTGAATCTTTGATGCTTAATATACCGATAGCAATGTTTTATGTTTCAGATGACGGAAAGGGAAACTGGGAGGTTGTCGATGGCCTTCAAAGACTTACAGCTATTAAAGAATTTATAGTTGATAAAAAATTCAAACTTGAAAAGTTGGAATTCTGGACTCAATATAACGGAAAAGGGTTGGATGATCTTCCTCCAATTCCATATAATCAAATAATGGAAACAGAATTCAATTTTGTTATTATCCAGCCTACCACTCAGGATGTTATAAAATATAATATATTTAAACGAATAAATACAGGAGGTCTCCCGCTATCGAATCAGGAAATTCGCCACGCTTTGTATCAAGGTGAAGGAACCAAACTTCTTTATGAATATTCTTTATCAGATATTTTTTTATTAGCTACGGATAGAAGTATCAACGACTCTCGAATGGTGGCAAGAGAATTAATTTTAAGATGTTTAACTTTTATGATATTGGGAACCGATGGCTACGCTTCCAATGATACAATGGATACCTTTTTAAACAAAGGACTTCGTATACTTAATTTTCTGGAGAATCCGCATGATAAAAGACTGGAGAAGGATTACGGGAAAAAATTATTGGAATCATTGAGCATCAAGAATTATAAAACATTAAAACAATTGTTTGATCTTGGAATGACTAGAAATTTTGAAATTTTCGATAAAAATGCTTTTCGAATTTCATTGCAGAATCAACCCCGTTCCCCGATTAACAAATCTTTATTTGAAACATGGGGAGGGTTGCTTGCATCATTATCCGAGAGCGATTTCAGAAAACTGATGAAAAAGAAAGATACGTTATTATCACAATATGACAAAAAAAAGAAGGAAGAAAATTTTTACCGGGCGGTTTCACGGGATGCCTGGAAAAAATCAAATGTGGATTATCGTTTTACGGAAGTATCAAAATTAATTTGGGGTACAATAAATGATAAATAAACTTGAGTTGATAAATTTCAAATCTTTTTTGAATGCATCACTCGAAATAAAACCTTTAACAGTTTTAGGAGGACTCAATAGTTCCGGCAAAAGCACAGTTATTCAGGCGATTAATATGATCCTTTCTTATTATAAAAATCAAAAGCAAAGTGTAGCCTTGCCGGATCATGTTTCCCCGCGGCTGCAAAAATCAAAATCCTCAAAAGATAATTATTTTATGATAAGTATGCAATCAGATTCTTTTGGTGTAATTGATTTACGAGTTAATATAGATGTGGAGAGCTATACATTTACGGGCTCCATTCAGGAAGCTAAAATCCCAAACTTCCAATACATATCTGCCGATCGGCTTGGCCCTCAAAATATACTGGAATTAAACCCTGAATATAAAACAGTGGAAATTGGAACAAAAGGTGAATACATTATTGATTATATTGATAAAAATAGAAATATGAATATCAATGAAAAATTGATACGAGATAGCAAAGAAGATCCTCGGTTATTAGAAAATATTAATGCGTGGTTACAGTATATTTCACCCGGTATATTATTAGATTACGAGATAAAACGTGATAGAAATGCTTCTTATCCAAATTATAATAATATATATCCTACAGAAACCGGTTTTGGATTAAGCTATACACTGCCTATGATAGCCGCATTACTTGTACCTGTTCAGGAAAATGATTCTATTCTTCTCATAGAAAACCCAGAGGGGCATCTTCATCCAAAAGGGCAGGCAGCAATGGGAGAGTTAATTGCATTAACGGTGTCAACAGGGAAACAAGTTATTCTTGAAACCCACAGTGACCATATTATTAACAGCATAAGAGTATCTGTAAGGGAATCAAAGATAAATATAAATAAAGAAGATGTCATTCTGTTTTTTTGCAATAGAGAAAGAAATGATTCAGGGCATTATACTACCGCCATACCAATTGAAATTGATGAGAATGGTACATTAAGCGGCTATCCTGATAATTTTTTAGACGAATGGAGTAATCAGCTTTCCAGGTTGATATGATAAATATATGGAAATGTGTTTAAATGAATTAAGCCTGCTACCCAATGTTAAAGATAAGCATGAAGCTCATGTGTTAATGAAGGCCTTTGCTGAAACGGCAAAACACGGCTTTAACAAAGGCTTAAAAAAGATACGAACGGATTTTTTCACAAGTGATATAAAATTGTGTTTGGGATATTCACTGCATGACTGGCTTTTTGACAGGGAATTTACAGGTATAAATCGTAATTACAGGGATTTTTTGCAAAGTATGCTTGTCCAGCCATTTATTAAAACATCCAATGAGGATGAATATCTTTTGTCAAGGTATTTCTTTCAGGATTCAGAAAACAATATTGGTAAGGCGGAATGTCTGGGCTTGGCAGCTGCCTATATTGCTAAAACATTGAGTATTAGTTTTAAAAATGGGGATACCTGGAAAAAAACAAAACTTGATATTACTGTTGAAACCAATGGAAATGCTGTCCGCAATTCTGTTACAAATGTCTATTCATCTGAATGTTTTCTTAATCAAGAGATAACTTCTTTCATCGCTGAAAATATGTTGCATGAGATTGGAGATAGTTATTTGGTTAAAACAAAAATAGCGCCCCATCAAAAGGACTGCCATATACGCGATGATCACGGTAAAAAAGAATTGGCTGGATTCTGGGAACTGTTAAAATATTCTCCGTATATTGAATCGGCAACATCTACGAATTTCTCTCCCAAGGGTTCAAAATTTATTCGTAATGTTGAACCGGACAAAGAAACTGGTATAATCCTTCTTTCAAAAGACCCTCCATTTACAATACGAATTAAAACAACAGGGCGATGTTTTCCCGAAACAAATCGAATTGCTCAAATCCTGGAAAAAGAATATTTTTTGAAATGAAGTATTACCCCCCCCCCCCCCCGAATTATTTAGCAAATTCTTTTTATATTTCTTCCCAAAATTTAACACACATATACTGCGTCTCAAATTTATCGGCGTATATAAATATGTCCATCCCCATGTTTGGAATACACTTGAAAATTCTTAAGTCAGGAGAAAAATATGGCCGACAATGAACTTTTTGAACTTGATCAACCAAAGCCCATCCGAGGCTATCCCACGCTGCAATGGGCCGGGAAACGTCCCTTTGAATCAACCCAGTATTTCCCCGCTCAATGTAAAGAATCCTATGGCAAAGCAAAAGACGGCTGGCTGAACAAAATTTACTGGGGCGATAACCTCCAGGTAATGAGCCACTTGATGAAAGAGTACCGTGGTAAAATTGACCTTATTTACATTGACCCGCCCTTTGATTCCAAGGCAGATTATAAAAAGAAAATAGAATTGAAAGGACAGAAAATCACTAATGACAATAATTCTTTTGAGGAAAAACAATACGGGGATATTTGGACTAATGATGAGTATTTGCAGTTTATCTATCAAAGATTAGTTTTGATGAAAGAATTATTGTCGGATACCGGATCACTTTATCTTCATTGCGATTGGAGAGTAAATTCATTTATCAGAATTATCTTGGATGAAATTTTTGGATCAAATAATTTTATTAATGAAGTCGTGTGGTGTTATTCCATCGGTGGTAAAGGAGATAGATTTTTTGGCAGGAAACATGATACAATATTTTGGTATGGGAAAAAGGCGAGTTATTTTTTTAATGGTTATGATCCACTGGTTGTAACTTCACGAAAGGTGAACACACACATGAGAACAAAAAATGATAGTAATGGTAGGGAATATCAGGAAAAAACCGATAAAAAAACTGGTAAAATTTATAAATATTATGTAGATGAAGGTAAAATCCCAGAAGATTATTGGACTGATATTGAACAGTTGAATAGAGAAGATGGGGAACGTTGTGGTTATCCAACACAAAAACCAGAGGCTATATTAAATAGAATCATTGCTTCATCAACTCCTCCTGGAGGTATTGTCTTTGATTGCTTCATGGGTTCCGGTACGACGCAAGCCGTTGCCATGAAACTCGGCCGCCGCTTCATAGGCGCCGACATTAACCTTGGCGCTGTACAAACCACCACCAAACGGCTTGTCGGGATAGCAAAAGAATTATCCCAAGAACTGGGCAATGACAAATATACCGGCTTTGAAGTCTACAATGTCAACAACTATGAATTTTTCCGTAACCCCATCGAAGCCAAGGATATACTTTTAGAAGCATTGGAAATAGAAAAAGCAAGCAGTACATCTTTATATGACGGCGAGAAAGACGGACGCATGGTTAAAATAATGCCCGTAGACCGTATCTGCTGCCGTGCCGATTTTGAAGGCTTCCTTCATTCCCTGCCCTATAAGACCTTCCAGCAACACCTTGAAAAGGAACCGAATAAACCGGCAGAAAAAATCACCATTGTCTGCATGGGCCATGAACCTGACTTGAAAGCAGTCCTTGAAAAAGAACTCAAGCAGTACAACATCGACATTGAGATAACCGATATACTCAGGGATAAAAAGGACCTTGAATTAAAGCGCGATTCCGAAGCGGACATTACTATCAATAAGGGTAAACTCATTATCAAAAAGTTCTATCCCATGAACCTTATGCAAAAATTAAGCCTCGATAAACATACCGTGTCCGCTGATTGGCGTGAATTGGTAGAATCCGTTATGGTGGATTTTAACTATGACGGCGTAGTCCTCCAGCCGGGCATCACGGACATACCCGATAAAAAAGAACTGGTAAAAGGCGAATACCCCATCCCCACAGATGCAGGTATTATCCGGGTAAAAATAACCGACCTTCTTTCCGAATCCCTGGAAGTGGAAGTGACCAATGGCTAAACAAACCTTCGACCTCCAACTTGCCTTTTACCAGCAGTTACTCTACTTCTATAAAGCCAACCGTGGAAAAATCCGTAACCGTTATAAAGACTTAACCCTCAAGTACCTTGATTACAACGATAAAAACGTCAGGCCGGAGGCCTATCTTCGCCGTCCTCAGTTTGAAGCCCTGGAAATATATGTTTTCTTAAAGGAATTTTTCGGTAACCGTTCGGTTCGGGAACTATTCCTTTCCTGGATTAAAAACGAAGATGAATTTTCATCAAATTCTTATTACACCGATTCAAAAGGACAGGGCAGCCTGTTTACCCCTTTGGCAAAAGAACAAGCCGCTATCATAGCGCAGCAGTTTGAGCAATTTCGCTTTGAATATCCCAACTATATCTACGCCCTTACCATGGGTCTGGGAAAAACCTACCTCATAGCTGCAAGTATTTTCTATGAATTCATCCTTGCCCGTAAATATCCTAAAGATGAGCGCTATTGCCATAACGCCCTGGTCTTTGCCCCTGATAAAACCGTACTGCAAAGCCTTAAAGAAATAATCACCCTGGATAAAAACAATATTGTCCCCCCGGATTATGTGAATATCCTGGAAGCCAATATCCAGGTTCACTTCCTTGATGACAATGCAGAATCGACCCTCAATACCCTGGACAACTCCAATTATAATATTATCATTTCAAACACCCATAAGATAATCGTCAAAAAGAAGCAGACCGCCGACAGTCCTGCTGAAAAATTATTTGCCTTCAAGCCCGTAGAGGATAGTGTTCTTTCATCAATTTATGGCGATGAAGATATTTCAAGCCCCGACGATCTCATTATAAACCAACGCTTTCAGAAACTCCTGCGCTTACAGCAAATCGGTGTCTATGTGGACGAAGCTCACCACCTGTACGGTAAAAAACTCAGTGAAGAACTCTATGACACTGAAAACCAATCCAGCCTGCGCCGGACCATCAATATGCTGGCTGAAAAGCAAAAGAATTCCGGTTCCCCGGTAGTCGCCTGTTATAACTACACCGGAACTCCCTATGTAAACAACACAGTCCTCCCGGAAGTTGTGTATTCCTATGGCCTTGCAGAATCCATTGCCCAGGGCTATCTAAAGGATGCCGATGTAGAGGGCTTCCATGTCGTTAAAGATAAGGACTACCTCAATTCCGTTATTAACCGCTTCTTTGACACCCACGGTAAAAAGAAATATGAGGATCTGCTCCCCAAACTTGCCATCTATGCCGCCAATATAGACGAAATTAAAAAACACGTCCTTCCCTGGACACAGGAAATACTGACCAAGCGAGGTATCTCTGCCGATAAAATCCTGATCAATGTTGGTGATGAATCTATCACCAAAGATATAGATATCCGCCATTTCAATGAACTTGATATAGCAGGAACAGAAGGTTCCAAGAAACAAATAATCCTTCTCTGCGAGAAAGGACAGGAGGGTTGGAACTGCCGATCTCTTTTCGGTGTCGCCCTGTTCCGCAGCCCCAAATCAAAAATATTTGTCCTCCAAAGCACCATGCGCTGCCTTAGGCAGATAACCGACACTCAACAAAAGGCCAATGTCTATCTTTCTGAGGATAATTACAAAACCCTCGATGATGAACTCAAAAAGAATTTTAACGTCGAAATAGACGATGTCTTTAATAAAAACAAGAAAGACAAAAAAACATATCAGGTGAAAGTCTTACCGCCCCCACGGTGGTTAACCATTAAAGAAATCAAAAATCACTATGTAAAAAAAGACAAGAACCCTTCCAAGCCGATAAACTTCGGCCTTGATTCATTTGACTATACCAAGTACGAAGCCTATGCCGAAATTAAAAAGGGCATTGCCAAGAACAGAAAAGCAGAAAAGGTCTCCCTCGACCAGTACGTTGAAAAGCAGCAATACAGCCCTCTCTTTCTGGTTGCCGAAACATCACGGTATATGAATATCCCCTGCCTTAAAATTCAGTCTATCCTCGAAGATTCAAAAGACGGTATCGACAAAATTATAAAAGCCGTAAATAAATATAACACCCTCATTTACGATCAGATAATCCCCGCCATCTTCAATTATCTGTATGAAATAATAACCATCAGGGACACCAAGGAACGTAAACTCATACTTCTTCATGAACCGCCCTCTGGTAAAGGTTATTACGAGTTCCACGCCGACCCCGACTTGGTTGTAAAGGAAAATGAAGCAAAATATAATGCTGTAAAAAGCAAAAGTTTTCATGCCGATACCTATTGTTTTGATTCAAAACCAGAACTAAATTGTTTTAACCAGTATGTTTTCAATGACCAGGTTAAGGAAATTTATTTTACCGGTATGTTTACCTCCAGCCAAGGCGACCTAGCCATCCAGTATATTGACCCCGAAACCCACGGCCTTCGCAATTATTACCCGGATTTCGTTGCCAAAATGAAAGATAATACCTATCAGATTATTGAAGTAAAAGGCGACAACATGCTCTATGATTCAGTGGTCCAGGCAAAGAAAAACGCCGCCAAAGAGTTTGCCGCCGAAAGTGCCGATATAGAATATATCATGTACGCAGGCAGTTTCATCATGGATAATAAAGACATCTTCAATCCCCAAACCAGCCCCGAATTTACGTACGAGGAAACCCACGGAGACTATGGTGCTCAAGACGCTGCCGATTCGGACGGTAAAAGGTATACATAATTTACCTGATAACAAGCTCCACTTCTTTTGACGCTCCCATATAGCGTACATCACCTGCATACGACAAAACCACACGGTATGTACCCCGCTGAACAGGAGGCCCGGCAAGTTTTTGCTCACCGCTGTAATACTCTACGCTTATGTCTGCCGGCGCTTCAAAAAACACCGGCTTGGGTGAACCGTCATAACGAAAATCCTGCTTTTCTTTTGCAGTAATCGGGAAGAAAGCTTTTTGGATAGTGTATTCAACTTTGACCGGTGTCCCCTCACGGTAGCCGTTACCTGCCGGACGCTCTATGCGTACATAATAAGAACCCACATCAACAGGAATTTCTTTTGTTCCGCCTCTATCGGCAAGCATATCATCTTCGGAACGGAAATAGGTGATCACAAAAGGAGGCGCATCATCAGAGGCAGATCTCACGTCAACGCTCTGGGGTCGTCCGTTGTACAAGGTATGCTGATACGTTGCCGAAGTAATGATGGGCGGATCTTCATCTTCACCCTGTGCAGAGCCTGTCGAATTACACACCGTTGCCAATATCAACACGCTTATTACAACAAATAAAACTGCCAATGGACGCAGTTTTTTGTGCGGTTTTGCTTTCTGTTTCATCTTATTCCTTTGCATCCAACTATTCTTCCGTATCGGAAAGCTGAGTCGAAAGATAACGCTCTCCGGAATCGGGCATTATCGCTACGATGGTTTTTCCGGCGCTTTCACTGCGGCCGGCTATCTGGAGGGCCGCCCATACCGCCGCCCCCGACGAAATGCCGATTAAAATTCCTTCGCTGCGGGCGGTACGGCGCGCCGTATTGATCGCATCCTCATTGGTAACACGGACGATTTCGTCAATAATCGAACGGTTCAGAACCTTGGGAATAAAACCTGCGCCGATTCCCTGAATACGGTGGGGGCCGGGTCTGCCGCCTGAAAGCACAGGCGAAGCGTCAGGTTCTACAGCAACAATTTTAACAGCGGGCTTTTTTTCTTTGAGCACTTCGCCGACACCGGTAATCGTACCGCCGGTCCCGACACCGGAGACAAAAATATCAACGCTTCCCGCAGTATCTTCCCATATTTCCAGGGCTGTAGTTTTTCTGTGCACTTCGGGATTAGCGGGATTTTCAAATTGCAGCGGCATAAAGCTGTGCGGAATCTGCGATACCAATTCCCGCGCCTTGTTGACAGCTCCGTTCATGCCGTCCTTGCCCGAAGTAAGCACGACATCGGCGCCGAGCATGGCCGCAAGTTTACGCCTTTCCACCGACATGGTTTCCGGCATCGTGAGGATCAGCTTGTATCCCCGGGCGGCGCAGGCAAAGGCAAGCCCTATACCGGTATTCCCCGAAGTCGGCTCGATCACCGTCCCGCCGTCCTGGAGCTTTCCGTCCCGGACCGCCGCGTCAAGCATTGCCGCTCCGATACGGCATTTGACGCTGTTGAGCGGGTTAAATGATTCCACTTTGACCAAAACAGTTCCCGGTAATCCCGATCCCAATTTGGCGAGCTTTACAAGGGGCGTGTTTCCCCGGGCTTCGGTAATATCTCCGTATATCCTGCCTCTGCGGTCAGTATTACTGTGGTCAGCTTGAATATCACTCATAACAACTCCTCATTAAATCGCGTAATCACTTTCCTGATTAAGATCGTACTGGAACATGGCAAAAATTCTGTCCTGTATTTCGATGAGCTCCGGGTCTGTGCGGGCGCGGGGCCGCTCAAGATTCACCGGTATTTGGTTGCGTATGCTGCCCGGCGATGGTGAAAAAACAATTACCTCATCAGAAAGATACACCGCTTCCTGAACATCGTGGGTTACCATAACGATGATCACAGGGGTTCCCGCTTTTTTTGTATCGTACCAAAGCCGGATTAAATCGTCCTGTAATTTTTCCCGTGTCAGCGCATCGACAGCGGCAAAGGGTTCGTCCATCAGAATAATTTTTGGCTCGACAGAAAGCGCCCGCGCCAAAGCAAGGCGCTGACGCATACCGCCTGAAAGCTGCGACGGATATTTATGTTCGGCCCCTGTTAGTTCAACTTTATTAAGATAATAACGGGCCTTTTCAAGCCGTTCCTTTTTTTTCAGTTTGCCGCGCAGTTTGAGGGCAAAATCAACATTTTGAAGAGCCGTCATCCACGGGAAAACAGCATAGTCCTGAAACACCAAAGCAATATCATGTTTCGGCCTGTCGCGGAACACACCGTTTGCAAGCGGCGAAATAAAACGGTAGCGCCTCTTGTAGTCTTCCATTTCCTTGCGTGTCGAGGGCAGCGGTTCAAGAACAAGTTTGCCGTCGATACGGATTTCCCCGTCGGTCGGCGCCTGTAAGCCTGCGAGGATTTCAAGAAAGGTAGATTTTCCACAGCCGGAAGGTCCCAAGAGGGTAACAATCCTGCCGTCTGGAATGGTAAGGGAAACATTAAGAACCGCGGTAAGACCTTCTGCGAGACCTTTTTCATTTACCACAGAAAAAAATTTGGTTATGCTCTTTGCTTCAATCATTGTAACGTACCATCATCTTCCCACTTTCCACACAGCGAGTTTGATTTCAATATATTTAAGGATCTCAATGAGGAACCAGCCTATAAAGCCGAGTATCACCATACAAACCATCATTTCGGGTATAACAAAATAATCTTTAGCCTGACCGAGGAGATAGCCAATCCCCATACGGCCGCCGTAGGATTCACCGATAAGGAGCATCACGAGCCCCATGGCAACGCCTGTTTTAAGACTCATGATGATTGAACCGAATGCATGCCAAAAATAAACTTTCCGCAATAAGGTAAATTCACTTGCACCAAAAACACGGGCGCTGGCAAGGTAGCGCGGATCGGTATCTTTAATACCCTGATACGTATTAAAAAGTACCGGATAAAAGATACCGATGAACATAAGAAAAATGTGCATCTTCGATCCAATACCAAAAAAGATGATCGTCATCGGCACCCATGCCGGCGGCGGTATCGGAGAAAGAAGCTGCCATAAGGGCAGAACATAAGAGCGGATTTTGAGATTCCATCCCATCATAAGGCCGATAGGTACTGCAAGAACTACCGCGATTGCAAACGCAGTAAAAAAGCGCCACAGGCTAAAGAGTATGTGCAGCACAAGATCCCGGTGAAGGAGCATATCGACAAATTTTATGCAGACCGTACTAAAAGGTGGGATAAGACTTTCCGGTATGATATGAAAGCGCGGAAGAAATTCCCAAAGCAAAAGCAGCGGAATAAGCACGGTAAGAAATTCCAGGGAAAAGAAATTTCCCAGCGCGTTTTTACAGAATCCGCCGAGTTCCAAAAAGACACGGCGCACTCCTCTGGTTTCATATTGTTCGGTCATAACCGCTCCTGATTAAACACAAGACAAGGTGAAGGGATTTACCCTTCTTCACCTTGTCTTTGTTAAAAGATTCTTACCAGGTAATTCCCTTAAATTCAGGAGCAAAGAGTTTTTCACCCGGATTCTTGTCTATTGTTTTCTGATTAACCAGCGCCTGGGCATATCCAATGAGCTGTGCGGTTGCCAGATGAATGGTAAAGCCAAGCTTGGGATTGCTGTTGACAATTGCCTGCCTTGAAACATTGGGAACATATTTCTGGGCAATGGCAACAATATCACGGGCTACAGGATTTTTAAGAATAAGCTTGTCTGCTTCTTCAATTGCTGCGATAAAAGCTTTGGCATCTGCAGTTCTATTTTTGACAAAGTTGGTGTTGGCATTGATAGTCCGGCAGGGGGGATTTTCCCCGGCAAGGTTTTTATCGACAGCGCCGTCGCCGTTGGCATCGGAGTGTCCGTCAAAGATCGTTTTGTACTTGGGCTTTCCCGCCGCATCTTTTAAAAGCAGCGCTTCTGCGACAAAGGGTTCTTCGAGGATGGCGCCCTTAACCGATCCTGCTTCAAGAGCTGCAAGGGCCGCGCCGGGAGCCAACGACACCAGTTCAAATTCGGTCTTATAGTCGGAACGGAGCGTATCGCGTATCGCTATAACGGCGCAGCAGGTAGTTGAAAGCCCTGCAAGCTGCAGGTTTTTGAGGTCACTTGGATTTTTTACCGGTGAATTGACCGGAACCACCAATACCGAAGTACAGGGGATTTTGACCTGGCCGATAATGGTGATATTCTGCCCCCTGGCAATCGGGGTAATTACACCGGTGGGGCAGTTAAAAACAATGTCCGCTTCCCCGCCGACCACCGCGGCAACACCCGAATTGGTCTGCCTTATTTCGACATCAAGACCATGCTTTTTAAACAGCCCCTTTTCATAGGCCACATAGAGATTGAGGTGGTGGGTCGAATTGGCGTCGGCGACGATGATCTTCGCCCCCTGATTCCTTCTGGATTGGGCTCCAAGCGGCAGGGCCGCAAGAAGAGCCAATACAGCACACACAAGACTTACAGTTTTCTTCATTCATCTACTCCTTAATTCCTAGTAATTCGATAGGAATAAAGGTATATCAAGTCTCCGGGGCTGTCAAGTCTTTTCTAGAAAAAAATGTAAAAAAATGCAAAAAATCGCTTTTTGGGAGATTTTTGGGCAGAAAAAACACCTTGGCGTGTGCAGGCCCGTTGGGGAGGGCAATGGGGCAGTGAAAACGCTTGTAGAATTCGCCCAGACATACCTACATTTGCTGGATTGTTTAAGATTTTCGTCTTTGTACGGTATCCCTGGGCGAGGAATTCCAAAATATTTTCACTGCCCCCATTGCCCTCCCCAGTGCAACATACTCCCGCCAAGGCGTATTACTGCATGGTGGGCGGGTTTTACGGCTTAAGCTTTTTGAAAAATTGCTGCCTTACGGCAGTGCTGGGTGTTTATAAAAACCCTATCATAATAGTACCAGCCGGCATAGTAAGACTACCTGTTGATACTGCGGTTTTTGCAAGGAGTATAGTACAGGTTTTGCCCCCATAGGACAGAACACAAGCAATACGATCTCCTATGTCAGTATCAGGACCTGCGGATACACCACTGAGCCTAGTGTTGTCGTTAAAATAGTTTTTCAGCGTAGTATAATCAGCCATAGCTCGCCCGGTCCAAATCATTGTTAACTTTCCGGCATCATACTCATAGCCTCGGTAACCTGCTGAGAGGAGACCGGTAAGGTTAGCAATACCGAAAGGGGTTAATACAGTAGAATTAGGGACAGCGGGATTAAGAGTATTTAACATGCTCTCAAATGGATCAACCGTACCCCCGGATCCGCCGCCGCATGAGACTACGAACAGCGCCAGGCCCAGCGCTATTCCCGCAACGATACTTTTTTTCTTCATCTTGCATACCTCCTAAAGGCGAGATAAACTACAAAACCCCCTGTTCAAGTCCTGTCCCGAATAACATTCGGGGGATGGCAATCCTGGCTTGATCCCGGGGGTTTTGCAGAGAAACAGATATACAAAAAGACCGCCCTGTGGGCGGATCTTTTTCTTTAAAAATGACGGTGAGTATTAGAGAGAGAGAGAGAGAGCAATTTTCGTGCCAAGTTTGGCTTATTTGTCATAATAACGCTATTATATGACAAAAACTTGCTGGTGTCAAGGGGTTTTTACGGTAAAAAATGCCCTGGAAGCCGAACAGGCTGTTCTTACGAGAAAGTCCTTGCTTTTTCTCCCCATATTATAATACAGTTTTACCATTTGCTGGAGGAGCAGGACCATGAATAAAATACACGATGTCGATGAAATTGCCCTGGAAGTTGAACAGGCTGTTCTTACGGGAAAATACCGGATTGCATCAGAGGAAGAAAAAATGCTCGTTCGTATAGGCGCTTTGGAGAACATTGTCCGGTCATACAAGGAATTGCTCGTAAACAGTACCAGAAAAAACGCTTTGCTGAACACCTAGGGGAGAAAAAAACAATGCCGAGAATGACCGAAGAAGAAGCTGATGCCCTTGACGAATTGGTTACGAAAAACCCGCCCCGTGTAGACCCTTCAAAAGCCCGTCATGTGTCCCGAATGGTGGCTATTGATGATTTTTCCGCCGAATATCTTATGTCTGTTTCTACCGCAACCCGCAAAACCCCATCGGAAATCATCAGTGAGATGGTGCATGATGTATGCTGAATGGAACCTGGATGATGTTAAAGAAGTCTGGTATGAAGATGGCTTAAAAGAGGGTATGGAGAAAGGCTCCCGGCAAAGCAGGGAAGAAATAGCCCGCAATTTGAAAAAGCTGGGAGTTTCCCTTGATTACATTGTCCAAAGTACTTCGCTTTTACCGGAAGAAATTGCTCGCTTATAAGCGGCTTGGCGTGTAGAATGTTCTCCGTTGGGAAGGGCAATGGGGCAGTGAAAACGCTTGTAGAATTCGCCCAGGCATACCTACATTTGGCAGATCATTTTAAGTTCTTCGCCGGGTATGCCTGGACGAGGAATTCCAAAATGTTTTCACTGCCCCATTGCCCTCCCCAGTGCAGCATACTCCCGCCAAGGCGTATTACTGTATGGCGGGCGGGTTTTTCGCCGGGCGGCACTGGGTTCGTATTTCTCCCAAACCGCAGGACTGCGGTGTTAAGCGCCGCTCTTATTCCGTTACGAATATGCCTCTGGTTTCACCCAGAGGCAGGAAGATCAATTCTGGTTGTGCCTTGCCAGTAGCAGGGCTTGATGTTACTGCCGTCGAAATAGGACCCGGCAGTGTAGACCCCACCCTTCAGGGCGAAATTCCTCTTTAGGGCGGGGTATGAGACCACCCAGTACAATCAACTTCCTATCGACCGAGGCTCCTGCCAAAGAAGGCTCGAATCTTCTTCTATTTCTTCCCTTTGTGTCCTGGAACCCAAGGAACCTATGGTTCCAGGTTCCTTGGTGGTTAATTATCTTCTTAAGGCACTCCGGTTATATGCGAATCCGAATTCGTAATGGGTAGACCACCGTTGGTGGCGGTTCCGTTATTATACAGGGAATAGCCGCCGGAGGCAGCGTAGTTTGAGTTTGCGTCACCACTGGAACCGTATATGGTCCCGCCGCTCATGGTGAAGGTACCGCCGACGTTAACGAACACCCCGCCGCCGTGGGACAGGGCGGTATTGCCGCTGATGACCGCGCTGCCGCTCATGGTGAAGGCGCCGCTAACATACACCCCTGCGCCGTTGACACTGGTATTGCCGTTGATGGTTCCGCCGCTCATGATGAAGGTACCACTACCGACTAACACCCCGCCGCCGTTGCTGGCATAATTGCCGCTGATGGCGCTGCCATCGTACATTTCCAGTGTGCCGTAGCTGACAGATACCAGCGAGGCGGTATTGGTGGTCAGACCCTCCAGTTTTACTCCCCGCAGGATAAGTTTTGCCGTGGTGGCGTTAACCGTAAACATACTACCGTTTGTGGCAAGTTTTAATGTACCGCTTCCCCGCAGGGAGACCGTACCAGCCAGCGTTCTTGGGCTAATGGTATGGGTACCATCCACAATAACAACATAATTTCCCGCCCCTAAGCCTGATAAGTAGGCATCCAGGGCATTTGTTGCCGCATCGCTTGCTGCGGAAAAATACTTGTATTCGGTAACAGTTCCACCGCCAAAGTCCACACTGTTCCCCGCCGACCATGCGGGGCCTATGGTTATGGGGGCGGTATTATTCCCCCCCGCCTGAACATTAACGGATTGGGGTTCACTTTCGGCATAGGGTATACCCTGGTAGGAAGCCGTTACCTGTATAGTCCAGTTTCCCGGAACCAGCGACAGCGTAATGGAACCGCCGCCCTGGACGGTCTTTGTTAGTATACCGGGGCCGCTTCCGTGGATTGTATACGTAAGCTGGCTAGGATCATCCGGCCCTGACCCCGGAGTATAGGCAACAGATTTGCCGCTCACGAGCAGGGTAAGGGTGGTTCCGCCATCGGTGAGGTTGCCACAGGAGGAAAGTACGACCAGGATAAGGAAGAGTGTTATCCGCACAGCGGATTGCCGGATTAGGCTACCGTGCTGTAACGGAGAACGGAGAACGGAGAACGGAGAACGGAGAACGGAGAACGGAGAACGCTTTTCTAGATTATCATGGCTCCGCCGGGTAGGTAAAGTACCCGCCGTAACACGTTTTTTGGCTATTTTAGTCATTTTTTACTCCTGTAGGCAGTTTCATTCCAGCCATTGGCTGATATAAAAATAGTATATCACCTAATTTTGGAAAAAAACAAGCCTTTTCAACAGCTTTTTGTTTATATCCCGTACATCTCTGTAAGCAAAGCCCAACCCGCCCTCTTAGGTATTTAATCCCGCTTACCGATAACTATATAATAGAACGGTGTCAGGAGTTAGGCGGTGAAGCAAAAACGGTTTTTTACGGCGCTTATGGCGGTTTTTTGTGCGCTTTTTTGCACATTTCAGGCGGCGGCGGCAGATGTGGACCTTTCCATTCGTTTTTACGACAAAAAGGTATACCATATATCCGGTACTTCCGGGGATCCTATTTATGTTCAGGTAACCGTGAGTAACCGGGGCCCTGCTGCTTTTCGTTTTAAGCTGGCGGACGAACGGATTTTTTCCATTGATTTTGATATACGGAACCTGGCAAACCAGAGCCTGGAACCGGCGGATTATATTATCCGCAAGCGGAGCGAAAGCCGCAATGTATACTTTAGGGAAGTAGCCGTTGAACCGGGGGAATCCTTTTCCTTTGTAGAGGATATCCGCAATTATGCGGCCCTGCGGGATGCGGGTTCCTTTGTGGTCCAGGCCCGGATTTTCCCGGAGTTGTTCCGGGAAACTGCCGGGAGCGATTCGGCCCCCCGGGGGGGGGAATGGTTCCGCAGCTTATGCGGGAAGCGCCCCCGGGCCGCTGGTATCCAACCGGCTTAACCTGAACCTCCGGCCGCCTGCCCTGCCGGGTCCCGATGGTATCCCCTTTGAAATGGATGTAGAAACCAATGCTGTACTGGTCCGGGGAAAACTGCCTACAGGAGTAAAAAATGACTAAA
>BNVB01000026.1 GCA_025997795.1 Spirochaetia bacterium | reverse complement strand
AATCTGCCCCGTTTAAGCGCCGCCTTGGGGAAGCGGCTGTTAATTTCCAGAATGGATTTTTCCAGCCGCTGTTCTTTTTCACTTGTTTCGTTAAAAAGTTCCGCCTGTTTGGCGGAACTTTTTGGCTCCAGACCGAGTCCCGCTCCCAAAAGACGGATACCCTTTCCTTCGCGGTACTTTTTGTGAAAAAGCCCCAGAAGGCGGTCATATAGTTCGTTCAGGGTACTTACCGGATTTTGAGAGGTTTCCCTGGCTCCTTCGGTAGAAAAATCTTCGCCATAACGAATCTTGATAAACACCGTCCTGCTCTGGTACTTTGTTTGAAGGAGCCGGAAAAAAATTTCCGAGCTTATGGCCAGGAGCTGGGTTTCAATTTCAAATGTATCGTAGAGATCCCGGGGAAAGGTTCGTTCGGCGCTCATGGAATGAGTACCCCGTTCGGTTTCAAAGGTTTCCGCCCCTTCGCCCCGTACAGCGTGATAAAGAAATTCGCCGGAAGCTTTGCCAAAAAGCGAAACAAGAATTTCTTTGGAAAGACGGTGCAGATCCGCACAGCTTTTAAGGTTGTGGCTGGCAAAGAGTTCCTGGGTCTTGGCTCCGGCGCCCCAGATTTTGCTTACCGGAAGGCTTAACATAAAGGCTTCTTCCCCGCCGGGGGTTACGGCAAAAAGGCCGTTAGGTTTTGACATACCCGAAGTAATTTTGGCCACATACTTGTTGGAAGCAAGCCCCACAGAAACGGTAAGGCCCGTTTTTTCCGTTACCGCTTTTTTTAGTTTCCGGGCCAGTTCTTCCGGCGGGCCAAAAAGTTTTTCCGTACCGGTAATGTCAAGAAAAGCTTCGTCCACCGAAAGCTGTTGAACATCGGGGGAAAAATTCGCAAAGACTTCCATTACTTCCTCTGACTTTTCCCAGTAACGCTTCATGTTGCCCCGCAGATAAATACCGCCGGGACAGAGTTTAACCGCCTGTACTATGGGCATGGCAGAATGAACGCCATAAACGCGGGCTTCGTAGGAAGCGGTGGATACCACACTACGCCTGTCGCCGGGAAGACCGCCGACAATAACAGGCTTGCCACGGTATTCAGGATGATCCAGCTGCTCTACCGATGCATAAAAGGCATCCATATCGGCATGGATAAAGTAACTCATGGTCTCCCCGCTTTCCGTTTCATTGGAGGGCGCGTTCTACCATGGACAAGTCCTGCGTAAGCTGGCGTTCGTTGGGGAATTCTTCCAGGGAGCGCTTTACCGAAGCTTTTGCCCCGTCATAATCTTTTTTATTAAACAATAGGGCAAATTCATTGTGCAGTTCACCTACCCTGTTTTGCCGCAGGGTTCGCAGGGCTGCCTCCAGCTTATTGTTGGTTCCATAACGCGTCATGGCTGTCTTAAGCCAGTCCATGCCGCCCTGCCAGTTCCGGACTTTTCCATAACGTTCCGCCTCTGCCAGTACCGCAGCGGTCCGCATTTCTTCCCGCCGCTGGGGGTGAAGAAACTCCCATGACCGGGAAAGAAAGGCCAGGGCCGCTTCGGCATCGCCTGGGTTTTTAATGCCGTTCACCTTGTCCGCCGCCTCTGCTTCCAGAACAAGGCCGTCCAGGGTCCGGTAATTGCTGTCGCTCAACTTTGGCTTAAGGGCCGTAAGGGCATAACGGGCATCGGGAATTTTTTTTGCGCGGATCAGTTTAACCAGTTTGTTGTTCACCGCCGTGTTAACAAAATCCTGCCATCGTTCCCCGTCGGGAAACCGGGCAGCGGCATAATCCGCCCAGGCCAGGGCATCGTCTTCCTTTCCGGTTCGGATAAAGTAGGCCCCCAGGTTAAAAATGCGGTTCATCATGTCCCGCCGGGGATCTTCAAAAAACGCTGCTTTATCCGCGGCGTTGGCGCCGCTGATGTTAACAGCGCCGGCACCGGGACCGCCGGAAATTCCTGGCCCGCTGGAAAGGAACACTGTCCGGTTAATCGCCAGGGGCACCGTATCGGCAAAACGGTTTCCCCGTTCCGCTATAGCGATACGGTTGGAGAGGATAAGCGACACCAGTTCCGCTTCGCTGATCTGTACCCGGTCACGGTAGTTTTTAACGGGCACATAGGCAAAACCCGTTGCTTTGCCAAAGTTGTCGTGGAATTCCTTGCGGTTTCCCGGATTAAAGCCATAGGGGTTGGTGGTTTCCACATCAATAATTTCCGTACCGGTATTTACCGTGGCAAAGGCATGATCTTTGGTCATCACGCCGCTTACGTTAAGCCCGGCGGAACGTCCCAAAATAAGGTACAGTACTGCGGAAGAAACACAGTTGTACCGGCCGGAAACAAAAATTTCGTCTAACCTGGTTTGATATTCGGAGTAGGATTTTAAAAAGCGCCGGTGGAGAAACCCAAGCACATACTCACCCCGTTCTTTTGGATCCCGGGGAAGATCCGCGGCAGCAAGTTCTGCGGCTGCTTTATTGATCCGGTCCATGTAAGCCGCCGCTTTTTCTTCCGCTCCGGGGCCGGCATTAACGGAAGAAGCCCAAAGAGCCGCCGCGCTTAAATCCCGCCAGTACTCTGCGGAACCGGCAGCCCCGCTTACGCGCCGCCCATGTTCACCGGCGGCAGGGGCCGCATCAAGGGAAGGAAACTGCTGAGCCCCGGCGGCAGCGGCCAGGAACAGTAAAAGTACCGCCGTTTTTGCTTTTATGGTTTTCATCACTTAACAGTATAGCGATCTTGGATTATTATATAAACATGGCAATATTGATACCCGATTCCAAGACGGATTATGATTTGATTATTCTTGGCGCAGGCCCCGCCGGACTTAGTGCCGCCCAGTACGGCGCCAGGGCAAACCTGAAAACGGCGGTGCTGGAAAAGATGGTTCCCGGCGGCCAGGCCCTTAATATTGAGATCCTGGAAAACTATCCTGGTAATGTGGCCCACGGCGATACCCCGGCCCGGTCGGGCTTTGAATTTGCCGAAGACCTTCATAAACAGGCGGAAAGCTTTGGCGCGTCATTTATTATGGAAGGAGCCGCGGGCATTACCAGGGAAGGGGCGTTTTTTGCCGTTGCCCTTCACAGCGGTAAAAGTATTTATGCTCCGGCGCTTATCCTTGCCACCGGAACGGAGCAGCGCAGGCTGGAAATTCCCGGCGAGAAGGAATTTTTTGGCCGGGGTGTGTCGTACTGCGCCACCTGCGACGGCCCTTTTTTCAAGGGCAAGCGGATCCTTGTGGTGGGCGGCGGCGATGCGGCCTGCGACGAAGCCCAGTACCTGAGCCGCCTTACCGATAAGGTAATTCTGGTTCACCGCAAAAGTATGTTCCGCGCCCAGAAGTCTTTGGCAGACAGGGTCCTGGCCAATCCCGCTATTGAAGTACGCTTTAACACCCGGCTTGTGGAAATAAAAGGCGAATCAAAAGTTACATCGGTAATTCTGGAAGGCCCGGATTCCAAAAAAGAGGCAGCCCGGTTGTCCTCTAAAGAGGAAACCCGGCTGTCCTCTAAAGAGGAAACCCGGCTGTCCTCTAAAGAGGAAGCCATGGATGCGGTGTTTATTTTTGCGGGGTCAATTCCCCAAACCGCTCTGGTAAGGGATATGGGAGTAAAACTTGACGAAGCGGGTTATGTGATCACCGGCGAAACCATGGCAAGTTCCGTGCCGGGACTCTTTGCCGCCGGGGATGTCCGGTCCAGCCCCTTCCGCCAGGTGGTGGTAGCCGCCGGAGAAGGGGCGGTGGCGGCCCATTGCGCTGCAGCTTATCTTGATACCCTTAAGGGAATTAACTACCAGTAAATCGCACTGACATATTCAGAAAAATCTGCTTTAATGATTTTATGAACAGTGAAACCCCTATCAGGGAACAGTTGGATCGTATAAGCCGCGAGCGAATCCTTATCCTCGACGGCGCCATGGGTTCCCTGATCCAGCGGGAACATCTGGGCGAAGCGGATTACCGTGGAGAAACCTTTGCGGCCCATGGGATGGAACTTGCCGGTTGTAACGATCTGCTCTGCCTTACAAAACCCAGCCTTATCAGTGCCATTCACGAAGCCTACCTGAAAGCGGGTGCAGATATTGTTACAAGCTGCAGTTTAAATTCCAATGCGGTATCAATGGCAGATTATGGCCTTGCGGACAGGGCCTACGAAATAAGCCGGGCGGCGGGAAAACTGGCCCGGAGGGCCGCAGACAAATACAGTACGGCAGATAAACCCCGCTTTGCCGCAGGAAGCATTGGTCCCACTTCCAAAAGCGGAAGCGTTTCTCCGGATCTGGATGATCCGGGGAAACGGGGCATAGGCTGGGATGAACTGGAAGCGGCCTATTACGACAGCGCCCGGGGACTGCTGGACGGCGGGGTTCATATCATCCTTCTGGAAACATTTTTTGACACCCTTAACGTCAAGGCCGCAGCCGCCGCGGTAATACGGCTCCGGGAAGAACGGGGAGACATTCCCCTGATGATCTCCGCCGCCATTTCGGATGCTGCGGGCCGGCTTCTGGCGGGACAAACGGTGGAAGCTTTTGCCGTTTCCGTTTCCCACGCAGACCCCTGGTCACTGGGGCTTAACTGTTCGCTGGGGGCGGAAAAGATCCTTCCCCACCTGGAAGCCCTGTCGGCCTTTACTCCCTTTTTGGTAAGCTGTTATCCCAACGCAGGACTGCCCGACCGGCTGGGGAATTATACCGAAGGGCCGCAAGAAACCGCCGCTTTTATGAAACCATTTCTTGATCGCTCTCTGGTAAACATTCTTGGGGGCTGCTGCGGTACCACACCCGATCATATAAGCGCCATTGCGGAACTGGCAAAAACGTATGCTCCCCGCAGGGCCGAAAATGTGCCAGCAAAAACATTTCTTGCAGGCCTGGAAATTCTTCCGGTGGGACATGGGAAAACGGATTTTATCGACATCGGCGAGCGGACCAATGTGGCGGGAAGCAGAAAGTTTCTCCGGCTGGTACAAAACCAGGCATGGGAAGAAGCCCTGGAAATAGCCAGAGAGATGATCGCCGCCGGGGCCCGGATCATCGATGTCTGCATGGACGATGCATTACTTGACGGCAAAGAAGCGATGATCCGTTTTTTGAACCTGGCCCTTTCTGATCCGGAAATCGCCAGGGTTCCGGTAATGCCCGATAGTTCCCGCTGGGAAATTCTTGAAGCGGCCCTTAAGTGCATTCAGGGAAAGTCCCTGGTCAATTCTATCAGCCTTAAAGAAGGAGAGGCCGAGTTCCTCCGCAGGGCCCGCCTTATCCGCCGTTATGGCGCGGCGGTGGTGGTAATGCTTTTTGATGAACAGGGCCAGGCCCTGGATTATGAGCGGAAAATAGAAATTGCCGGACGTTCCTACGGGCTGCTGACAGAAACAGGTTTTCCGCCCAATGATATTGTTTTTGATCCCAATGTGCTTACCATCGCCACGGGTATGGCCGAACATGACCGTTATGCTTTGGACTTTATCCGCGCCTGTGCTTGGATTCGGGAACACTGCCCCGGCGTTCAAATTTCCGGGGGAATCTCCAACCTTTCTTTCAGCTTCCGGGGCAATGATGAAATCCGCGGCGCGCTCCATGCGGTGTTCCTTAAACATGCCATAAACGCGGGCCTTTCCATGGCAATCCTTAACCCCGCAGGGCTCATTTCCTATGATGAAATCCGCGCCGAACTGCGGGAGACGGCGGAAAACGCCGTACTGTGCCGCAGCAGTACTACCGATTATGCGGCGCAGCTTCTGGCCCTGACGCAAAATGAATCCACCGCGGGCGAGACAGGCACAAAGGGCGGCAGTTTCGGCGGCGGTAACTCTAGCGGCAGCGCTGTTGCTGCTGTCGACAGCGCCGCTTTGGTCTGGCGCGGTCTGCCCCCGGAAGAACGGATCATCCACGCCCTGGTAAAGGGAATTGACCGCTATATCGGCGAAGATGCCCTGGAACTGTACCATAACGGCTGTTCATACCTTGAGATTATCGAAGGCCCCCTGATGCGGGGCATTGAAAAAACAGGTGATCTTTTTGGCGAAGGAAAAATGTTTCTCCCCCAGGTAATTCGCAGCGCACGGGTTATGAAAAAGGCCGTTGCCGCTCTGGAGCCTTGGATATCCTCTAAAGAGGAATCCTTAATATCCCAAAAAAAAGAATCCTCAATATCCTCTACAAAAACCCGCATTGTTCTTGCTACTGTCAAGGGGGATGTTCACGACATCGGCAAAAACATTGTGGCTTTGATCCTGGGCTGTAACGGTTATGAAGTAATCGATCTGGGTGTTATGGCGCCCGCAGAAAAGATCCTTCAAGCGGCAAAAGAAACCGGAGCGGCCTGCATCGGCCTTTCTGCCCTTATCAGCCCTTCCCTGGACGAAATGGTACGGACAGCGGAGGCAATGGAAAAAGCGGGCTTTGACATTCCGCTCCTTATCGGCGGGGCCGCTGCCAGCACTGCCCACACTGCCCTGCGGATCGCCCCGGTCTATTCGGGACCTGTGGTGTATGTGCGGGATGCCGGCCGTACCCCTCAGGCGATTCGTTCCCTGCTTTCGCCCCGGTACCGGGAAGTCTTTCTGGAAAAAACCAAAACCGAGTACGAAGAAGCCCGGAGGCTCCACGAAAAGATTGCAGAAAAGCGGATCTTTCTTAACCTGGAAGAAGCCCGGTCCCGGCGTTTTTCCATAGATTGGGATACAACGCCGCTTCCGCAGCCAAAGACCGCCGGACTCACCCAGTACAATGCTTACCCGGCAGAAAAGATACAAGCCCGGATCGATTGGAAATCCTTCTGCCGTTCCTGGGAAATCTCCGCCGGACCGGATACTGCAAAAAAATCCGGCGTTGAACAAAAGCTTATAAACGATGCCTTGGATCTGCTTGGGAGGATTACTCCCTTCCTTTCACTGCGGGCTGTTATCGGCCTGTTCCCCGCTCTTTCGGAAAACGAAGAGGTGATCCTCTACAAGTTAAAGGGGGATCTCCCGGTAAGTTCAGGAATCGAACAGGCCCGTTTTTGTTTTCTGCGGAACCAGGAAAAAAAAGAAAGGGCCCCAAATTTTTGTCTGGCGGATTTTATTCTGCCCGCAGACTGTCAGATGACCCGCAAGCCCCAGGCCGCTAATCCGGGAACCGAATTAGCGGTCCATGATTGGCTGGGACTTTTTGCCTTAACGGCAGAATTCCAGCCGGATGCGTTAGCCGACCATACCAAAGGCGACGATTATGCCGCCCTGCTTGCTGCTACGCTGGCCAATTCGCTGGCGGAAGCTTTTTCGGAGGTCCTGCACGAAGCGGTACAAAACGACCTGCGGTTAAACCAAACACCGGAAATTTTTGGCGGCATACGCCCCGCTTTTGGTTATCCTGCCTGTCCGGATCACCGCGACAAAGAAACGGTCTTTGCACTGCTGGAATGTAAGGAACGAATCGGCCTTACATTAAGCGATTCTGCGATGATCATCCCCGCTTCTTCTATTTGCGGAATGTACTTTTTCCACCCCCGGGCTTGTTACTTCGGTACCGGAGAAATCGCCGGGGATCAGCTTGGCCATTGGGCAAAACGGAAAGGCATTTCGCTGGAAGAAGCCCGGCGAAGAACAGGCCGGATATAAGCAATTGTTCTTACGCCGAAGCAGAAACAGAATTCCGGGATCGTTGAATTTTGAAAAGCAGCCCAGCGCCCCAGACAGTGGTCCGGTTGCGGCCGTTTTCTTTTGACTGATAGAGGGCTTCGTCGGCCCGGGTAATTACCTCGTCCGGGGTAGCGTTGGTCTGGTTATCAAAGCTTACCACCCCCAGGCTGATGGTTACCTGAGGCAGGGGGGGATCCCAGGGCACTTTCATGGCCGCCACCGCCGTGCGCAGCCGTTCCGCCACCGTCCAGGCAGTCTGGCGGGGAGTATTGGGAAGCAGAATAGTAAATTCCTCGCCGCCAAAACGAGAGGGAATATCCCCGGTCCGGACAGCCTGTTTTATGGTAAAAGCCAGGCTTTCCAAAACCCTGTCTCCAGCCAGGTGTCCGTAGGTATCGTTAAAGTTTTTGAATTTATCCACGTCCATGACCATTAGGGAAGAAACCGCCCCTTCCCGTTTTGTTCTGGCAATTTCTTCGCTCAAACGGGTTACAAAGTAACCGTGGTTATACAGTCCGGTTTTTACATCCCGCACCGAATGTTCATAATGAAGGTTGTTCTGTACTGCCTGGGAAAGAAAGGACATAAGCTGTTCAAGAAAAAACAACTCGTCCGGGGTATAACCTTCTGCAAGGATCTTTTTGCCAATCAGAACAATGCCATAAAGGCCAAAGGGGCCCATAATGGGAATAAGCAGTTCCGGGTTTAGATCACTTAAACCCTGGGCTGTCGCAGGATCCATATCTTTTACCTGGAAAGCAAATATGTCATAGGCAATAGGTTTTGGATAGGTACGAAAGAAGGGTTCAAAAGATGCTATAGCCTGGATAGATACATTCATATCCACCAGCTTGTAGTTCTTGTAACTTTTAACCGTTACATCCTCTTTGTTTTGGTGGGGCCTCCATAGAAAGGTAATAAACGAAGGCAAAAACTGATCAGAAATTTTCCATACCGCCGCATCCAGAATTTCGTCGATGGTAGTTTTATTAAAAACATCCACCGCTGCAACAAGCAGATTTTTACAATTCTTTATTTCCTTGTTGAGTTTGTCAAAGTGTTTAAATACCCCTATTTCGTCCAGAAGCATATAGTTCTGTACAACCTTGGGGTTAGAAATAAAATCCAGATTTTCTGCTTCTTCTGTCATGTTATTGAGTAGTGGTCGGCAATGACACCCCGCCATTCCGCCCGGTTTTCCTTATTTTCCCATTCAAGAATTTTCTTAATGGTAAATTTTTTTGTCTCGACCCGGCCGGGATTGTTAAAATGAACAATACCAAAGCGTCCGCCGCCAATATAACTAAGGGTATCCCCTTCTTCCAGGGTTTCATGTTCTGCCAATTCCGTCATAACACAGTCAAAGTGAACAGCTTCGCCGTTTCTGTCCGTCAGGGCAGCATGGATATCCGTAATGGGCTTACCGCAGCGGACACAATCCGGAGCAGGCAGCGGATCGGTGTTCAACTGGGGAACGGTCCAGATGAACCGTTCATAGGGGATGCCGTTTTTGTCGTATTTGACTTCTCTTTGTCCCGGCCGGAGCGAACGATCACGAAACCGGTTTCTTTCAGGCCGCCCGGCAGTTTCGGGACCCCGAAACCGGTCGTCCCGTCTCTGTTTCCAGTCTCCGGCCCCAGTTTTAACTTCCCGTTCCTCTTTATCCCGGGAATTCTGCTCCCGCCGTTCCTGATTGTGGTTGTAGCCTTCTTTTCTAAATGGGCGTCTGCCCCGGCTGTTGTTCAATTACTTCCTCCGCCGCATACCAGGAATCCCGGAAATTTCGTTACTCAAGACCTGGGCAATCCGTTGTATAGCCTCAAATAAATAATCATTGTCATCTATTTTTTGTTTGAGAAGGGTTATTCTGTCCGGAATATCATTCTTCAAGGGAAAAATGTTCTCTTCCGCCGTAATCATAGGGACTCCGTAAAGGCCGAAATCAGGTGAACCGGTTCCCCGGATCGTAAAAGAACGACATCAAACCTGATCGATCTATAATTATATTCTCGATGGGTAGCAAGAAAATACTTAGCAGTTTCTATGATACGGTACTGCTTTTTTTTGTTTATTCCATAGGCCAGATTTTCCAGCCCATAGGCAGGCCAGTTTTTAACCTCTACAAAAACCAGCGCCCCCTCGTCCAGAAAAACCAGGTCAATTTCCCCTGTTTTGGAACGGATATTCCGGCCAATAAGGCGCATACCCTTCTTTTGCAGGATTACGGCAGCCAGGGATTCCCCTTCCGGACCCAGGCGGCGGGCAGAATTAGCCACGTTTTTTTGAAAGCTCCCTGGGATCCAGCGCCCGGGCAATAAAAAGGCTTTTTTCGGTAAGAAGATCGATGGCATCTCCTTCGTCCTGTTTAAACATTTTACCGAATTCGTCGATGAGGATACGGATCCGGGGCCGCAGGGGGGCATCTCCCTGTACTTCCGTTACCCTGGCTATGGACCCGTTATTAAGCAGGATAATTGACCCTATGGGGTAAATACCCATGGTTTTGATAAAAGCCTTAAGCACATCCGGATCAAAACGCCGGGAATTGTCGGAAAGCAGATTTTTCATGGCCTGGTAGCCCATCATGGAATTGCGGTATGGTTTTTCACTTACCATCGCTTCAAAGGCATCGGCCACCGATACAATCCGGGCGCCCATGTCAATGTCCGGGCCGGAAATACGCCGGGGGTACCCTTCGCCGTCCCAGCGTTCATGGTGCTGGAGGGCCACAAGGCCCACATCTTCGGCATAGAGCAGTTCCTTGGTAATAATTTTATAAGCATAGAGGGAATGTGCCTGCATACGCTGTACTTCCGCATCGGAAAGACCGCCGGATTTATCGGTTATTTCCCTGGGCAGCCGGAGCATTCCCACATCGTGGAGCAGGGCGCCGGTAACAACCTGCATTACCTTGTGGTGGGTAAATTTAAGTTCCATGGCGATAAGGGCTGATAAAATTGCGGTATTAACCGAATTCTTTGCCAAAACATGGCCGGAAACTTCGCCCCCCAGAATAAAACCGATGATGTGCTCCCGCTCTTCCCGCACTGCTTGAAGAAGCCGTCCGGTCAGGTTATCTACGGTCCGGGGTTCTATGGAAATACCCGATTCTACATTGGAAAGAACGGCATCAAGCCGTTCAATAAGATCGATATAACTGCGGTAGGCGCTCTTGTTTTCCTGAACATCCGTCAAAGACAAAACAGTTCCGGCATTTTTCTTTTTTGCGCCGCCCATTCCACCGGAAGTTTCAAGAGGGTCCGCTGCCGGTTCAAGTTCGTCTGTTCCTGTATCGGGAGCTTCCACCACCGGATCACCTTCGGTAAAGACTGTTTCGTAACCCCACTTTACAAGATGGTCTATGTCTTTTTTACGGACGGCAATACCTGCGGGAACCAGAAGGTTGTTCCCTTCAATGTAAACCGGGGCGGAAAAAACCATTCCCGGATGGAGGGTTTTTACTAAGATTTTTTTCATCTCTATTGCCCCTTATCTTGTTCTTTTGCCTCTTTAAGAATTTGTTATGCCAAATTCCCGGGCAAAAGAACCGGACTGCCGGTTTTCACTTTCCCTTGCAAATACAAACGCAAGGATCTTTGCCGCCGCTTCCCAACACCAGGGAGGAATATAATCCCCCGGCTCTACTGCTTCAAGCAGGGCCGACAGACCCGGATCCTCCACAATGGTTATACCCGCCTTTTGGGCCTCTGCCAAAATACGTTCGGCTTCTCTGCCCTTGCCAGAAGCTACCAAAAGCGGCGCCGGCTGGGGCGGGTTATAGGCAATGGCGGCGGCCTTTTTTCCCTTGTTACCCATACTACACCGTTTCATCTATCGATCGCAAGTGATCTTTCCGCGAATCGTTAAAAAGCTGGGCCTCGTCCCGAATAAACACCCTGTCCGGGGGCAGCCCCAGCGTTTTTGCCAGTTCCGCTCCCAGGCGCTCTTTTTCCGCCCGGGTAAAGGACCGCGCTTTTGTACCGGAAAAAAGGCTTAATTCCGCTCCGGCAAGTGCCTGCCGGGACCATTCCAGCGTGATCAGCCAGCGCCTTTCCCCTTCCTGCTCATTTGGCGCAGCCGGACCAGAAGTTCCCGTACACGGCGATACTTTAATATCGGCGCTTATCCGTTCAAAACCGGAAAAAGCAAGGTTTCCAGGTAATAATATACGCAAAGAAACGGTAAAAACCAACGCTTCCTGGGTAAAACTAAGGGGAATAACCACCCAGCGGCTGTTTTTTCCGGGGATACGGTTGATTAGGTCAAGTAAGGGTTTTTCCCCAAGTATGGCCTTTGCCGTATGCTGCAATGAGACCGCTCTTTTGCCGGGCCTGCCGCCATGATCCGACCCGCCGCCTTGCCCGCTTTGTCCGCCTTGCCCTCCAGGGCTGTCGGGATTGCCTTCACCGCCGAAACTGTCTGTTCCGCCGCCGCTGTTTCCCCCGGTTTCGCCATCTCCTTTGCTCTGGTTTTCTTCCGGGGAACAGCGGTTTCCGCTAAAATCCTTGTTTGCCTGTTTGGCAGTTTCCCTCTCATTTGAGGGTCTGGGATCTATGGCGGCGGCATATTCTGCCAGAGCATTTTCTTCCAGTTGTATGCCCTTATCTGCCGCCGCAGCGGCAGCCAAAGCGGCGGCTTCTCCCCATTTCCTGCCAGGGCCAAGGGCTGCCTGCCTAAGGGTATAAAGCGCCTTTGGTTCCAGGGGAAGAGAAAAAAAACGGGCAAAGGCGATGATCGACCGGGAAAGTTTGTCCTCTGGCAGTTTGAGTGAGGTGATAAGATTTGCCAGGTTTGCGGCGGGCTCTCCGGCAGATTTTGGGATCTCAGCGTTTTTTGCCGCAGGAGCAGTGTCCGGTACCGGGCCGGTGGCATTTCGCGTTTGTCCTGTGCCGGCATTTCCCGCCGGGGAAAGATTTTTCCCTTTCTCTGGGACCGGAAGTCCGGCTATTTTCAAGAAACTGTTACCGTTTTTCCAGCGGCGTATAGTCCAGCCGCTTTTGTACGCACTTATAGGCGGGCCGGATAATCCTGCCGCCGGTGATAATTTCTTCCATGCGGTGGGCGCACCAGCCGGCGACCCGGCTTATGGCAAAAAGGGCGGTATACAGGTCCGGGGGTATTCCCAGCATTGTATACACAAAGCCGGAATAAAAATCCACATTGGTGCAGATTACCTTGTCGGAACCTTTTACATTTTTAAAGACTTCGGGGGTAAGTTTTTCGATAAGCCGGTAAAGGTTAAATTCATCGGTTAGGCGTTTTTCTTCCGCCAGGAGGGCGGCCTTGTCCCGGAGCAGTACGGCCCGGGGATCGCTCTTGGTATAAACCGCATGTCCCTGGCCGTAGATAAGTCCCGAACCGTCACAGGCTTCTCCCCGGAGGATCCGTTCCAGATAATCCGCCACTTCTATTTCGCTGTCCCAGCGTTTTACGTTCTTTTTTATTTCATCCATCATGCCCATTACTCTGATATTGGCGCCGCCGTGTTTGTAACCCTTAAGGGAAACAATTCCCGCAGAAACGGCGGAAAAGGTGTCCGTATCGGCAGAAGAAACCAGGTGTACCGCAAAGGTGGAATTGTTGCCGCCGCCGTGTTCGGCGTGGAGCACAAGGGCAAGGTCAAGAATTTCCGCCTCCAGATGGGTATACTGCTGGTCCGGCCTGATGAGGGAAAGAAGACTTTCGGCGCTGGAACAATGTGAATCGGGCATGTGGATAATAAGGCTTTCGTGGTCGTAGTAATGTTTTTTTGCCATATAGGAATAGGCCACGATGGTGGGGAACCGGGCAATCAGTTCCAGGCACTGGCGCAGTATGTTTTCCGGCGAACGGTTTTCCGGCGCTTCGTCGTAGGAATACAGGGTAAGCACCGACCGGGCCAGTTTGTTCATAATGTCCCGGGACGGGGCCTTCATGATCGAATCTTCGGCAAAATTTTTGGGCAGCGCCCGGGAGTTACCCATGAGGGCGCAAAAATCTCCCAGCTGGGTTTTATTGGGCAGGGAACCAAAGAGCAAGAGGTACACCGTTTCTTCAAAGCCAAAACGTTTTTCCGCTTCGGCATTTTGTACCAGGTCTTCTACATCAATGCCCCGGTAGTAGAGTTTACCGTCCACGGGGATCTTTTCCCCTTCGTCGATAATGTAACCGTGGACATCGCCAATGCGGGTAAGGCCCACAAGGACGCCGGTGCCGTCTGCATTTCGCAGTCCCCGCTTGACGTTAAACCTGTCGTACAGTTCCGGCTCTATGGTTGAGCTGCCGGTAATGCCGTTAAGGTACCTGTTTATGACGAGCCCCCTTCCCGTATCTGGACCCGGCGGATTTTACCGCTGATCGTTTTGGGAAGCTCCGTTACAAATTCTACGATCCGGGGATACTTGTAGGGGGCGGTGATCTTTTTAACGTGGTTTTGCAGTTCCTTCTTGAGTTCTTCCGAGGCGGACCAGCCTTTGGACAAAATCACCGTTGCTTTTACCACCGTTCCCCGTTCAGGGTCGGGTACTCCCGTGATGGCACATTCCAGCACCGCCGGATGTTCCACCAGGGCGCTTTCTACCTCAAAGGGGCCGATGCGGTAACCGGAACTTTTTATCACATCATCGGAACGGCCCACAAACCAGAGGTAGCCGTCTTCATCCCGCCAGGCCATGTCGCCGGTATAGTAGATTCCGTCGTGCCAGACTTTTTTGGTTAATTCCGGGTCCCGGTAGTAAGCTTCAAACATACCCCAGGGTTTGCGTTTGTCCGTGCGGACCACCAGCTGGCCTTCCTCGCCCATGTCACAGGATGTGCCGTCTTCCCGGAGCAGATCGATATCGTAACCCGGGGCGGGTCTTCCCATGGAACCGGGCTTGGGTTCCATCCAGGGATAGGTGCAGACCGTAACGGTAAGTTCCGTCTGGCCGTAACATTCCCGCAGTTTTATTCCCGTGGCCTGCCGGAACTGTTCGTAGATTTCCGGTTCCAGGGGTTCCCCCGCTACGGTACAGTTTTTAAGGGCAGAAAAATCCCACTTGGAAAGATCTTCTTTTATAAGGAACCGGTACACCGTGGGGGGGGCGCAGAACGTGGTAACCCTGTGGCTGGTTACCACGTTAAGCATATCCTCTGGCACAAAGCGGTCGTAGTCGTAGACAAAAACCGCACTGCCGCAAATCCACTGGCCGTAGATTTTCCCCCAGGCGGCTTTGGCCCAGCCGGTATCCGCCACGGTAAGGTGGAGCCCCCCCTCCTTAACCTGGTGCCAGTATTTGGCGGTAGCAAGGTGCCCCAGCGGATAGGCAAAGTTATGCTGAACCATCTTGGGCATACCGGTAGTACCGGAGGTAAAATAAAGCAGCATGGTATCGGCGTTGGTATTAACCGCTTTGGGTTTGGGAAAATCCGGGGAAGCTTTTTCCAAAAGCGGCTTAAAGTCTATCCAGCCCTTTGCAGCAGCGCCTTCGGGGGCTTCCGCCGAATGAACGGAACGCATAAAAGCCTTGTATGCTAAGGTTGTTTTACCCGTTTCGGCCTTAAGTTTTTGTTCCGCATCGTCTATGGCGGTCATAATCTTTTCTTCGTCAACAGAAATAATCCCTTTGATATCCGCAGCAGTACAGCGGTACACAATATCCTTGGAGGTAAGGAGGTGGGTGGCAGGGATTGCCACTGCGCCAATTTTGTGGAGGGCCAAGAGGACCGGCCAGTATTCCCAGTGGCGTTTTAAGACCAGCATTACCGGATCGCCTTTGCCAATTCCACCCTGGGTAAGGATAGTGGCAGCCTGGTTGGAAAGGCGCTGGATATCGACATAGGAAAAAGACGCCTCGGCGCCTTTTTCATCGCACCACACCAGGGCAGGGGCGTCCGGTTTTATCCGGGCCAGTTCGTCCATCACATCCCAGGCAAAGTTAAAATTGTCCGGTGTATGCACCGTAAAGTTGGCGTAAAAATCCTCGTAGGAACTAAAATCCTGCCGGGGCAGGTAGGTATCAAGTAAACTCATAAAATCTCCTGTGTAAAACTACAACACCAGGGCCAGGAACCGGGCCCGTTGTCCTCCCAGGGCTTTCATCCCATGGGGTTCGTTTGAATCATAATAGACCGAATCCCCCGGACCCAGTTCTTCTTCGTGGCCCCCAATAGAGATAAGGAGCTTCCCTTCCAGGACATAATTAAACTCGTGTCCCGGATGGGTGTTAAGGCTTAGGGGTTTGTTTTCTGTTTCCGGATTGGCATCCACCAGAAACGGTTCGCCCCGTTTGTTGTGGAACTTGTAGGCCAGATTCCAGTAGGTATACATGGGCCGGCGGCTTACCTCGGGAGCCTTACCGGCCCTGGTAATGCAGTAGCTGGTAAGCCGGGAAGGCCGGCCGTTAATCAGTTCGGTAAGATCAATCTTAAAATGGGCGGCTATTTCTACCAGCACGCCGATGGGAAAATCCTTTTCTCCCGTTTCCCATTGGGCATATTCGGCGCTGTCAAAACCCAATTCCCGGGAAAGTTCTTCCTGGGAAATCTCGGCAATTTCCCTAAGCACCTTCACCCTGGCGATAATGTCTTTAGTTTCTTCTGTCATAGTCACTCCTCTATAAAGCGGCGGTTTCGCCGCTTACGTTAAATCGGACATTAACACGAAGTGTTAATAATCCTTCCTTTGGCAAATTGTTATAAACCAAACGCAGCGGCCAGCCGCGGTATAAGCTGTTCGGGAAAATCCCGGTCAAAAAAATACTGGTACTGGTATTTTGCCTGCCGGATAAGCATATCAAATCCGTTAAGCACTTTACAGCCCGCTACTTCGGCACGCCGCAGAAAAGCCGTCCGGGGCGGGTTGTAGATCAGATCCATCACTGTCTCATGGCCGTCAAAATGGTAGAGCTCAAAAGGATCATCATCCGTATTGGGAAAAGTTCCTACTGGTGTGGTCTGGATAATTATATCAGAATAACGTTCCATGGTGTCAAGGGATTGGCTGTCCAGGCCTCCCCAGGGGAACTTAAAAACCATAGCCAGATCCCTGGCGCGTCCGGCATTGCGGTTAAGGACAAGGCACTTGCCCTTAAGGCGAAAAATTTCCGCCGCCACCGCCCGGGCCGCTCCGCCCGCGCCCAATACGGTAATTTTCCGGCCGCGGAGCGTTTTCTTTTCTATAAAATGCAGGAGCGATTCAGAAAAACCCAGGGTATCGGTATTGATGCCGTTCCAACTGCAAAGGGGAAAATTGCCCTCTTCGGGTATGGCCTTGATGGTATTGCAGGCTCCGGCAATGCGGACCGATTCGGATACATTTTTGAGGGAGCTGATAATAGCTTCTTTATAGGGAATGGTAACCGATGCTCCGGCAACATGGAGATCCTCCGCCAATTCCAGAAACCTGCTTAGATCATTGGAGGGAAAGGGAACATACACGGCATCGATCTTTTCATGATCAAAGACGGTATTAAAGATCCGGGGACTGTAGGTTGTTGTAAGGGGAAAACCCACAACACCATAAACGGCGGTGGACGCAGTGATATTCCGGAAACGGTAACGTTCAACCAGTTCCCGGGGATCAAGCTGGCCCGGCGCTGCCGGTGGAAGATCCGGTTCCTGGGGAGAGGTGTAACATAAAAAGGATCCGGTTTTTTCCGCCAGTATCCGGGTATTGGCGCTCAAGTTCCCCATACCAATGATTATTTTTTCTATACCGGCGGTTTTTCTGGCGGCCCGGTAGATGGCCCGTACATCGTTTAGGTTTTTGGGCATAACCGCCGCTTTTGCAATTTCGTCGCCAATCCGCCTAAGGCTGGTGATTTTTTCGACTATGTCCCCAACCCCGGTAAGGTTGTGGGATGACCGGATAATTCTGGTACCAAAGGTCCTTACCGCTTCTTCAAGTCCCGGCGCTTCCAGGTCCTCTTCCAGATCCACATAGGCAAAATTATGCCGCCGGTCCGATTCTGCAAAGGCCAGACCCCGGGAAAGAAGGGTGATGCGGGCACCTTCGCCGGAGTTAAAACAACCGCCGTCCACTTTACGCCGTATGGTAAGGATTACCGGAATACCCGCCTGTTCTGGAAAACGGCGGATTGAAAAACATTCATCCGGGTCAAGAAAGTCTACCCGCAGTTCTGCCAGGTCGATATACTTGCGGTATTTTTCTATAAGTTCCAGATTCCGGGAAAGGGTTTTTCCCGTAAGGCACAGACAAATTTTAGCCACGAAAAACCGCCTCCTAGAAATCGGAACGGTAGATGTAGATTCCCGCCACCCGCCCCGATGCGTTCCAGTTTACCCGGAGCATTAAAGCCCAGGCCTTGCTTGGAAGCTGGTAGAGTGTATAACCTTCAAAAGTAATTCCTTCTCCCAAGGTACGGGTAACCGATGTCCTATTGTCGCCGTCTTTGATATTGTAGGCGCTGCGAATTTTTAGTTGCCATACCCGGTTTCCAAAAATATAAAATTCACCGCTGTCGTAAACAAAAACCACATCGTCCTGCCAGGCCGCTGCACCCCGGACGGCATAAACCTGTTTGGGAACACCGTAGCGGTTGATCAGTTCCTGTAAGGTTGTTCCAATAAGTCCTGCCGGATCATCCGCTGTACTCTGGGCAAAACTCTGGCTCCCCAACAAAAGAAAAAAAGCGAGTAAAACGGCATTTTTGGCAGCGGGCCGCAGGGTTAGGCAAAGTTCCATTATTTTTTTCATAAAATAAAGTCCTTTATAGATTATCCGCAGAAAGTGTTTCCAGCGGAGCGGCCACAGTCTGCCGGTAAATTTCCCGGTCAACCATGGAAAGTATGATCACCGAACCTGCCGGAAGGCTGTAGGGTACGCTGAATTCACCCCCCGAATGGCTGGTACTGACAAGGGCCCGTTTGGTTCCCGAGGGAAGTTCCGCCTCTACCATTACCGGAAGCGGGTATGGGTTAAGGGGCAGATTAAAATGGAAGATCCCCGAAACTTCTCCCGCCGCCGGAGCGGGGGCAGTGATCGTAACGGTGATCTTTTCTCCCAGGTCCGCTTCGGTTCCTCCCGGCGGCGTCTGCGAATACACCGTTCCGGGTTTTTCCCCCGCCGCAGTTTCCCGCATGGTAAAGGTAAAGCCTGTTTTGAGCTGTCCCAGCCGGTTTAGGGCTTCGGTAAAGGAAAGGCCCGTTAAATCAGGTATGGTGATCCGGGTGTTTTCCTGGCCCCGGCTTACCACCAGTTCCAGCACCGTCGATCCGGTTAATTCCGATCCCGGTGCGGGATTCTGCTGGAGTATTGTTCCCATGACCTGGACAGAATACTGGTACATAAAGGGTTCCCGGATAGTAATTGTCGACTCCGGGGACTGTTTATTAAAAGCAAGGATTTCCTGCCGTACATCGTTAATATTTTTTCCCAGAAAGCTGGCCATTTTATCCAGGGCCATGCCCTGGCTTACCACCAGTTCTATGCGCCGTTCTGCCTTGACCAGGGTTCCCGCATCGGGGATCTGTTCAAGCACCACGCCCTTTTCTTCCCCTGCCGCTGCGGCCCGCAGTTGTATCCGCGGGTAGAGTTCTTTTTCCTGCATTTCAACCAGCGCCTGCGTTAGTTCTTTGCCCAATACATCGGGAACCATCACCTCTTCCTTGCCCCGGATGGCGATAAAAAAAACCGACAGGGCAATCATGCCCACAAAAACCAGGAGCGCTACGGTAAAGGAGATAAAAAGCCTAAGGTGGTTTCCCATATAGTCTTCAAGGCCTTCCAGGTCAAAGCTAAAATTAAACGCCATAGTCTCAAGAACCCCCTAAATTGGAACCGATAAAATCCCTGGCGCCGTTCAAAAAAGCCTGCCAGGGGAGCATCTTTTTGGTTTGGTACTGAAGCAGCGAAACCGCAAGTACCCCTTTACCTGTCTGTACCAGTATACCGGATTTTTTGTCGATACCCAAGACATCGCCGGGGGAGCCCGCGGGCAAGCCCGATGCACCGCCGTCCGGACTGCCCGGATAAGGGGCGGCTTCCAGTATAATAAGAATTTGCCCCCTATGGTTTGTCCGGGCCAGCGGCCAGGGATTGTAGGCCCGTATCTGTGCGTCAATTTCTTCGGCGCTTTCTTCCCAGTTGATAAGCCCGCTGTCCTTGTCTATAAGGGTGCAGTAAGTGGCCGCGCCCTCCTGTGTAAGACCGCCCGGTACGGGACCCCCGGCGCGAAAGGCCGTTAGAAAGTCCTCCAAAACAGTTTGGAGGACCTTTGCCCCCAAACGGGCGGCTGTTTCGCTCAGGGAGGCAGTGGTTTCCCGGCCGTTTAGGGGGATTTTTTCACAGGCAAGGATATTACCCGTATCCATCTCTGCCGCTATACGTTGAACGGTAATGCCCGTTTCGGCATCCCGGCGCAGGATCGCCTCCTGAATGGGCGAAGGCCCCCGGTACCGGGGAAGCAGGGAAGGATGCACATTGATTCCCCCCAGGGGGAAAAGTTCCATAAACCGGGGGCCAAAAATACGGCCATAGGCAAAACTGACCAGCAGATCCGGCTTAAGGGCCGCAACCGCTTCACGGGCCCCGGTTTTAAGGGTTTCCGGTTTAAGGATAAGAGGAACGGGAAAACCCCTGGCGGTGAATTGTTCTGCAACCCTGGCCGCTTCCTTCCCGATATCGGTGGCTTCCTCTTTAGAGGACAGCCGGGATTCCAACTTTAGCCCGCCCCGGCCCTTCCGTTTATCGGGATTGGTCAGCACCCCTGCCAGAACCCAGCGGCCCGGATATCGGGCTCCATCGGCAATCATCGTAAAAGAAGGCAGCGCAATGGCGGGACTGCCGGCAAAGAGTATCCGCACGATCAGCCGGCGCCCATTCCAAAATCTGCGGCTTTTTTACGTTTTTCCGGCCGGGCCGCACGTTTTTCCAGTTTGACCAAGAGTTTTTCCCGCTTTACCTCGTTCACCCGGTCAATAAAGAGAATGCCCTCCAGATGATCGTATTCATGCTGAATCACCCTGGCCAGGATTCCCGAAGCTTCCAGGGTAAATGCCCGGCCTTTTTCGTTCCAGGCCTGGATTTTAATGCTTTCCGGCCGTTTTATATCTGCCCAAAGGCCGGGAAGGGAAAGACAGCCCTCTTCGTAGTTTATCTCATTCTGGCTGGTCCAAATAATGGAAGGATTGATAAAAACCCGGCTTTCGTCCCCTTCGGCATGGGTTACAAAAATCCGCTTTAGCTGGCCCACCTGGGGACCCGCCAGGCCCACCCCCCGGTCCCGGTGCATAGTGTCCACCATGGCAAGGGCAAGCTGCCGTATTTCGCTGTTTATATCCTTTATGGCCTTTGCCTTTTGCCGCAAAACCCGGTCTTGTTCCGAATCGGGCTTGTTTTCCAGGATAAGTATATTCATGGCAACATAGTAGCGAAAAATGTACTACAATACAAGGAAGGGGTTGACAAAATCCCCGGTTTACGGCATTATACCAAACAATTTAACTAAAACAGGGGAAACAAGCGATCATGGACAAAAGTTTTATAGAAAAGATAAAAAAGTCCCTAACGGAACTTAAATCGGAAATTATCTCCAATCTTATAGCCAGCAGCGAAGATTTTAAAGAAATTGTGGAAGGTATGGACCCCAAGGATTTGGCCGATATTGCCTCCGATGACATAGACCGGAAGATGATAGAAGCCCTGGGTTCCCAGGAACTTAAACGCCTTAAACTAATTGATTCCGCCCTGACCCGGATAGAGCAAGGCAAGTACGGCCAATGCATGAAGTGCGGTAAACGTATACCCCAGGACCGGCTGGAAGCCATTCCCTATGCCCTTATGTGTATTGAATGCAAGACTGCGGATGAACGGCGGAACCGGTAGCGGATCAAGACGGGGGAAAAGCTGCCGGGTTATACCTTAAACCGCTCCATTTCGCGGGTAAGTATGTCAATGCTGTCTTTGTTTTTCCGGCTTATTTCCTGAACCCCGGATATAGTGGAATTAATCTGATTCATGGCGGAAGCGATTTCGTTCATACCGTTTTTCATATCGGCGGTCAAGGTTTTTAGGGTTTTTCCCTCGACGCCGATTTTCTTGCTGCCCGCAAGCATTTCCCCGGAACGGCTCTTTACCTCTTCGGTAATTTCCCGCACGCTGCCGGTCTGCTCCAGAACTTCACGGTTTCCCGCGCCTTGTTCTTCCATGGCGCTGCGGATATTCATTTCATGGGTGGAGACGGTTTTTACTGCCGTGTCAATGTTTTCAAAATGTCCCTGCACGGCGCCGGTGGATTTGTTGATGTTGTCCAGAGAATCCTTCATCTTTTTGAGCGAGGCGGCTACGGTATGCGCCTGTTCGGCGGAAGATTCGGCGAGTTTTCTGATTTCGTCGGCAACCACCGCGAAACCCTTGCCCGACTCACCCGCATGCGCCGCTTCGATGGCGGCGTTCATCGAAAGGAGGTTCGTCTGGCTGGCTATGGACTGGATCACCTCGTTGATCTCCAGGAGGCCCTCGGATTCTCTGGCAACTTCCGTCACCGCATTGGAAACTTCCCCCAGACTCACGCGGCCTTTTTCTGCCGCCGCCGCGAGAATTTTGACATTCTCCTCGTTCTGCAGTAATGTCCTGGTTACCGAGGCGATGTTAGCTGTCATTTCCTCAATCGCCGCGGAAGTTCCGGAAATACTGTCGGCCTGTTTTTCGATAATCTCATTCAGAGCGGCTATGCTGGAAATGATCCCGTCGATGGTATCGTTGGTTTCGGCTACGCTCCGCTCCTGGGTCTCAACCCTGGTTTTCATTCCCTGGGTCTTGGCGCTGATTTCCCGAATCGACTGCGCCGATTCGCTCATCATGGCTGAAAGATCCGTACCCACGCCGGAAAGCGTACCCGCCTGTTCCTGAATGGCGCCGATAAGCACCTTGAGGCTGCCGGTGAGCTGGTTGAAATTCGATGAAAGATTATCCGCCTCCCGGGTGGTATAGACCGGAGATGAGTGGGTAAAATCGCCGGAAGAGATAAGGGTGAAAAATTCGCCGAGCTTCTTAAATGACCGGGAAAGGATGGTCCCGAAACGGAGAGAGATAAGGATAGCCGCCAAAGCTGCTGCCAGGGCTGCGATGATGATAAAGAGCACGGTGTTCCTGAAGTTCCCCTCCAGTTCATTGGTTGAACCTGTAGAAACCAGAAACCAGCCGGTTCCGGCAAGAGGCGCGGAGATGATATACTGGTTTCCAATTAGGTCTGTGGAAACATCCTCTGACAGAATACGTTCCTTTTGTATCAGTTTGCCGGTTTCGCTTTCAAAGAAATTTTCCGTAAGGACCAGCTCCGGATCGGTATGCACCAAAAAAAGCCCGTCCTGGTCAATAAGGAAGGTGCTGCCGTCGCTGGTGATTTTGCGCTGGGTAACGATGTCGTTCAGCACGTCCAGGAACACGTCGGTGCAAATTACCCCCGAAGGGTTCATTCCATCGGCGCTGGAAGTACTTACCATGGAAACGCAGAGCTTTTGCGAGCGGGTATCAAGGTAGGGCGCGGTAAACACTGTTTTGCCGGCCCCGGCCACTGCGGTTCTGAACCAGCCCCGCTTGGTCTGGTCGTAATCCGCCGCGGGCTCGAAATCGGTGGCATAGAGTATATAACCCCCTTCTTCCAGGCGGGAAACAGTGGTGGTATAGAGCAGCTGAGGTATCTTGCTGTCCGTGGCCATGGCCTTTTCAAGTACCGTTTTGCGCTCTTCCACGGGCAGGGATTCAATGATCGCTGCGATGGTGGTGGTGATGTCCACCGGGGAGGAAAGGGTGTTCCTGATGTCCTCGCCCAGGTATAACATGGTAATCTGCGCGGTAGAGCGCAGGTTTTCATCAACAGTATTGGCGATGTTTTTAAGGGTGATTATTGAGATAACCGCCGAAACAGCAAGAACCAGGGTAAGGCATAACACAATAACCTGGAACGACAGGGGGATCGTTAAGCGCTTTTTCACAAAATTAGTATACAGCTTATACAGGCTAAGGTACAGGAGCTTACAACCTGGATTTTTCACCCGGGCTTAGCTGGATTTCTGCAATACGAAAACCGGCAGCCGTTGTTTTCGATTTAAAAGTGGTCCACATAGCAGGATCGTGGCAGATAATAAGCCGGTCAGTTTTCCCTTCCGCCAGTTCCTGAATCTTTACCAGGGAGCGGACCATTTGGGTAATGCTTCCAACGCCAAAACCAACCGGGGAATAGGGCCCGCCGGATCCGGCAGGGCCAAAATTTTCCAGGGAATAACAAACATCGCCGGTAAAAATCCAACGGTCCCCGGGATCCCCGGGATCGTGATCCCCGGGATCACTATCCCTGGGGCCGCTTCTTTCTATGGTTACAAGCTGGGAACCGTAGGTATGGCTGTCAAAAACCGGGTATAACGAAATGCCGGGAAGAATGTTAAGCGCTTCACCGTCCACCAGGGTAAGCTGCCCCTTGGCGCAATAATCAAGCAAGCGCTTTATATCATTCGGATCGATGGCGGCGGCAAGGCCGGAAAAGGGTTTTGGCAGGGCCAGAACTTCAAGCCAGTCAAGCCATTCTTTTTTCTGTAAATATACATGGGCATTGGGAAAGGTCCGTAATCCTCCCGCATGATCATAGTGGGCATGGCTTAGAATAACCGTGTCAAATTCTTCGCCCCTAAAACCAATATCCGCCAGGGTTTTATCAATGCCCCGTATCTTGTTAACGCCAAACTTTACCGACAATTCATGGCCGTAACCATCATCATAATAACCGGTATCAACGGCGATGGTATGTCCATTACCTTTTAGTACAAGGTAACTAAAAGGTAATGTCATAATACCCGCATTGTGTTTTCCGTAAATAATGCTTGATACCGGCTGGGTATCGCAACTGCCATATTCCACAAGCCACATTGAATATGCTTCCATAAATTTCCTCCCGCAGCTTGTTTTATTTATTTGCGATCATCCGGGCAACGGAACTGAGTCCTACGGCGATTACAAGGATTCCGCCCCGGAAAAAGTATTGAACAAAAGTCGGCGCGCCGAATATCGCAAGGCCGTTAAATCCAATCTGGATAAAAAAAACGCCGATAAGGGTACCGGCAATGTGGAAGTCGCCGTCTTTTAAGGTTGCAGAACCAAGGAACACCGCGGCAAAGGCTGGCATAAGGTAACCGTCTGCGGCGGCGGAAGTTCCCGAACCAATAAGAGACGCAAGCAGTATACCGGTAATTCCCGCGCAAAAAGAAGCAATACAAAGGCCAAGGATTTTTATCCGGTCAACCCTAATCCCCGAAAGCCGCGATGCCTGGGGATTACCTCCGGTTGCCCGAAGCTGAACGCCCCATTCGGTGTAATTAAGAAACAGCCAAAGCAGCGCCAGGGCAATTACCATAATAAGAATAGTATTGGGAATACCAATTGTTTTACCAATGGAAAGATTTTGAAAAGCCGGGGGCAAACCGGAAGCAATCGGTACTCCCTGGGCGTACGCAAAGGTAAGCCCCACAATAATGCTTCCCGTTCCCAGGGTGGCAACCACGGCGTTAACCCGGAGTTTGGTAATTATAAGGCCGTTAAGAAAACCAAGGGCGGTACAGGCAGCCAGGGTTAAAATAATTGAAAGCCACAGGGGAACATGCTGATTAACCATCAAGCCCGTAACAAAGACCCCTGCAAAACTTGCCAGATAGGCAATGGAAAGATCCATCTCGCCTACAATAAGTGCCATGGTAAGGCCCCCGGCAATTATTGCCGCAAGGCTGGCCTGGTTAACAATGTTAACCAGGTTAATTGGTTTTGGAAAAATGTTGGGCACGGCAATTGAAAAAGCCAGAAACATGATGGCCATGCCAATGATTGTTCCAAATTTGCTCACCATAAGAAATGTTTTTCGCCGTTTTATTTTTGCTCCCATAATATCAGCCATTATTCACCTCGCTCATAACTTTTATAGAGGATTGCTTCTTTGGTTATTTCCTTTCCGGAAAGTTCGCCGGAAATTTTTCCAAAGGACATAATCAAAACCCTGTCGCAGACCCTTGGCAGTTCTTCATTATCCGAGGAAATTACAATAACCGCTGTTCCGGCCGCCGCAAGTTCCCTGATTTTGCTATGAATTTCCGCACGGGCGCCCACATCAACTCCCCGGGAAGGTTCGTCAAAGATAATAACCTTCATCTGCCGGTTAAGCCATTTCCCGATAACAATTTTTTGCTGGTTGCCGCCGCTTAAATCAATAACCGGTGTATTAATCGAAGGGGTTTTTACATCAAGGTTTTTTACCACATCCCGGGAAAGCCTGGCGGATTTTTTTGTATTAAGAAAAAAAAGCCCCTTGGTAATCCGTAATGATTCAAGATTGGTAAGGCTTAGATTAAAATCAATGCTGTCTTTAAGAATAAGCCCCTGGGTTCGCCGTTCTTCCGGTACCAGGGCAATACCGTTTTTAATGGCATCCCCGGGATTTTTGGGGCGGTAGGGCTTTCCCTCAAGAAAAAGCTCCCCATCCTCAATTTTATCCACGCCAAAAAGAAGATTGGCCAGTTCTGTCCTTCCCGCTCCCACAAGGCCGCCAATGCCAAGGACCTCGCCGGAATGGAGGGTAAAACTTACATTCTGTACCTTGCTGCCGCTTTTAAGGCGGCGCGCCTGGAGGATCTCCGGTTTATCCGCTTGACTTTTTGTTACAAGCGAAACAGTATTTATCTTTCCGCCCACTATCGCTTCAATTAAACTATCCTTGGTGGCTTCGCCGCGGTTTGTACGAAGGACACAGCTGCCGTCTTTGAATACCGAGATCCCGTCGCAGAGCCGGAGGATTTCGTCAAGCCGGTGGGATACATAGAGAACAGCCACCCCTTCTGCGGTAAGTTCCGCCATCAGCTTAAAAAGATTTTCCGATTCTTCCGCAGAAAGCGAGGCCGTAGGTTCGTCCATGGAAATAATCCGGCATTTATGCATTAACGCATGGGCAATGGAAACAAGCCATTGATCGGCCACACTAAGCTGGTCAACTATGGTATCCAGGGCTTGTTTAAGCCCAACCTTTTTTACCACGGCGCTTACCCGTTTCTTTTCTGTTTTCCAGTCAATTAAGCCCATGCGGGTTGCTTTTGGAAGACCCAGCGTAAGGTTTTGCAGAATTGAAAATTTGGGTACCAGGGCCAGTTCCTGATGAATAAAACTTAAGCCCTGTTTATACGCTTCCTGGGGGTTATGAACAACAAAGGGAAGCTGCCGGAAAAAAATCTCCCCCGCATCCCGCTGAATGTCGCCGGAGAGTATCTTGATAAGCGTAGATTTTCCGGCGCCGTTTGAGCCGATAAGGCCGTGGACTTCGCCGGGAAATACTTCCAGACTAACATTATTAAGGGCTTGAACGCCGCCAAAACTCTTGCTGACGTTTTTAATAGTCAGCAGGGCTTTGGCATTTTCGTTCTGCTGAGGATTTTTCTGTTTTGTCGTTTCCGGCATAACGCCCCTCCGTTTACCCGCCGTTAAGCTCCGCCGGGTAACCTGAAAAATTAACGCCCGGCCGCCCAGGGGTATTGTTTGATAAAATCGGCAACAGTTTCATTATTCACCACAACCGGCGGAACTTCCATAGCCTTGGGCGTCCAGGATTTACCTGCCTCCAGGGCCGCTTTAAGGGTATCCACCAAAACTTTGCCCTCTTCTTCGGCAGCTTCCCAGGCAGTGGCCGTCATCCAGCCGCTTTCCACAGCAATTACGGCATCCACATTGCCGTTCTGCCCGTAGACTTTTACATCGGGACGGTCCATCTGTTTCATCGCCGATATAGCCCCCAGAGCAGGATCGTCCCAGGAACCCCAGATGGCCAGGGGTTCGCTCCCTGCAGGATGCGCCGCAAGCCAGGCGCGGGCAAAGTCCATGCCGTCCTGGGTATAACCGGGAATGCGGACTTCGTTTTTGGTTACTTTAATATTAGGATATGCTTCCAGAGCCCGGTCTAATACCTGTTCCCGTTCCCGGGCAACCTGTCCGGTATGGTAGGTAAGGGCCAAAATGGAACCCTTGCCGCCCATGTCTTGTATCATCTGGGCCACGATAGGTTCGGCAAAAAGCCCGCCGGAACCGTTGGTGGTGGCCACAATACCTGCTTCGTCCATACCGCCGCCCCAGGTGCCAACCACGGCGCCCGCCTGCTGGGCCGCCCGGAGGCCCATACCCAGAGAAGTAACAGGGAAAACCAGGTCAATAATCACCTTGGTACCCCTGGTGGCCAGGTTTTGAATGGCGGAGTTTGCTTCATCAGCATTGCCGTGACCGTCAATAACGGTTACTTCCCAGCCCAGTTCCTTTGCCCGTTCTGTTGCTCCCTGGATGGTACGAGCGTTTCCCGAATCGTTTACATCGATAGATACCATGCCCAGGCTAATCTGGGCGGGATCTCCGCCTTTATTACCCGAACAGGCGGCAAATGACAGAATCAATGCCATAACCAACATGGATTTAATTGTGGTTTTCATACTATGCTCCTTCTCAACAAGATTTTGAATTTTTAGTATAAAGCCAAAGGGAAAACATGTCAATAAAATTTTAATAAAAAAAGTGATAAAAATAGTAAAATTTTAGTAAAATAGTACTAGCATTTTTTTCCCCCGCCTGATACTATCCAAAGAGGTATGAAACCAACCCTACAAGAAATTGCCCGTATAACCGGAGTTTCGCTTTCCACCGTCTCCCTGGTGCTTTCCAACAAGGGGAACATCTCCGAAGAAGTTCAAATCAAGGTGCGGACGGTAGCATCAAACCTGGGGTACCGGAAAGATCCCCCTAACCAGGACGGTAAAATCAGAAAAATCGTTATTTTGTTTCATTTTGATCACCATCTGGCCCATACCTGGAATATGCTCCGGCAGGTTACCCTGGAACTTCAGTCGTATTTGCAAAAAAATAACTATTTAACCCTGCTTATTCCCATTACCTACGATATGAGTGACGAAGAAATCTTTGGCAAAGTGGTTTCCTCGGGGGCAATGGCGGTTTTTTCCATGCACTTTGGCAGGGAAAGTCTTTTTTCCCAGTTGGAGGATGCCGCAATTCCGGTAGTGGTAATTATCAACAGCCAGTTTCAGTCACGGTTTCATACGGTGTGCGCCGACAATTTTCAGGGAAGCTGCGAAGCCGCCGCCCACCTTGCCGGGCTGGGGCACCGGGATATCATATATGCCGAATTTAACCTGTACCAGCTGCCCGCAACCCTGTCCGACCGTTTTTTGGGTTTTTGCAAGGCTATGCAGGAAGCGGGGATCGATTTTCCCGGTACCAGGCGGCTGTATCTGGATATTGACAACAGCGCGGATATAAAACGCCAGTTTAAGGCGGCGTTTTCCAAAAAGCGCCCGCCGACGGCTGTTTTTTTTATTGACGATTACCTGGCGGCCCATTGTCTCCCTATCCTTAAGGATTTGGGGCTGGCCTTTCCCAAAGATATCAGCATTATTGCCGCCGGAGAAGTGCTGGACTACAATGAACCCTTTGTTCCCCGGATAACCACCATGCGGACAAGTCCCGAACAGCTTGGCAAATTCAGCGCCGAAATGGGTTTTAGTATCCTTACCAATACCCAGGAAACCAACAATGTCCTTAAAATAAAGCAGCAATTGATTGACCGGGGAAGCTGCCGCAGCGTGTAATATTTTACCGGAACCGCTATTTTTTCCGCAGAAGCCCGCTATTTTTTCTGGGCTTCCATCCGCTTAATGTCGGTCTCCAGTTTTGCCGACCAAATTTCATGCTTTTTCTTTATGGTTTCCGCATCTTCCCGGTCGCCCAAAAGCACATGAATCCGCCTAAGGGAAGAAAGAAAGTTAATTCCCTGTTTAAAGTCGTCTACGCGGTTGGTGGAAAGTTCATACTTTTCCCGGTACCGGTCCGCCGCCTGGTTAAGAAGTTTTTTGATCATCCGCAGATGGTACACCGTGGGTTCATAATTGGGAGACCGGGGGTCCGTATTGGCCACGGCGTTTTTAAGGTCAATAATATTTTTCGCCGTCGCTGCAAAACGGGCTTCCAGTTCCACAAAGGACCACTTCCATTTGGTATTATCCCCATAGGCATTTTCCAGAAGGGTAATCGCCAGGCCCATTTTACGGACCAGCCGGTAACGCCGGGCCGCATCCAGAGAAGCGATCTCGGCCAGTTTTTCCTCATAGTCCGAATAAGGGGCATCCACATAGTTACTTACCACTTCTTCCAGGTAGATAACGCTTTTATAGAGCGATTTACGGCCGTCATTAAGTGAATTTTCTTCTTTTACCTTAAGGCGCACCTGAGACACAAGGCTTATAATAATTTGATAAGAAGCAAGGTTAAGCATTTCGTCCACCAAAAGGAGCCGTTTAGCGGCAGCTCCCTCGGGCTGTTTACGAATGGCCATAAGGACGTCTTTTTCCCGCCCGCCAATTTCAACAATTTTATCACGGTAGGGTTTGATTTTTTCCTGGTATTGATTTTTTTCTTCTAAAGAGATCTTGGCCATGAAAAATGTTTATCTCCCCTTACCATATTTTGACAGTAAATCACCGGCATGTGCAAGGGCCGCGCCGCCTGCCGAATCGCCGGCCAGCATACGGGCAATTTCTTCCCGCCGTCCGTTTCCGGAAAGGCTCCGCACCGTGGTTTGGGTACGGCCTGCGGTTTCTTTTTTTTCCACCCGGATAT
>BNVB01000025.1 GCA_025997795.1 Spirochaetia bacterium | reverse complement strand
TTTTTGGGCAAGAGAATGATGATAATTATTATGTATTAAATAATGATGATTGTTTAAAATATATCATGGGTGGAAAAATTGGTGCCAAACAAAATAATTTTCAGCGAAGATTATTTGATAATATAGAACCAATGAATGAAAATAATTTTTTAATATGGGTTGAAAATTGGTTGTTGGGGTAAAAAAATGGTACCTGGTAACCTACGGATTAAGAATTCTTAACCGCGAAATCGCCGAAGGAAGATGAAGGATAGCCCCGAAGGTCTTTTCTTCTCCTTTGCGCGCCTTGGTCGCCTTTGCGGTTTACTATTCCTCATTCCCCATCACTTTGGCATTTCAAACTGTCAATTGCCCCTCCTCCCTGTTCTTGAAAGAAAAACTAAGGTATAGTCTAGTACCACCCCCACGAGTGGTAAACCAGGAGTACCTATGATTGATATGACCAAAGTAGAAGCGGAAGCGTTGGACACCCGCCGCACCACGCAGGTGCCGGCGCTTGCCCGCCTCGCTGCCCTGGGGGCCGCTGTCCCCCAGGTGCTTCTTCCCAAACCGGGAACCAGCCTGCCGCAGTGGGCGGTTATTGCCTGCGATCAGTTTACCCAGGATAGGGATTACTGGGAAAAGGTCCGGGCTTTTGCCGGGGAAGCTCCTTCCTGCATCAAACTAATTTATCCCGAGGTGTATCTGGAAGATGGCGGCAGAAAAGAACTTATCGCTTCTATACACCAAAACATGGGCTCTTATCTGGCATCCGGTTCGGGGGTTTTTGCTCCGCCGCTGGAAACCCTTGTGTATGTTGAGCGGGATACCCCTTTTCACCGGGGGCGGCGGGGTCTGGTTATTGCTCTGGACCTGGAACAGTACGACTGGAAAGCCGGAACCGCTGCCCTGGCCCGCCCCACCGAAGGTACCCTGCCGGAACGGCTCCCTGCCCGTATGGATGTCCGGCGGAACGCTCCGCTGGAAACGCCCCATATCCTGGTTCTGCTTGATGATGAGGAAAATGCCCTGCTTCCCGCCCTGGGCGAACGGGCAAAAAAGACCGGCGCCCCGCTGTACGATACGGAACTGATGTTTGGGTCCGGCAGGGTCCGGGGCTGGAAGCTGGACAAAACGGAAGACCTGGAAGTGCTCGCTGCGGGTCTTGAAAAACTTACCCGCCGTTCCACAGAAAATTCCGCCTCGTCTTTGCCCTTTCTTTATGCGGTGGGGGATGGCAACCATTCCCTGGCCGCCGCCAAGGGAATTTGGGAAGAATACAAAAGTACCCACCCGGGCGAAACGGGTCTCCGGAACCACCCTGCCCGCTGGGCCCTGGTGGAGCTGGAAAGCCTCTACGATCCGGCGCTGAGTGTTGAGCCCATCCATCGCCTTGTTTTTGGCGCTTCTGCGGCGGATATCAAGAATCTTTTTGCGGAATTGCCCGGTTTCCGCTGCCGTCCCCTGGGCCAGGCTGCCGGGGATCAACCTGGTACTGCCGGATCACGGGAAAAACTGGCAGAGTTAGTGCAGGACGAACACGGCGGACTGCTCCGTTTTGGCATTGTCTCCGGCGCAGATTGTTTTTTGGCAGAAGCAGATCCGGTTCCCCTGGCGGTGGATACACTCCAACCCCTGCTTAACCGCTTTATGGCGGAACATTCCGGAATCACCATCGACTATATCCACGGTGCAGAAGAATTGTTCCGCCTTACAGGAAAACCCGGCGATTCCGCTAATCCTGGAGGCACTCCGCTTACGGGGATACTGCTTCCTCCGTTCCGCAAACAGGGCCTATTTGAAACCGCGGCGCGCCGGGGCGCCCTGCCCCACAAAAGTTTTTCCATGGGGGAAGCGTGCGAAAAGCGCTTCTACCTTGAATGCAGGAAACTTTTCGGATAACATAGAACAATGTTGGATTATCGTTTTATTGTTGATCACCTCGGCGAAGTAAAAAAGAACATAGCCGACCGGTATATGAAGGCCGATGCCGATCTTGTGGCTCGGCTTTTTGAAAAACGTACTGCCCTTACCACGGCCCTGCAAAACCTGCAGCAGAAACGGAACGCCAATGCTTCCGCTATGAAAAGCAAACTTGAGGCCGGTGAACGTACAGGGCTTATTGAAGAAGGCAAAAAACTTAAAGAAGACATAAGCGCCGCCGAGGCGGAACTTTCTAAAATTGAAGTGGAACTGGAAACAGAGGCCCGGCGTATTCCCAATATGGCTCATCCCGATGCGCCCCGGGGCAGGGAAGACAAAGACAACCTGGAAGTCAAACGGGTTGGCCAGCCGCTAACCTTTGATTTTCCCGCCGCAGATCATGTAAAACTTGGCCAGGATTTAGACATCATTGATTTTGATTCGGCCACCAAAGTTTCGGGTACCAAATTCTATTACCTTAAAAACGAAGGGGTTTTCCTGGAATTGGGTCTTGTCCGTTATGCCCTGGATATTCTGCAAAAAAAGGGCTTTACCCCCTTTATCACCCCCGATATTGCCCGGGAAGAAATTCTTACCGGCATTGGTTTTAATCCCCGGGGGGAAGAATCCAATGTGTATACCCTGGAAGGGGAAGAAACGTGTCTTGTGGGAACCGCAGAGATAACCCTGGGGGGTTACTATTCCAACACGGTGTTGTCCAGGGATAAACTGCCCCTGCGTATGGCGGGCCTTTCCCACTGTTTCCGGCGCGAAGCCGGGGCGGCGGGCCAGTTTAGCAAGGGGCTTTACCGGGTTCATCAGTTTACCAAACTTGAAATGTTTGTGTACTGTCTGCCGGAAGAATCCGATGTTTTCCACGAAGAACTCCGTTCCATAGAAGAAGCAATTTTTTCCGGCCTGGAAATTCCCTTCCGGGTGGTGGATACCTGCACCGGCGACCTGGGCGCCCCGGCGTACCGCAAGTGGGACCTGGAAGCATGGATGCCCGGACGGAACAACGGCGAATGGGGGGAGGTTACTTCCACCTCCAATTGTACCGATTACCAGGCCCGCCGTCTTAATGTAAAGTACAAAGACGATGAAGGCAAAAACCGTTTTGTTCACATGCTTAACGGAACCGCCATTGCCGTCTCCCGGGGTATCATCGCCATTCTGGAAAATTTCCAGCAGGCCGACGGCTCGGTAAAAATTCCCAGGGCCCTGGTTCCCTATTGCGGTTTTGAGACAATAAAACCAAAAGCGGCGTGTTAGTCTTTGTCTTTAACACAACGTTTAACCAGAAGGAGAAAAAAATGAAAAACAAACTACTTCCCGTGTTACTGGTTATTACCCTTGCTCTGGTTCTTGGTACTTGTGAATCTGTGTCCGGTATCATTGCAGAACCTTCCCTGTCTTTTGATTCAGTATCCGTTACCGGGCTCAATTTTTCAGGCGCCGATATGCTGGCCAAAATCAGCGTAAAAAACGATAATCCCTTTCCCATACCGTTTCCGGAAATTGACTGGAACCTTTTTATCCGGGACAGCTCTTTTCTTTCCGGAACGGTAAAGAACAACAACAAGATCGCTGCCAACAGTTCCACAATAGTGGAACTTCCTTTTGCGGTGTCCTATGAAGGGCTTTACAAAACTGCCGCCGCCCTCCTGGATGCCGATGAAGCCCCCTATCGTGTTGATCTGGGCGCCCGGTTTCCCCTTCCGGTATTGTCCGGTAAAACATTTACCACTTCCCATAGCGGTCTTATCCCTATGATAAAAATGCCTGCCCTTTCCTTTAGCGGCGTACGTTTTAATTCCTTAAGCGCTTCCAGGGTTGAGTTTATTCTTACCTGGCTGGTGGACAATAAAAATGCCTTTGCACTGAATCTGGATAAACTGGACTATGCCTTTGCGGTTAATAATACTTCCTGGGCTTCAGGTTCTGCGCCGGGGCGTCTTTCCATTCCAGCCCGCCGTACCACGCAGGTGCCGATAACGGTGAATATCAATTCCCTTTCCATGGTTCAGGAAATTGCCGCCATGGCAGCCGGGGGAAAAACGGTAAACTACACCTGCGCCGGAGAAGCGATCTTAAGCCCCCAGGGTCTTGAACAATTTGCCGCCCTAAAACTTCCCTTTAACTACAGCGGCAGTACCGGCTTAAAGCGATAAGTTTAGTATGATTGTAGCATTAAAACAGGGCATTACCCAGGACGATTCGGATTCCTTTATCGCCTCGCTGGAAAGCAGGGGATTAACAGTACATATTTCAAAGGGCGAAAACCAGACGGTACTTGGCCTTGTGGGCGATACATCTTCCCTTGATCCGGAAGCGATTGGCGCTCACCATCTGGTGGCCAAGGTTCTTCGGGTACAGGAACCCTACAAAAGGGCCAACCGGCTTTTCCATCCCACAGATACCCGCATAAACTGCGGGTCCGCAAAAATAGGCGGCGGTTTTTTTGGAGTAATGGCAGGTCCCTGTTCGGTAGAAAGTCCCGAACAAATCGTGGCTGTGGCAAAGGCGGTAAAAGCGGCCGGGGCAGCTTTTCTTCGGGGTGGAATTTTTAAACCCCGGACCAGTCCGTACAGTTTCCAGGGCATGGGCTGCGAAGGGATCAACCTGCTGGTGGCTGCAAAAAAAGAAACGGGCCTGCCGGTGGTTTCGGAACTGATGGAGATTCACCAGCTGGAGGTATTTGACGAAATCGACATTATCCAGGTGGGCGCCCGGAATATGCAGAACTTTAACCTTCTTAAAGAGCTGGGCCGGTGCAGCAAACCCATTTTGCTTAAACGGGGATTGGCTTCCACGGTAACGGAACTGCTTATGGCCGCCGAGTATATTATGGCAGGGGGGAACGAACAGGTAATACTCTGCGAACGGGGAATAAGAACCTTTGAAAGTTTTGCCCGGAATACGCTGGACATCGCCGCGGTACCCTGGCTTAAACAAAAAACCCACCTGCCGGTGATTGTGGACCCCAGTCATGCCACGGGTATCTCCTCGCTGGTACCCGCCGCCGCCAAAGCCGCCGTTGCCGCCGGCGCCGATGGCCTTATTATCGAGGTTCACAACGATCCGGAAAATGCTCTCTGCGACGGCGAACAGTCCCTTACCCCCGGCGGTTTTTCGGACCTCATGGTAACGCTAAAAAAATATGCTGCCCTTGAAGGAAAAACAATGTGATGCCCTGCACTGTGGGGATCGTTGGGCTCGGCCTTATGGGCGGCGCCATTGCCATGGCTCTGCGGCCGCTTCGGATTCTGGCCCATGACACTGATCGTGTAATTCTTTGTGATGCAAAAAAAAGCGGCATCATCGACGAAGGCTGCGATGATCCTGCCGCCATGCTGGGCCGCTGTGACATCGTGTTTCTTTGCCTTAACCCTTCTACACTAATTCGTTTTACAGAAACATGGATGGCTGCCTTTAAAACAGGAGCCCTCCTTACCGACATTGCGGGGATCAAGGGAAGTATTGCCGCCCTGGCAGAACGGGTACGGCCGGATCTTGATTTTATCCCCGGCCATCCCATGGCAGGGGCGGAAAAGGGCGGTTTTGCCAATGCGGGTTTGGTCAGCTTTGCGGGAAAAAACTATATCCTTACCCCGGTAAAACGGAACAAGCCGGAAAATATAACAGTACTCAAGGAACTGATTGGCCGCATGGGGTTTAGCCGCATCAGCGAAACTTCCGCCGCAGATCACGACAGTAAAATTGCCTTTACCAGCCAGCTCTGCCATGTTATTGCAGCTTCTCTTATTGACTGCGAAGAAGACAGGGAAATTACCCGTTACGGCGGCGGCAGCTTTGAAGATCTTACCCGCATTGCCATGCTTAACGCCCCCATGTGGACAGAGCTCTTTCTGGAAAACCGGGAAAAACTGCTGGACCGCATTGGGAAATTTGAAAAATCCCTTGATGAAATCAAGGGATTAATAGCAGACGGCCCGGCAGCGGAACTGGAAGCCCGGCTGACGGCGGTACGGGAACGGCGCGCCGCCATGGCGGGTTAACGGAAATTATGAAAACAAAACAGGCAGTTCTGGTAGTAGACGATGAAGAAAAAATCCTCCAGCTGGTAAAATCCTACCTTGAAATAAACGGTTATACCGCCCTTTGCGCCAAAAGCGCCGGGGAGGGGATGCGGCTTTTTGAACAGCACCGTGTTTCTTTGATTTTGCTCGACCTTATGCTCCCCGATTTTTCCGGCGAAGAATTCTGCCGCAGGGTGCGGGAAACATCGGCTGTTCCCATTATCATGATCACCGCCAAAGTGGAGGAAGAAGACATTATCCGCGGCCTTCGTATTGGGGCGGACGATTATGTCTGTAAGCCCTTTAGTCCCCGGCAGCTTATGGCCCGTGTGGAAGCAGCACTGCGGCGGGGAAAACCAAGAGAGGCCGCTTTATTCCTGATGTATGACGATCTGGTGGTTGACACCGAAAAAAAGAGTATCAGCAAAAATGGTAAAACGCTTGTATTAACCCGTGATGAATACCACATCCTTGTTCTTCTAATGTCCCGGCAGGCAAAAATTTTTACCCGCGATGAAATCCTTGAAGCCATAAAAGGAGAGACCTATGACGGCTTTGACCGGGCCATTGATACCCACATTAAAAATATCCGGGCAAAGCTGGGGGACGATCCCAAAAAACCAAAATATATTGTAACCGTTTACGGCATGGGGTACCGCTGTGGCTGATCTTACCATAAGCCTCCAAAACCGCTTAACTCTTACCCATGCGCTTTTTATCAGCCTTGCGCTGGGTGTTCTAACAATTGTCATCAATATATTTACCGGATTCTTTTTTACCGCCCTTGTTAAAGACAACATAACAGAAAAAAGCGGGAACATTGTTTCTTCGATAGCGGAACAGTACAACCCAATGAGCCGGAGTTTCGATACGGTTACCGTAGAGGCCATGGGAATGTTTTTTGTTCACGAAGGTTACCTTGTAACGGTGGAAGATGAACGGGGAAATCCCGTATGGGATGCCCGTTCCTGCGACATGGAACAATGCGCCGCTGTTATAAGCAGCATAACGGAACGTATGGAAAGTACCTTCCGCGTAAACGGTATCATGCAAACAGAGGTATATCCGCTTCGTTATGCAGGCAGAACCATAGGCAGGGTACTTATCGAAACCTACGGTCCTTTTTTCTACAGCGAAACAGAAACACAATTTTTGCGGTCGATAAACCGGCTGCTTCTTACAGCCACCGCGGTTCTTACCCTGTTTAGCATTATCATTTCCCTTGTACTGTCACGGGCCATAGCCAAACCAATCCTAAAAGCGGGAGAAGCGGCCCGGAAAATAGCGCAGGCCCATGGCATTCCGGGTTCCCGGAACGCAGAGGCTGCGGCGCCCGTTATAAGGATAAACGAGCGCTATAAAACAAGGGAACTTGCGGGCCTTTCCCGCTCTATCAATGAATTGGCCGCGGAACTGGAAGAGGGGGAACGCCGCCAAAAGCAGCTTACTGCCGACATTGCTCATGAACTGCGTACTCCTCTTACCTGTCTGCAGGGAAGCATTGAAGCGATGATAGATGGGGTATACCAGGCCGATACGGATCATCTGCAAAGCTGTCATGAAGAAGTTATCCGCCTTGCCAAATTGGCAGAGGATTTAAACACCCTTGCCGGCCTTGAATGGGAAAATATTGTTCTTAATAAAACTGAGTTTGACCTGGCGGTCTTATTGCGCACAACAGCAGAGCAATTCAAAGCAACGGCACTTGAAAAAAGTATTACGATAAAACTTGATCTTGCAGAAAGTCACATCACCGCCGACTATGACCGGATTAAGCAGGTTTTTGTCAATCTCTTGTCCAATGCCGTAAAATATACCGACCGGGGAACCATTACCGTTACCGTGGAAAAAGCCGCCGGTGTCGGCGTTAGCTGGGAAGTTTCTGTCGCCGACACCGGCATTGGCATTATGGAAACTGATCTGCCCCATATCTTTGAACGCTTTTACCGTTCCGACAAATCCCGCAGCCGCAGTACCGGCGGTGCGGGGATAGGCCTGGCCATAAGCGCCGCCATTGTTCAGGCCCACGGCGGAACCATTGCTGCGGAAAGCAGCAGCATCGGAAGTGTCTTCCGTGTGCGCTTGTAACAGCGCCGGCGCTTCGTTTATTCGTAGACCAGCAATTCTCCGGTAACAAACGGCAAAACGCCGCCGTTTGTTACCGGTTCATTTTCGGGAATAATGCGTATCTCTCCGTTTTCCCCAATGCCCTGTAATATCCCCCGAATAAGGCGATCTTTAGGCAAAGATTCTTTTCCGGCAATACATTCCGCTGGTGCGCCGGGAATAAATTGTATGCGGCGGCCCTTCATATAAAGGCGTGTTTCCAGCCGTTCCCGCCAGCCTGTGTCCGGGCCCTGTTCCGGTCCCTGTTTTGTGCCCGGTTCCCGGCCGGATAATTCCAGTTCTTCGCAAAGCCGGGATAAAACCGCTTCCAGCAAAATAAAACGCCGTTCCGTCAGGGCCGCCGTTTTCCTTCGGAATACGGAATCATCCAATCCGCCATACAGGGTCAGCGAAATGCTGGTTGCCTTATCCGACAATTCCGGAGGAAAGGCGGTCTGGGCGGCATTTATTCCCACGCCAAGAAAAACGGTTCCGCCCACAGCTTCGGTAAGGATACCCGCAGTCTTCCGGCCCCGGCCGTTTTTTTGTAACAGCATAATATCGTTGGGCCATTTAACCTGTACCGCCCCCCGCAGGGCCGGAGCAAAATCTTCGATAGCAAAGGAAAGGGCAAGGCCCGCTTTGAGCGTAAGACAGGGGGGGACTTCTTCAAGTATTTTGTACCGCAGGATCACGGTAAACGAAAGATTTTCGCCCCGGTTCATGATCCAGGCCCGGCTGCTTCGGCCCCTGCCGGAACTTTGGTAATCCGCCGTTATCACCGTTCCGTGTTCAGCGCCTCCGGCGGCAAGAACACGGGCTTCGTCCATGGTACTGGTAACGGTATCCCGGTAATATACCGGCACCCCAAAGGGATTAACGATCTGCGGCGAAAACACATCCATGGTAAAATGTATACACAATTTTCTGGTTTGTGCTATACTCTTGTTGGAGGTTTATTGTCTATGCGTTTGGTTTGTCTTGATCTTGAAGGTGTATTGGTTCCCGAAATCTGGATAAGCTTTTCTGAAGCAGTAAACATTCCGGAACTGCGGCGTACCACCAGGGATGAACCTGACTACGACAAACTTATGCGCTATAGGCTTGATTTGCTTAAAAAAAACGGCCTAAAACTGCCGGACATTCAAAAAGTGATAGGCGGAATGGATCCCCTGCCGGGGGCGGCGGAATTTACCGAAGCCCTGCGGGAACGGACGCAGCTTATTATTCTTTCCGATACCTTTGAACAATTTGCAAAACCGCTGATGAAAAAACTACACTGGCCGGTTTTGTTCTGTAACAGTTTGGTTGTAGGAGATGACGGAACCATTACCGGATATACCCTGCGGCAGCAGAATGGAAAATGCCTTGCCGTTAAGGCATTAACTTCCCTTAACATGGAAGTGTTTGCCGCGGGGGATTCTTTTAACGACCTGGCAATGATCCGCGAAGCCGCAGCGGGGTGTCTGTTCCGTGCCCCGGAGGCCATACAAAAAGATTGTGCCGCCATTCCCTGTGTGGATACCTATGACAAACTTCTGGAGCGGATAGATATTTTTTTAAGGGCTTGAACTTTCATTTTCTTCTTCTTCTACAATCGATCCTTCTACGTTTGTTTCAAATTCCCAGCTTCGCCTTCTGGTATCCGCAGAAAAACCTGTGCCGGTAAGGGAGGTACCGTCACTACGGGTTATCTCTACAGTCCCCGGAGCGTGGAGCCGCCGCTCTTTGTCCTGCCAGGAAATTGCTGCTGTTTTTATGGTCATATCTTCGGAAACAACTTCCATGGAAACGCCGCCGGTCATGGAAGCGTTCATTGTATCGGTTTCCAGCCCTGCGGCTCCGGCACTGCCCCGGACATTAAGATCGGGAATTTCTTCATAACCCTCCGGTGCGGCATTGTACTGTTCAAAAGAAAAATTTTCCAGCTCCATAAGATGTTTCGATTCATACCGGCGTACTTCTTCAATCTCCAGGCGGATCTCCGGGTTGCCGTTTACAATGCGGACATATTCAGCGTTTTTCATAATAAGATCAGGATCAACATTACCTTCCGGCGGCGTGTCGTAGTCAAAAGAACAGGAAGCCAGCAAAACAAGGGCCGCCGGAAGAAACCAGAGATACGGTATTTTGCTTATCCGCAGCGGAATCATCAGCGGGCCTTTTTTTTGACGGCGGCGATAAAATCCCGGAACAGGGGATGGGCCGCCGTGGGCTTGGATTTGAATTCCGGGTGGAACTGAACCCCCAGGCCCCAGGGATGGTCCGGCCATTCTACACATTCTACCAGCGCGCCATCGGGGGTAAAGGCGGTTAGTTTAAGCCCCGTTCCGCTCATGTCTTTGCGGTAGGCATTGGAAAATTCATAGCGGTGCCGGTGCCGTTCGGAAATACGGCTTTCTCCATAGGCGGCAAAAATGAGGGTGCCCTTTTCAACAAGCGATTCCCACTTGCCCAGCCGCATGGTGCCGCCATAGTTAACCACATCTTCCTGATCTTCCAAAAGGCTTACCACGGGGTTTTTCGTATCCTGGTTAAACTCAGAAGAATCGGCATCGTCCAGGCCAAGCACGTACCGCCCCCAGTCGATAACCATAATCTGCATACCCAGGCAAATGCCAAAATAGGGAACTTTGTTTTCCCTGGCCCAACGGGCGGCGTTGACCATGCCGTTAATTCCCCGCTGGCCAAAACCGCCGGGCACCAGGATTCCGTCTACCTCCTGGCCGCCCTTTCCCAGAATGCCCGCTGCTTTGGAATAATCCTCCAGGGGAGTGGAATCGATCTTACACAGTTCCACCCGTACTCCGTTGGCCAGCCCCGCATGGAACAGCGCTTCGTATACCGACTTGTACGCATCGTGGAGTTCCATGTATTTTCCCACAATGCCTATTTTAACCACACCCTCCTGGGCCTTAAAATGTTTCATCATGGAATGCCAGGCATCCAGTTTGGCATGGCGGCTTTCTACCCCCATCTTTTTAAGGATCACCTGATCAAGTTTCTGGTTAAAAAACACCAGGGGAATTTCATAGATGGTCGTATCAATATTGTAGGAGGTAAAAACCGCATCGCTTTCCATATTGCAGAACAGCGCCAGCTTCCGCCGGGTAGCCTCGTCCAGCATGGCCGGAGCGCGGCAGATAAGGATATCCGGCTGTATTCCCATTTCCTGCATGGCCTTTACCGAATGCTGGGTGGGTTTGGTTTTAAGCTCCCCCCCGGCTACTTCGGGGATAAGGGTCAAGTGAACCGAAAGGGCATTGGTTCTGCCGCATTCGTGGATCATCTGCCGGGCCGCTTCCAGAAAGGGAATTGACTCAATATCCCCCACGGTGCCGCCTATTTCCACAATCACCACATCCGTATCGGGGTCTTCCTTGGCAGCGGCGGTAATGCGGCTCTTTATTTCGTCAGTAATGTGGGGGATTACCTGAACACAGCGGCCCAGGTAGCGGCCCTCCCGTTCCTTGCGGATCACCGCATCATAAACCTGGCCGGTGGTAATGGAATTGGCCTTGGAAAGCGGGGCATTGGTAAAACGGGCATAATTCCCCAAATCCAGGTCTGTTTCCGCCCCATCGTCGGTTACATACACTTCGCCATGCTGGTAGGGACTCATGGTACCGGCATCCACATTGATATAGGGGTCGCATTTTACCATACGGACGTTAAGTCCCCGGCCTTCCAAAAGAGCCCCCAGGGAAGAGGCCGCCACACCCTTCCCCAGGCTGGAACAAACGCCGCCGGAGACAAAAATGTACTTATTCATATATCTAAATCTAAGGGCTGGATTAAGCTCTGTCAATCGTCTATACTTTACGGTATGAGTGATGTCTTTTTTAGCGACGCCGACTTCACTGCCTATCGAACCCTCATTTATAATGAAAGCGGTATTCATTTTACCGCAACCAACCGGTCGATACTGGAAAGTCGTCTTAAGGAACAGCTGCGAAATAATTCGGTACCAACGGTACAGGCTTATTTTGATATAATTTCCAAAGACAAGGAAGAACTTAAGGGGTTTTTGGATTCTATTACCACCAACCTTACCCGGTTTTTCCGTAACCAGGCCCATTTTGATGCCCTGGAGCACCATGTGGTTCCGGAATTACTCAAAGTCAAGAAAGAAACGGGAAATACCACCATCAAAGTCTGGAGTGCCGGCTGTTCTACCGGGGAAGAACCCTATACCATCGCCATGCTGCTAAGCGAAATCCTCCCCCCGCCCTGGAAGTTCGATATTACCGCCAGCGATATAAGCCTTAAATGCCTTATGACCGGCAAAGAGGGCTTTTATACCGATTCCCGGATAGAGGGAATCCCTTCCGCTTACCTGGCCAAGTACTTTGACAAGGTGGAAGGGGGCTACAAGGTACATCAAGACCTTATGTCCAAAATACACTTTGATTACCATAATCTAAAGAACGATTCAGGCCAGCGGGGCCTGGACATTGTATTCTGCCGGAATGTGATCATCTATTTTGACGAGGCAGCCCAAACGGCGGTGATTAACCGTTTTTGGGATGCCATGGCCAATAAATCGTTTCTGTTTATCGGCCATTCGGAATCACTTTTTGGCATGGACACCAAGTTTGAATTTGTAAAGACCCAGTGGGCAACACTATATAGAAAATTTATCTAGGGGAATAATTGTGGCTGACGAAATATCAGTGCTTATTGTAGACGATTCGGCGTTGATGAGGAACCTTATAGGTAAAATGGTAGAGGCTACTCCGGGCCTTACGGTGGCAGAAAAGGCCATGAACGGCCTTTTTGCCCTGCAAAAAATTCCCCGGGTTAACCCCGATGTCATTTGCCTGGACCTGGAAATGCCGGAAATGAACGGCATTGAATTCCTTAGGGAACGGAAAAAGCAGGGTATCGACATTCCGGTAATTATCCTTTCTTCCATTGCGGAAAAAGGTGCGGCAATTACCATGGAAGCCCTGTCTTTGGGGGCCTGCGATTTTGTTACCAAACCTTCGGGATCCATATCCGAAGATATCCATACCGTGGCGGATCATGTAACAAGCCTTTTGATTGCCTATGGCAGCCAGTACCGCCGGGCCAAGGGGAAAAAGGTCCTGACCCCTGCGGAATATACCAAAAAACCCGAGCCAGAACAGGGAAAAAAAACCCTTATATCCAGTACCTTTGGCCTCTTTGGCGGTCCCGCAAAGGTGGAGCCCGCTGCCGCCCCGGTTCAGTTACGAAAATACGGTAAAACCGAAGTAATTGCCATTGGCATTTCCACCGGAGGGCCCGATGCCCTGCGGGTAGTTTTTGCCGATCTGGACCCGGACTTAAAACAGCCCATCCTGGTGGTCCAGCACATGCCCGCCGGTTTTACCCAGGAATTTGCCAAAAGCCTGGACCGGATTTGTCCCCTCAAGGTAAAGGAAGGGGAAGAGGGGGATATCCTTACCCCCGGCTGGGTCTACATTGCGCCGGGGAACAAACATGTCGAAGTGGAACGGAAAGGCGGTTCGGCGTTGATCCACTTATCCGATGCTCCGGCGGTCAGCGGTCACCGGCCTTCGGCGGATGTGCTTTTTGCATCGGTAGCCATGGCCTATACCAACCATGTACTGGGGGTTATCATGACCGGCATGGGCCGGGACGGCGCCCAGCAGCTTGGTACTGTGTACAAAGAAGGGGGCATTACCCTGGGCCAGGACGAAAAAACCGCCATTGTCTACGGTATGCCCCGGGTAGCCTGGGAATTGGGCCATGTAATGGAACAGGTACCGCTGGATAAAATGGGAAAGCGCATCTGCGAAGTCGCCAAAACAGAAAGATAAAGGCATGGCCATTGTTTTTCCCGACGGCTCTTCCCCGCTCTTTAATCCCGCCGCCTATGGCGAAACATCCGCAGAAGCCCGCAAAACCAGGGCGCCAGGGGCGGAAAAAGGCAAAAAAGGGACCAGGGGCGGCGAAGCAAAAAAGAAGGGATTTTCTTCGCTTTTTGAAAAAGTTGTATTGGGTACCGTTAAGGAACTTCCCCTTTCGGAAGATTCGCTTAACGAACTTTTGGATGATGTTCATACTGCCGGGGATGCCCTTTCCAGGCGCCCCTTTCCGCCGGAAATAAAAGCCTACCGGGAAGCGGTACGGAACTTTATTCACTATGTGGTAGAAAACAGCTTTGATACGGAAGAACAGATCAGCGGCACCAATGTGCTTAAACGGAAGAAATTTACCCTGGTTCAGGTAATTGACAGCAAACTGGAAGAAATGGCCTCCTCTATTTTGCGGGGTCAGTCGGGTCAGCTGGAAATTCTGGCAAAACTTGACGAGATTAAAGGTCTTTTGGTAGACCTGATGGAGTAGCCTATGGCCGATTATAACGATTCTTTGGACGAAGAAGATATTTCCGCTCTGGAAGACAGGCCGGAGGAAGAAAAACTTGACGCTGTTATTGTTCATACCCAGGCGGAACTGGAGCCGGATACCCCGGTGTACCGGCTAAGGCTGGCTTATTCCAACGAAACATTCCTGGCCGGCTGGCAGGGAGAGACCCCGGAATCCTGTCTTAAAAGCGGGGATACCGTACTGGTACCCACCCGGTATGGCAGGGATCTTGCCCAGGTTATTGGCAGAGCCCATTGCCTTTCTTCAGAAATTGCACGCATTGAACGGCCCGCCTCTGCCAATGATCTTGCCCGGGCAGAACGGAACCGGAGCGAGGAACAAGAAGCCTTTGCCATCTGTAAAGAAAAAATAGAAGATCACGGCCTGGAAATGAAACTTGTTTCTGTCCACTATCTTTTGGAAGAGCCAAAGATACTTTTTTTCTTTACCGCAGAAAACCGCGTAGACTTTAGGGACCTTGTTAAAGACCTGGTAACGGTATTCAGGACCCGGATTGAACTGCGGCAAATCGGCGTGCGGGATGAATCCCGTGTAGTAGGAGGCCTGGGGGTCTGCGGCCGGGCCTACTGTTGTAACTCCGTCTCGGACAAGTTAAAACCGGTATCCATTAAAATGGCCAAGGATCAAAACCTTTCCCTTAACTCCATGAAAATATCCGGCCCCTGTGGACGGCTCCTGTGCTGTCTGGCTTATGAACACGGTTTTTACACCGAACAGCGCAGACTTATTCCCCAGGAAGGTTCCCGGCTTAGCTATGAAGGAACAACCTGGAAGGTAACGGAAGCAAATATAGCATCGGGAAAAATAAGCCTTAGCGCCGAAGACGGCCGGGTTATTCAACTGCCCTTTTGCCGCTTTGCCAAAGATGAAGGCCGCTGGTGCGTCTGCGGGAAAAACCCGGAGGAAGAAGGCCCATAATTCATATAACACGGGCAGGCAAGGCGGCGGTAAACCGCTTGTCCCGGAATTCCGCTTTTGCCCGTTCCCAGTTTTCTTCGGTCTGGCACACCCGTACCTTGCCATGGATAAGGCAGCCTTCGGCGGCCTCAATGCGGCGGGTGGTAATGTCGCCGATAATCAGCGCCGTGGGCAGTACAATAAGCCGTTCGCTGGCCAGGATATTGCCGTCCACCACACCGCCGATGGTTACATTGGTGCCGGTAATGCTGCTGCGCATACGGGCGCTTTCTCCCACTACCACCCGGCCGGCGGCACGGAGGTTGCCCTTAACGCTGCCGTCTATCCGGGTAAAACCGCCGGAATCAATATCGCCCCGGACAAAACTGCCGGGACCCACAATGGTGTTAAGGGCAAATTCACCCTGTTTTTCTGCATAAACCGGTTTCTTAGCTGCCATAGGATCACCTTACCGGATTGGGCCGGATTCTAAGGTATTTGTAGGGGTTCACCACGTCCGAACCGATATGAACTTCGTAGTGCAGATGGGGCCCGGTAGAACGGCCCGTATTGCCAATGTAACCTATGGTTTCCCCCTGTTTTACCTGCTGACCAATTTCTACCCGGAACGAAAGCATGTGGGCATACCGGGTATAAAAACCATGCTGGTGCCGGATAATAATGTAGTTCCCAAAACCGCTGGGTTCATAACCGGTATAGGCCACCTGGCCGTCGGCGGTGGCTATGATCGGATCTCCCTGCCGGTTGGTAGAAATATCCACCCCGGTATGCATCCGGAGCGCTCCGGTAAAGGGATCGAGGGTCTGCCCAAATTGATCGGTAAAGTGGCCAATCCCCCCCCGGATAGGCCAGATACTGGGAATCTCCGAAAGAATGGCGCTTTGGGAATCAAGGACCGCCCCAATTTCCTTTACCGGTTCTACCACAGAAGAAAAGTACCCCGTCAACTGCCTAATGTCTTCTACCTCTTTAAGGACATCATTTCCCTGGTTAAACCAGGCCGAGCGTTCCCCCTGGGGTAAAGTTGCCGTATTGTCCGATCCAAGGGTAAGAAGGGCACCGGATAACACTGACTCAAGACCACGGGCAGCCCGCGAAAGCTGATTTACTTCGTTTCGCAGTTGTTCCAGGCTTAGTTCCGTATCTCTAATGCGGGAATCCCGTTCGCTAAAGACCCCCCGGGTACGGCCGGAAAGGGCGCTGTACCAAAAAAAAGTTCCGGCAATTCCCATAAAAACCAGGAACACCAGTACCAAACCAATAATCGAAACATGAAAGTTAAAAACTTTTTTTTCTGAATGGGGTACCAGTACAATTGTATAACGCCGGATTAGGAAGCAGTGTATGGCTCTGAAAAAATTCGCTATTTTTCCCGCTGTCCAGACAGCGCCGTTTTTGACTTTTTGGACCAGATTGTTTTCAAAACGTTTATAGTAATGGACCTGCGCCATGGTTTCTCCAGACCTTAACTGTAACGGAGAAAAAGGGACCCGTCAACGGGATCACGGGTTCCTCTAAAGAGGAACCCCGGGTGTCCCCTAAAGGGGAACCCAAGTAACTTCGTAGTCCAGGGCTTGTTCCACCACCAGGATATCCAAAAGGGAAAGGTTAAAGCGGGCTTCCCTGCCGGAAAAGGAACCTCCTTTGACGGATTTTACCGTACCGGGAAAGGTAATGGCGGCGGTAATTCTTGAAGTCCCAATTTCCCCCGTTATGGCCTTGCCGTAGACCGATTCCACCAGTGCCAGATAATCCGTTTTGGAAAGGGCCTCGCCGGTGGCCAGGGGGGCCATAAGGGCGGAAAGGTAATCCGCTGTTTCCGGCGAAAGCTGGGAAAGGAGCCGGGGACCAATGTTTCGGTCCAGATGAATGGTAAGTTTTCCCGGCGTGGAACCAGCGGGTCCTTCGTAACGGACAAAACGGTTAACCCCGGCGGCAAGTAAATCCCCAATACGGCTTACGGCGACAGGCCCTTCAATCCGTTCCGGGCCGCTGTTCCGCAGGGCTGCGTTTGTAACCCCCGGCGCAGCCCGGAGGGACCGGTTAAGGGCGGCGGCATCCAAAAGCGGGGCGGATGAGGCTCCGCCTGATCCGCCGGCCAAACTGCCAAAACTGCGGATAAGGGCGGCCATGTTCGGTTCCAGATTAGCCTGTAACTGCAGCGTCCCGGAACTATCCGCGGCCACTTGTCCCGTTATTCGGGCGGAACAGGAGGAAAAAAGGACCAGCGCCAAAACGGCAAAAGCCAAAAAGGGGCGGCAAAACCTCATGACATACACTTTTCCGCCGGCGCTTTTTATGCGTTTAAGCGTTTTTCTATCGCATCCAATTCGGCATAGAGCTCCTTGGGCAGCTTGTCGCCAAATTTGGGATAGTGGTTTTTCCGTACATCGGCAATTTCCTTCTTCCAGCCTTCGATGTCTACCGAACAAAGTTCTTTCATCGCTTCGGCGCTGACGTCTTTGGGGGCATCGATGGTTCCCGGTTTGGGCAGGTTCCCGATGGGGGTTTCCACGCAGTTATCTTTGTTGTCACAGCGGTCAAAGATCCAGGCCAGGACGCGGCTGTTTTCGCCGTAACCGGGCCACATGAATTTGCCGTCTTTATCCTTGCGGAACCAGTTGACAAAGAAGATTTTGGGGAGTTTATCGCCCTTGCCGGCGGCTTCCGCTTTTTGTCCCAGGCTAATCCAGTGTTTAAAGTAATCTCCCATGTGGTAACCGCAGAACGGCAGCATGGCAAAGGGATCCCGGCGGACCTGGCCTACCTGGTCGGAGATAACCGCGGCGGTTACTTCGGAACCGGTAATGGACCCCATGAAAACGCCGTGAACCCAGCTTTTACTCTGGTTTACCAGAGGAATGGTGCTGGGCCGCCTGCCGCCAAAGAGGAAGGCGCTGATCGGCACACCCTTGGGATCTTCCCATTCATCGGCAATAACCGGGCACTGTTTGGCAGGGGCGGTAAACCGGGCATTGGGGTGGGCAATTTCCTCGCCCTTGGGGCTTTTATCGGTCTGGGGGGCAGGTTTCTTCTGGTTCTTCCAGTCAATAATTTCCTTGCCCGGTGCGCCGCTGCCAATCTGTTCCCACCAGATGTCACCGTCTTCGGTAAGGCCGCAGTTGGTAAATATGGTGTTTTTCTTGATCGATTCCATGGCGTTAAAGTTTGAATCGTTGTTGGTTCCGGGGGCTACGCCGAAGAACCCCGCTTCGGGGTTAATGGCATAAAGACGGCCGTCTGCGCCGAACTTCATCCAGGCGATATCGTCGCCCACGGTTTGGACTTTCCAGCCCGGAAGCGTGGGGATGAGCATGGCCAGGTTTGTTTTGCCGCAGGCCGAGGGGAACGCCCCGGTAACGTACTTTACCTCTCCCTGGGGATTGGTAAGCTTAAGGATAAGCATGTGTTCGGCCAGCCAGCCTTCGTCCCGGGCCAGTACGCTGGCGATACGCAGGGCCAGACACTTTTTGCCCAGGAGGGCGTTTCCGCCGTAGCCGGAGCCGTAGGACCAGATTTCCCGGGTTTCGGGGAAGTGGCTGATATACTTGTGTTCCATGGGGGCGCAGGGCCATTTACCCGCGTCTTTTTCGCCCGCCGCCAGGGGTTTGCCTACGGAATGGTAACAGGGTACATAGAAACCGTCGGCGCCCAACACGTCCAGGACTTTGGTTCCTACCCTGGTCATAATGTGCATATTGGCAACCACATAGGGGGAATCGGTAATTTCTACGCCGATTTTGGCGATATCCGAACCCACGGGCCCCATGGAAAAGGGAATTACATACATAGTCCGGCCTTTCATGCTGCCTTTGTAGAGGGCGCTCATGGTGGCTTTGAGCTTGGCAGGCGCTTCCCAATGGTTGGTGGGACCGGCATCGCTTTCGTTTTCGCTGGAAATAAAGGTACGATCCTCTACCCGGGCTACATCGGAAGGGTCCGACCGGTAGAGAAAACTGTTGGGCCGGCTCTTAAGCGGCGTGGCAAGACCCGCATCAACGGTAATTTTGATCATCCGGTCGTATTCGGCCGGGGATCCGTCACAGACTTCCACCGAGTCGGGGGTCATAAGGGCTACGGCCTCATCAATCCATTTTTTAAGACCGGCATGTTTTAATTCACTTACATTCATGGGATACTCCTCAATTTCACTTGTTTACTAAATAATAATAGTAGAAAGAGCAAAAAGACTCAAGGGCGAATGGTTTTCCAGCGGCCTTCTTCTGCCGAAGCATAGGCGGTTTCCAGTATTTTGAGTATATACGTTCCGTCATCAAAGGAGGGGGATGCGGGGGTTCCGGTATACACACTATTGCAGAAGTTATAAAAACTGTGCACATGGGAACGGATCCAGCCAATGGGGAATTTAGAGGGAGGCAGGGAACCGCCGGGTTTTTCAAAGGCCGACATGGTTTCAATCCGGGTATAACCCCGTTCCCCTCCCAGAGCTTTTTCGGGCCGGCTGTTGTCAAAGAATTCCAGCCAGTTGGGTAGATTTGAATCAAAACGGAGCGCCCCTTTGTCGCCGTATATCTCAAAGGTAAAATCGTCGTTGGTACCGGTATATATTTTTGAAGCTTCCACCATACCCTGGGCGCCGCCGGGCAGTTTAAGAAGTATCCAGGCCGAATCATCGGCGTCGATTTTTACCAGTTCCCCTTTGGCATTGGGCCGTTCGGGGTAGAGAATCCGGGTAGAGGCAAAGATTTCGCTGAATTCTCCCAAAAGGTTATAAAGCAGGTCCAGGATATGAGACCCCAGGTCAAAGAGTACGCCCCCGCCGCCCATGGTCTTGTCCTGTTTCCAGCCCATGGGTTTATTTTTATCGATAGACCCCGAATGAAGGTAGGCTCCGTGAAAACTCATAATAGCGCCGATCCGGCCTTCTTCAATAAGCTGTTTTGCCCGCATAACTGCGGGAAAACACCGGAACTGGTGGGCTACCTGGGCGATAAGGCCGCTTTTCCGCCAAACCCCGCTTACTTCCACCGCTCCGGCATAATCCGCCGCCAGCGGCTTGTCGCAGTACACATGTTTTCCCGCCGCCAGGGCCGAGAGAATAGCGGCTTTATGGAATACATTGGGGGTACTTACCGTTACGGCATCTATGTCTTTCCGGGCAAGCAGTTCTTCCAGGTTGGACGTGGCAAAATCAAAACCGTTCTGGTCCTTCATTTTTTGGGCTTCATCAAGATTAACATCGCAGACCCCTATCAAGCGGGGCAAAAAGGGAAGATTTTCATAATGAAGGGGAAGGGTTTTTGCACCGTATGTATGGGTTTTTCCCATAAAACCACAACCGATAATACCAATGCCGATACTTTTGGCTGCCATTTAAATCACCCTACCAGGAGACGTCCCACATTGGCCAGATCGGGCATTTGGGCGTGAACAGGCATATGACCCTTAGCATTGGCCTTGTCGACATCTACCAGTTTAACAAAAAGCTCGTTTACCAAATCGGCAAAAACCTGCAAATTCGAGGCAAAGTTGTTTACCGCCATATCCCGAAGCACCTTGTCCGGCGCAGAGGGGTCGTTTCTGCCAATGCGGTTCCGGAGCCCCGGCACCAGGTCCCGCCGGACCAGGGCCACAAAATGGGCGGCGGCCATTATTTCCCGGTACAATTCGTCCAAATGCAGCGCCTGGGTGGGGACTTTTTCGGTTAAATCTTCCATTAAATCCCAGGACTGGTTGTCAAAGGGAAGCTGCAACAGGGCGGGCCGGATAAAGCGGTTAGAGATATTACTCCGGTAGTGTTCACCAATCCGTTCAATAAGCCTGGTTATAGAAGCTTCCTGAATCTGCATCGTTATTAGTATCTACCCTAACTACAGTTTTTTCAAGATACCCACAAGGCTAATCAATTTGGGCAGAATACCGAGAATAAAAGCAAGGAGAAAGAATATGCGGATACCCGGCGCTTCGGCGCTTCCCAACATTGGATACGCATTAACCAGTTCAGGTTCGGGCAGAATGTCTCTGCCTGTCTCCCCGTCAAGTTATATCTACTCCCACTTTAAGCATGTTTCCGGCGTTCCCGCTCCGGAAGGCACCCGCGGCGTGGCCATCACCAAACTAAAGGTTCTTGACGTACTCATTGAACAGCTTGGGCAGATGAAAAAACAGCCCGCTTTTAACCGGGACGATGCTGTTTCCCTTTCCAGCGGAGAGATAGACGCTCTTATCGAAAAATATGAAGGCCAGATTAAGGCCGCCAGGGCCGTCAACACGGTTATGCCCTATGCCCCCGCTCCCCAGGCACCGGCGGGCGCGCTCTTTAGCCTTGTTGCCTGAGATCAGCTAAACTGCGTAGCAGTTCCAAAATCTGACATTTTGGAACTGCCTCATCCTTTAGCCCGCTTTGGCGATGTACTTAAGCCGTTCGATAATGGGTATATGCTGGGTACAGGCCTCTTCACACTGGCCGCATTCCACACATTTTCCCGCATCCGCCGCCTGGATGCTCCAGTGCATGCCAAGCCGTTCCTGCATGGCCCCATCCCCCCGGGAAGAAAGCATTTTCTGGTTATAGGCATCCATATACCTGGGTATGGGAATGCCCTGGGGGCAGTCGTCACAGTAGGCGCAGCCGGTACAAAGGCCCTCGAAGGAAGTTCCGGCCTTTTCTTTAACCAGGACCAGTTCTGCTTCGGACCGGGGCTGGTACCCTTCCACGGCGGCCAGGGCGGCAGCCACATCCGCTTCGGAGCGGAAGCCCACAAGGGTTACCGAAATATCCCGGTGATCCCAAAGGAAACGGAGCCCCGCCGCTACGGCGCTTTCTCCAGGCCGCATGATAAAACCAAACAGTTCCGGATGTTCGGGGATAATACCGCCGCCCAGGGGATTCATTACCACCGCTCCCAGTTTTTTGGCCCGGACAGCGTTAAAGGCCTTTTCCCGGGTTTTAAAGTTATACGCCGAATAGCCAAAAAGCACTCCCTCAAAAATTCCTTCGGCCTCCAGGCCGCCGGAACCGGGACCGCCGGAACTTTCCATTAAGAGGGTTTCAATTTCATCCTGAATAAGGTGGCTGGAAACACAGATATGTTTGATAAGCCCTTCGTCCTTTAACTTGCGGAATGTGTTAAGAATACCGTCTTTTTTCCGGGCCGCCCAGTTTTCAAGGCTGGTGATACACCACACATGGTAAAAGTCGATGGCAGGTACATCCAGCCGTTTTAGCTGGGCGTCGATTTCCCGGCGGATATCCGCCTCGGTGCTTTTAAAGGTTTTGGTTGCCGTATAGTAGGGAAGTTTTTTCCGGCGAAGCTCCGCCAGCCCCTTGCCAAAAACAGTTTCGCTCTTTATGTCAAAATATGCCGGGGCGGTATCGAAGTAGGTAACACCTCCTTCGGCGGCTTTAACCATCATCCTGACACATTCATCGTGATCGTCTATATGCTGGAACCTCATTCCCCCAAAACCCAGAAGGGAAACCTTCTTTCCTGTTTTGCCGTAATCTCTGTAAATCAAAGGGTCCTCCTGTTGTTGTCCGGCTGCGGTTTATTTTACTGCGATAAGTTCTATTTCGATTTTGCCGCCCCTGGGAAGGGCTGCCACTTGTATACAGGAACGGGCCGGTTTATGTGTTGGAAAAGAGGCCCCGTAAATTTCGTTGGTTTTGGTAAAATTGGCCAGGTCCTCAAGAAAAATCGTTGCCTTGACTACCCTATCAAAGCCGTACCCCGCTTCTTCAAGAATGGCTTTGAGATTAGTCATCACATTTTTTGCCTGTTCCTCAAAACCTTCGGGCAGTTCCCCGGTGGCCGGGTTTATACCCAACTGGCCGGAAATAAAGAGCATATTCCCTGTATCAATAGCCTGGGAATAGGGACCAATCGCCCCGGGGGCGTTGGAAGTTTCAATTTTGGTAAGCATGGGAGCCTCCTGTTTTATTACGCAAGACATCACGTGTCTCTTTCTAACTTTTTACAATGCGGGCAAGGTCTTTCCCCCGCTCTTCCAGTACCTTAAGTTCTTCTGCGGTGGGGGATCCGGCCCATTCCATGGAGGGAACACTTTCCCATTTTAGGGCTTCTATGGCCGTTTCGTATTCTTTTTTTGCGCCGCCCACCCAGCCCCAGGAACCAATGCGGAGTACCGTTTTGCCAAAGATATGTTTACGGCGAAAGATATCCAATACATAGGCCATGGGGGGGAACATGGCATATTCATAGGTGGGCATGGCCAGGACCAGCGCCTGGGCCTTAAAGGCATTTGCCAGGGCATAAGAAACATCCTCGTCGGGGACCCGGCAGATGGTATAGGGAACTCCCTCTGCCTCGATGCCCCGGATTACCGCATCCAGACCCAGTTTGGTATTGCCGTACATGGAACTCCAGATAACGGCAATTTCGCTTTCACCGCCGGAGGATTTTCCTGCTTCGGCCCGTGAATAGGAAGCATACCGTGCATACCGTTCAATAATGTCTTTGGGGTTTTTCCGCCAAACCATACCGTGACTGGGGGCCACACATTTAATGTCCAATCCGTCAAGTTTCTGGATTCCCCGTTCCACAAAGGTAGAAAAGGACGAAACAATATTGGCATAGTAGCGCAGACATTCTTTTTCATAAAAAACGTGCTCTTCCGGGGTAAATTCATCGTCAAAAACCCGGCCTCCCAGGGCCCCAAAGGAACCAAAGGCATCGCAGGAAAAAAGCGTACCCGAAGCGGGCTCCCAGGTAACCATGGTTTCCGGCCAGTGAATATTGGGGGTTTCGTAAAATACCAGTTCCACCCCGTCCAGGTCCAGTTTATCCCCGTCTTTTACCGCCCGAAGCCCGCTGTCCAGTTTATAGAAGCTTTTAACCAGGTTGATCCCTTTGGCAGTAGAGATAATCTCTGCCCTGGGGTTACGGCGGCGGAATTCCCCCAGCCAACCGGTATGATCCGGCTCCAGGTGGTTCAGAATAAGGTAGTCGATGGTATCAAAAGCGCCGCCAACAGAAGCCAGGGCTTCTTCAAACTGACCCTCTGCGCCGGACCAGTCCCGGAAAAGATCGATAAAGGCAGTTTTTTTACCCTTTACCAGGTACGAATTAAGGGAAACCCCCCGGGGAATGGGCCAAATACCCTCAAAGAGATCCTCCGTTTGGATATCCGCATAGAGACAATAAACCTGTTCACTAATTTTGTGGGCTTTCATGCTGAGTCTTTTATAACTGGTTACATTACCGTTTTAGGACAGAAACAACCCGTTCCAGTACCTTTTTGCGGTCCAGGGGTTTAACAATGTAGCTTTTTGCTCCCATTAAGAGGCACTTTTTAACCACATCTTCCTTACCCAGGGCACTTACCATGATAACATTGGCTTCTTTATGAAATTCCAGTATCTTTTCCAGCGCCGAAACTCCATCCATAACCGGCATGGTAATATCCATAGTAACCAGATCCACGTTTGGGTACAGTTCTTTGTATTTTTCCAGACCTTGGGCGCCGTCACCAGCAGTTTCGACAACTTCAAAACCCTCGGAAGTAAAGATCTGTCCAAGCTGTTTAGCAATAAACATGGAATCATCCACCACGAGAACTTTATAAGCCCCGCCTTCGGGTTTTTGGCCTTCCGGTGGTTTCTCGTTGAGACTGGGCCCATCACTCTTTGCAATCATGCGGTACGCTCCTCATAATATCATAGCGTAAGTCAATCAAAACAACAAGTCAAGTCCCCATTTTTGGTGGAATTCCTTTTTTTTCCAAAATTCGTCACCATAAGCCAATGTGCACCCCGGTTTCCCCTAAAGTTGGAACCCTTATGCTGGCGCCAATGGCAGAGCTAAGCCACCGGGCCCTGCGGGAGCTTATAGAGGGGGCAAGTCTCCCCCCTGGCTCCAGCCGCTCCGCGTCTTCCGCCACCCCCCTCTCTGGCGCTTATGAAATCCTTTACTATACCGAGATGATCAGCGCCCCGGGACTTTTGGCCGGCGGTCCCCTGGAAAAATGGTACCTGGACAGCGGCCCCTGCCCGCAAAAGCTCGTATACCAGCTTTTGGGGGCAGATACGGATCAACTGGTTAAAGCGGCGGCCCTTCTGGATTCGCGGGACTGCCTGGGTATCGACATAAACATGGGCTGTGCCGCCCCAATAATTACCAAAACAGGGGCGGGAGTCCGCTGGATGGAAGATATTAACAAGGCCGGGCGGCTTATTGAGCTTATCCGGCGGGTTACCAAAAAACGGCTGAGCGTTAAAATCCGGCTTGGCCCCAAACCGGAAAAACTCCGCACTGCAGCGAGGAACCCCGGCTGTCCGGAGGGAACTATGCTTGACGAGACTGTCTGGACCGCTCTTTTGGCGTTCTGCCGCCGCATTGAGGCCGCCGGGGCCGACGCCATTACCCTGCATCCCCGGATGGCGGCGGAAAAATTCAAACGCCGGGCCCGGTGGGAATATGTGGAAGCCCTGCGAAACGAGTTACATATCCCGGTGGCAGGAAACGGCGACATAAACAGTGCGGAAGAACTGGTCCAAAAAGCCGCCGCCGGGCCGGTTATGGCCGGGCGGCTCCTTGTCAGGGAACCCTGGGCTTTTGCCGCCGCTCTCAAAATAAGCGCCGGGTCATACGGAACAAGCGGACCAGGCGGAACAAGCCCGGCAAAAGTGCCGGGGCAGTTTCTGGAAGAAACAGCCCTGCGCTTTCTGGACCTGCTGGCCCGGTACCAGCCGCCGGAATTCCACCTAAGCCGGGCCCGGCGGTTTTTCCAGTACTACTGCGATAATTTTACCTGGGCGGAATATCTGCGGAACCAGATCAACCGAGAGGGAACCCCGGTTTCCGCTAAAGCCGGAAACCTGTCCACTAAAGTTGGAAACCTGTCCTGTATGGGGCGGGTTATAAGCGACTACTGCCGGAATTATCTTTAGGCCCTTGTTTTTTTCATAATAGGTGCTATACTCTGTATATCAGCCAATGGCTGGAACAAAACTGCCTCCAGGAGTAAAAAATGACTAAACTAGCCAAAAAGCGTGTTACAGCGGGAGCTTTACAAACCCGGCAGAATCATGATAATCTAGAAAAGTGTTCTCCGTTCTCCGTTCTCCGTTCTCCGTTCTCCGTTCTCCGTTCTCCGTTCTCCGTTCTCCGTTCTCCGTTCTCCGTTACAGCACGGTAGCCTAATCCGGCAATCCGCTGTGCGGATAACACTCTTCCTTATCCTGGTCGTACTTTCCTCCTGTGGCAACCTCACCGATGGCGGGACCACCCTTACCCTGCTCGTGAGCGGCAAATCTGTTGCCTATATTCCGGGGTCAGGGCCGGATGATCCTAGCCAGCTTACCTATACCATCCACGGAAGCGGCCCCGGTATACTGTCAAAGACCGTCCAGGGCGGCGGTTCCATTACGCTGTCGCTGGTTCCGGGAAACTGGACTATACAGGTAACGGCTTCCTACCAGGGTGTACCCTATGCGGAAAGCAAACCCCAATCCATTAATGTTCAGGCGGGGGGAAACAACGCCGCCGCCATAGACATGGGCTCCGCATGGTCGGCGGGGAACACTGAAGACTTTGGCGGTGACCCTGATGAATACAAGCATTTTTCTGCAAGCGATGCAGACAGTGACTTACGTTATTACCTCAATACCACGGCAGCCGGGAAAAAAGTCGCCGTTATTGTGGATGGTACCCATACCATTAACCCGGTAACTATGTCAGTTGCTGGTACGGTTATCTCCCTCCGGGGCAGCGGGACTATAAAACTTGGCTCAACAAACGGTTCCCTATTTTCGGCGAACGCCGGGGCAACACTTATCCTCCGGGGTCCAAACCTGGTTGGCAGGGACAACAATAACACGGTCCTCGTAAACATCAATAACAGCTCGTTATACATGTACGCCGGGGAAATCCGCGATAACACCAATGGCGGCAATATTTCATATGGCGGCGGGGTGTATGTTGGCAGTACCAGCACTTTCACCATGGAGGGCGGTTCTATTACACACAATATAGCGAGCAGCGCCCCAAACTTCGGCAACGGCGGCGGGGTGTATGTTGGCAGTGGCGGCACTTTCACCATGAAAGGCAGTGCGGTTATCAGCCGCAATATTTCCAGCATCGGCTATGGCGGCGGAGTGGCGGTTCTGGGTACCACCGGAACCGCCACCTTCAACATGGAAGGCGGGACCATCAGCAACAATGAAAGCCATGTGACAGGTTCGAATGGCGGCGGCGGGGTGTTTCTTTCTGCCAACAGCGGCTCAGCGATTTTTACCATGAGCAACGGGACTATCAGCGGCAATACCGCCGCCGCCCACGGCGGCGGGGTAAATGTTGGCGCCAACGGTAATTTCACTATGAACGGCGGCGCCATCAACGGCGCCAATACCGCCATCAACGGCGGCGGGGTGTTTGTCGTCGGCATATCCGGTGGGAGCTTCACCAAGTCCGGCGGCAGTATTGCGGGCAACACGGCGAGCGGGACCGGCCGCGCGGTATATATTAACGGTACAACCAACAAATACCGGAACGTCGACGCCGGGCCAGGGGATGGTATAACCCTATCTCACGCTTTAACGACTCCCCAGGACACTCCCCCTTGGGTAGACTAAAGGCCTAATGGCGCCAGATTGCTATGATTTAATTGCCGAAGCTTGGTACCCTGGTCTGACGGGATCAGGGAGCCGGTGGCAGGAAGAATACTTAACCACAAGGAACCTGGAACCATAGGTTCCTTGGGTTCCGGGACACAAAGGAAAGAAAGGGAAGAAAATTCGAGCCTTCTGCTTTCCCCGCATATAGTGCGTTTTTCTACCGTTTAACGGGAAACCCGCCCGTATGCAGTAATGCGCCTTGGCGAGAGTATGCTGCACTGGGGAGGGCAATGGGGCTGTGAAAACATTTTGGAATTCCTCGCCCAGGCATACCCGGCGAAGAATTCCGCCTAGGCGAAAATCTTAAAATGATCCGTCAAATGTAGGTATGCCTGGGCGAATTCTACAAGCGGTTTCACTGCCCCATTACCCTCCCCAACGGAGGGAGCCTACACACGCCAAGGCGCTTAACACCGCAGTCCTGCGATTTGGGAGAAATACGAACCCAGTGCCGCCCAGCGGGAAATCTGCCCATATGCAGTAATGTGCCTTGGCGAGAGTATGCTGCACTGGGGAGGGCAATGGGGCTGTGAAAACATTTTGGAATTCCTCGCCCAGGCATACCCGGCGAAGAATTCCGCCTAGGCGAAGATCTTAAACGATCCGTCAAATGTAGGTATGCCTGGGCGAATTCTACAAGCGTTTTCACTGCCCTATTGCCCTCCCCAACGGCAAGGCGATTATAAGCGAGCAATTTCTTCCGGTAAAAGTGAAGTGCTTTGGGCAATGTAATCTAGGGAAACCCCCAGCTTTTTCAAATTGCGAGCGATTTCTTCTCTGCTTTGCCGGGAACCTTTTTCCATACCCAGGGCTTGGCCACGTTCTAGACCCAGGGCTTGGCCGCGCTCTAGGCCCAAGGCTTGGCCTTTTTCCATACCCTCTTTTAAGCCATCTTCATACCAGACTTCTTTAACATCATCCAGGTTCCATTCAGCATACATCATATTTACTACCCCCCGGTATTGCTCTAAAAAGTCCCCTAGTATTCCCTGTTTCAGGCACCAGTCTACGGTGCTTTTTATAGCGTTTTCGGGTTTATCTCCCTGTTGTAATTGTTCCCGTACTTTGGCGACAAAAGCCGCATAACCCTTAAGAGAGCGGCTTTTTGACGCTATTCCGGAGTTCCGCCCTTTGTTAATATTATATACCCGAACGGTAACTTCCAGATCAACTATAGCATGATTTCCCGCCTTTTCAAAGAGTTCCGAAAGCCGCAGGGTACTTTCATCCGGGTATTCTTCAAGGCCGTTGTAGAGGGCAATAAATTCGGGCCGGGGTATACCCAGTTTTGTTTTGCTGTAGATTTTTTTGGTTTCGATGAGTTTCTCGTAAATCCGGGCTATATAGGAAAGTATCCTAAGGGGCATATTGGGATTGATGGTGCTTTGATGTTCGATTAACACGACCAGCTTATCGTCTATCGTAAAAGAGACATCGTTAATCCGGTCAAAGAACAATGCTTCCGACAGCGTATTGATGGTTATTTTTGTGGTTTCATCATAATGAGTACCTGCAAGAGCATTATAGAGTTCCCGGAGGCGGTCCGTATCACTAAAGAGCAGCGTAAAGACGCTGTCCTTGTACTTTCTGTTTGTCTGCATAATTCCCCCTGTATATCTATAAGGGGTCTGGGAAGTCTCTTGCTTGTATCAGAATAGTAAAACACTCAGAAAATGTTTTTTTATCCGCCGCCTTGTGTCACCCGGCGAAAAACCCGCCCGCTATGCAGTAATGTGTTTGGCGGGCAGTATGATGCTGCACTGGGGAGGGTAATGGGGCAGTGAAAACATTTTGGAATTCCTCGCCCAGGGATACCGTACCCGGTGAAGAATTCCGCCTAGGCGAAGAATTCCGTCTAGGCGAAGAACTTAAAATGATCCGTCAAATGTAGGTATGCCTAGGCGAATTCTACAAGCGTTTTCACTGCCCCATTGCCCTTCCCAACGAAGAATATTCCCGCCAAGGCGAATTCTCCAATTTTTCTCCAAAATTTGCCTTTCCATACAAGTGCCACGCAGTGTATTGCCCTAAATAGTGTAGACCCCGCCTTTGTATGGAGGAAAACTATGGCGAACATTAAATCACACGACCCGATCATCGATCCCTGCTGGGACCCGGTATTCAAAAGCGTTTTTACCAGGAATACCGTCCAGTCAGAGATAGCCCGGAAAAAGCTGCTCTCGGCTATCCTGGAAAAACCCGTTAAAGAACTTAGCATAAGCGCCAATGAACCGCCGGTTTCCCGGCTGGACCAGCGACAGATACGCTATGACATCCAGTGTCTCTTTAACTCCGGCGAACGGGCCGATATCGAGATGACCCTCTACCCGCACAAATGGGAAGTCTTCCGGATGGAGTACTATTTAAGCCGCCTCTTTGCCAGCCAGGAAATTCGGGAAACATCTTCCGGTTCGTATAAAACCCTCAAACGAAGCTACCAGATTTCCCTTCTGGCACGGGGCAAACTGTTTGAGGACAGCCGTTTTGATCACCGGTTTATCTACTACGACCCGGAAAACAAAATACCCTTCGGTGGACTAACAGCAATAATCACGTTAGAATTGGAAAAGCTGGGGGTAACAGCGAAAAAAGCAGTTTCCGCCATGAGTGAAAAAGAACGCT